>DATEZY010000262.1:0-2987 GCA_035255085.1 Azospira sp. | reverse complement strand
ATTCAGTAATTTATTCATGGAAGTCTCCTCCTGGTTGCAAAAACGCCCGCCGCGGATGAGGCGGCGGGCGCTGTGTTTTGCACCCGGATATTAGTTGGCGGTGAACCCGGTTTCCTTGTAGATGGACTGGATCAGGTCCTTACCGATGCGGTCAGCCATCTTGGCGTGCACCGGCACCAGGGCCTTCTTGAAGGCAGCCCGCTCTTCCTTGGTCGGCACATAGACCTGGGTCTTGCCGCTCTTCTTCACCGACTCCAAATCCTTGTCGTTCTCTTCCTTGGCGATCTTGTTGGCGTAGGTCGTGGCTTCCTTCATGGCCGTATCCAGCTGGCCCCGAATATCGGCGGGCAGGCTGTCCCAGAACTTCTTGTTGACGATCACCGCATAGCCCAGATAGCCGTGCTCGGTGATGGTCAGGTACTTCTGCACCTCATGCATTTTCTGGGTGTAGAGGTTGGAAATGGGATTCTCGGTACCATCCACCACGCCGGTCTGCAAGGCCTGGTAGACCTCGGAGAAGGCCATCACCTGGGGCAAGGCGCCCAGGGCGCGCATCTGCTCTTCCAGCACCTTGGAGGACTGGATGCGCAGCTTCTTACCGCGCAGGTCGGCCGGGGACTTGATCGGGGTATTGGCAGAGAAGGACTTGAAGCCGTTGTCCCAGAAAGCCAGCCCCTTGATACCCTTGGGTTCCAGCTTGGTCAGCAGCTGCTGGCCCACGGGACCCTGGGTCACCTTATGCAACTCGTCGTAGTTGTCGAAGATGTAGGGCAGGTCGAATACCTCGAACTCCCGCACGCCCAGGGGGCCGAACTTGGCCAGGGACGGAGCTAGCATCTGCACGGCCCCCAGTTGCAGGGCCTCCATTTCTTCCTTGTCCTTGTACAGCTGGCTGTTGGGATAGACCTCGACCTTCACCTTGCCCTTGGTCAGCTCGGCGGCGCGCTTGGCAAAGAAGTCGGCGGCCTTGCCCTTGGGCGTATCCACCGCCACCACATGGCTGAACTTGATGACGATAGGTTGCTGCGCCACTGCCCCAAAGGACAATACACCGGCCATCAGGCCGAACAACAGGGTGGAAACTTTCACTTTTTTCTCCTCCAGAGAGAACAGATGTCGAGTCCGGATCGATCCCCGGACGTTCAATATTTTTAAAACCTTCTACCAGGGCCCAATAGGGCTTTTGGCCTAGTGAGTATTGCAAAACGACCGTTTGAAAGTGATTGTGGATATCCACAATCCCACTTCACGTACGTAAAGCCCACGCTTCGCCCCTCTTAACTTGATGCCTCCCTCGCCTGCCAATGCTTGCCGATCTCGTCGCTGCACCCGTCTTCATGCCCCTGGCCATCGCCGCTGTGGTGGCCGTGGCCGCCTTTGCCCACGGCCTCATCGGCGTCGGCTTCCCCCTCATTACCACTCCCTGCATCGCCCTGTTCACCGACCTCAAGACGGCGGTGCTGATCACGGTGCTGCCCAATATCCTGCTCAATGTGCTGTCCATCCTGCGGGGCGGCAACTGGCGCGCCAGCCTGGCCCGGCACTGGCGCCTGGCGGCCTATGTGTTGGTCGGCAGCCTGATGGGCACCCAGCTCCTGATCGGCCTGCCGGCAGCGCCCCTCAAGCTGGCCCTGGGCCTGATGATGCTGGTGTCAATCAACCTCAACCGGCTGAAAAAACTGAACTGGTCCGCCCTCACCCGCCACCGCCTGTCGGAGGCCGGCTTCGGCCTAGTCGCCGGGGTGCTCTCGGGCACGGTCAATGTCTCCGTGCCGCCCCTGGCCATCTACTTCATGGGCATGGACCTCTCCCCCGCCGCCACGGTGCAGGTCTTCAATCTCTGCTTCATCGTCGGCAAGCTGACCCAGGCCGGCACCCTGGCCGCCCATGGACAATTCACCCTGAGCATCCTCTGGCAGAGCGCCCTGCTGACGGTACTGGCGGTGGCCTGCCTGATCCCGGGGATGAAAATCCAGGCCCGCCTGGACCCGGCCATCTATCGCCGCTGGCTCAACCACACCCTGTTGCTGATGGCAGTGCTCATGCTGCTCCAGGTGGCCCTGGAGTGGAGCCGCTGAGGGCATGACGGCGACGAGCTCGGCCCCGCCTATTTGAAGTAGGTCCTGGCGCCGGCCCTAGTTGCCTGCCCTCGTACCCACATCTCTTTCCTCTTGGCCCCTCAGCCGCCTTACTCCCGCGGCTTCCTACCAACCAGGTAGCGCACGCCAGCCGGTCAGTAGGACTCGGAATGGGGCGTATCGGCAGGCAGATGGAAGATCTGCCCGGCCTGGTAGACCGTCACTCTGCCGGCGACCTTCGGCGTCATCTCGCCCGCCAGGATCAGCGCCTTGGCTGCAAAGGGATGGGCATGCTCGGCCAGCTCGCCGGCCGTCCGTTCGACCGTCACCACCTGGGTGTAGCCCTCGTCAGCCAGTTGTTGCGAAAATTGCTCGGGACTCACGGCAGCTCCTGCTGAAAATGTCGACGCATCTATGTGCCTATCCAAGTCCCTTTAAGGCATTACCCTCGGGGGACAAGTTGCATCTCCCCCATCACGCCCTGCGCCAGGCAATGAAAAAGCCGCCCGAAGGCGGCTTTTTTATTGGGCTGGAGCCTAGTCTCAGGCAGCCTTGGCCAGGTCGGCGGGCTTGAGCGCCGCATCGGCCACAGCTTCTGGTTCATCCGCCTCTTCCACAGTTTCGCCATTCAGCACCCGGGTCATGCGCTCGGAATCCAGGGCGTTTTCCCACTTGGAAACCACCACGGCGGCAACGCCGTTGCCGATCAGGTTGGTGATGGCCCGGGCTTCGGACATGAAGCGATCCACCCCCAGCAGCAGGGCCAGGCCTTCCACCGGCAGCTTGCCGCCCAGGGTAGCCAGGGTGGCCGCCAGGGTGATGAAGCCACCGCCGGTCACGGCTGCGGCGCCCTTGGAAGTGAGCAGCAGCACACCGAGGATGGTCAGCTGTTCGGTCAGGGACAGATCC
>DATEZY010000261.1:0-33737 GCA_035255085.1 Azospira sp. | reverse complement strand
CGCCAGAGGGCGACGATCAGGGAAAAGACGAAGGCCGCGAGAAAGGCTTTGGAAAAGTTGGCCCGGCCTTCTGCCACCAGATCGAAGCCCAGCACCCCCAACAGCACCCCACAACCTTCCGGCAGGGGCACGGCGTCCCAGAAACGGCGCAGCACGGGCGGCAGGGTCACGACGCAACTCCCGAGACAGGGTGGAACTCACTTGCCGGCTGGGCACCGGCGGCAACACAGCAAATCAGCGATAAGGGGGCGGAGAGGCAAGAAGCACGGGGCATGGTGCAATTTTAGGCAACGCCGCAGGTCGCGTCTTGGCGCCTTGCGTGAGCGTTTGTGACAGCCTGTAACAGCCCCCCCTACCCGACCCGCCGGGCCGGGGGCTGCACACAGGAAGTTCAGCGAAAAATCAGAGAGGCCAGGCGAGCGTGAAGGCTGCACCGCCAAGACTGGATTCGCCGGCACTGGCCTGGCCACCATGGGCCTCCATGACCTGGCGCACGATGGCCAGGCCCAGGCCGTAGCCGCCGCTGGTGCGATCCCGGGAACGGTCGAGGCGGGTAAAGGCGTCGAAGATGCGCTCCCGCTCCTCCTGCGGCACGCCGATGCCGTCGTCCTCGACGTGGATGCGCACCTGGCCATCGGCGACGTCGGCCCGCACCAGCACCTGGCTCTTGGCGTACTTGAAGGCATTGCGCAGCAGATTGCGCACGGCGTAGGGCATGGACTTCTTGTCCAGGCCCACACTCAGGCCTTGGGGCAGGGCCGTGAAATCCAGGCTGATCTGGAGGCCGCCGGCGAGCATGCGCAGGTCGTCCACCTCCTCTTCCAGCCAGGACGCCAGGGGCGTCGGCGTCAGGTTGATCTGGGGTTTTTCGCGCTCGAAGCGGGCATGGATGAGGCTGGAGTCGATCAGGTTGTCCAGTTCTTCCAGGTCCTCCTCCATGGTCTTCCAGTGGCGCTCCCGCTCCTCCCGGGTATCGGTGCTGGCCGCCATTTCCAGGGCGAAGCGCAGCCGGGCGATGGGGGTGCGCAGTTCGTGGGAAATGGCGCTGGACAGCTCACGCTGGGCGGCGATCAGGCGTTGTACCCGCTCCGCCATGCCGTTCAGGGTTTCTGCCAGGAGGGCGAAGAGGTTGCTGTGGGCGGTCGGCGCCCGGGTCTCGAAACGCCCCTCGCCCAGGGCTCGCGCCGTCTGGCGCAGGGCCTCCAGGTCACGCCAGATGGGGCGGATCCACAGCCACACCACCACCGCGAAGCCCAGGCCGATGGCCGTCCAGGTGAGCAGGCGGATGCGCAACTCCAGGGGAATGGCACGCTGGTATTCCGGATTCAGGTCGGGCGACAGGGGCCCAACCAGCAGGATGCGGCCGGTGCCCGGAATGTGGTGGTACATGATGTCGCGATGGGAGTCGATGGCAATCTCCCCCGCCTCCAGCTTGGCCATCTGCTTGGGGTTCAGCACCACGTCCTGGGGATCGGCCAGATCCAGGTGGTAGGAAAACTTATCGTCCAGCTTGCGGATCACCCGGTCCCACTGGACCTGGGGGTGGCGCTGCAGATCCTCCTCGATGAGGGTGATGGTGCCGCCCATGAAACGCTTGGCGTAGTCATCGGTAATGCCCTGGAGCGCCGTGGAAATGGCGAAGTCGGCCACCATGGCGATACCGACGAAGGAGCCCATGGCCAGCAGGTAGAAGTTGAAGAACAGCCGGGAAAGGCTGTAGCGGGCCCGGGCCAGGCGGGCGAAGCGCTGCTCGCTATCCCGCCCGGTGCCGGTGCGCCCCCCGGTTACCGGGGCAGGCTCTTCCGGCTCCTGCTCCGGCTGGCAGCGGGGATCAATTCCAGTCATGGCGACTGAAGAGATAGCCCTTGCCGCGCACGGTCTTGATGCGGGCGGGGTTTTCCGGATCGTCGCCGAGCTTCTTGCGCAGGCGGGAAATGCGGGCGTCGATGGAACGGTCCAGACCGTCGAAGCCGATGCCGCGCAGGCGCTGCAACAGGTCGTCCCGGGACAGGACGGTGCCGGCATGATTGGCCAGGAGCCAGAGCAGGTCGAACTCGGCGGTAGTCAGGTCGATGGCCTGGTCCCCCAGGAGGGCGGTGCGGGTAGCCTGGTTGATGTGGAAGCGACCGAAGGTCAACTCATCGCCAGCCTCGCCATGCTCCCCGGACTCGGTTGCGGGCACGGCCCGGCGCAGCAGGGCGCGGATGCGGGCGAGCAAGAGGCGCGGCGGCACCGGCTTGGTGATGTAATCGTCAGCCCCCAGCTCCAGGCCCAGGATCTGGTCCATGTCCTCGTCCCGGGCGGTGAGCATCAGGATCACGCCCTTGTAGCCGGCGCGCACGGTGCGGCAGACCTCGAAGCCGTCCTTGCCCGGCAGCATCACGTCGAGCACCACCAGGTCCGGCGCCTCGGCCGGGATGCGGGTGCAGGCAGTATCACCCCGGGGCTCGATGGCCACCTCGAAATCGTTCTTGCGCAGGTATTCGGCGGTGAGGTCGGCGAGGCGTTCGTCGTCCTCGACCAGGAGGATGCGTGGGGAGGCCATGGCAATCCAGGGACAGAAAAAGGAAAGCCGGAGTTTACCCCGACTTGGGCCGGCGGTGCTGCGGCCCGACCCGCTTCACTTTCCCGACCCGCTTCACTTTCCCCACTCGCCCCACTCGCCCTACTCGCCCCGCCCCTTCTTGCGCCGTTCGGGGCGGGGGGTATGGTTTTCCGGGATGGTGACAACAAAACAGGCGCCACCGGGTATCGAAATGGCGACGACATCCCGGGCGCCCTGCTCACCCTCCCGTTTCCGGCAGTGGTAGAGGCTCGCCCCATCCACCGCGTGGGAACTCTTGACCTCGCTCTCTTCCAGCAAGGCCGCCAACTCCGGCCGATCCACCACGGACCAGGCAAGGCGCTTGCCGCTCATGCTCCGCCCTGCCCTTCCTGCCCTTCCTGCTCGCCCTCCCGGGCCGCCGCCAGGTCGGCCAGGGTCTTGCCCTGGCGCACCATCAGGGAGAAATCGCCGGCGGGTATGGGCCGACTGAAATAAAAGCCCTGAAATTCATCGCAATGATGCTGCTGCAGCAGAGCCAACTGCTCGGGCAGCTCCACCCCTTCCGCCACCACGCTCAGCCCCAGGCTGTGGGCCATGGCGATGACGGCATTGGCGATGGCGGCGTCGTCGGCGTTGGTGGTGATGTCGCGGACAAAGGAGCGGTCGATTTTCAGGCAGTCAATGGGGAAGCGCTTGAGATAGGAAAGGGACGAATAGCCGGTACCAAAATCGTCCAGGGACAGGGTCACTCCCAGGTCCTTCAGTTGCCGCAGGGTGAAGGCAGCATGATCGGTGTCGTGCATCACCATGCTTTCGGTTAGTTCGATTTCCAAAAGCTCCCCGGGTATCTGGTATTGCTCCAGCAGGCGGCCCACGGTATCCACCAGGTTTTCCTGGCGGAACTGACGGGCGGAAATATTCACCGCCACCCGCAACAGGGCCTGGCCCTCCTCCCGCCAGGTCGCGATCTGGCGACAGACTTCCTCCAGCACCCATTCGCCCAGGGGCAGGATGAGTCCGGACTCCTCGGCCAGGGGAATGAATTCCCCCGGGTTGATCTGGCCGATGCGCGGGTGCAGCCAGCGCAGCAGGGCTTCGGCGCCGATGATGGCGCCGCTCTCCAGGGCCACCTTGGGCTGGTAATAGACCTGCAACTCGTCGGTTTCCAGGGCCCGGCGCAGGTTGCCTTCCATGTCCAGCCGGTCCAGGGCCATGCTGCTCATTTCCGGCAGGTAGAAGCGGTAGTTGTTGCGCCCGTATTCCTTGACCCGGTACATGGCCACGTCGGCATTTCGCAGCAGGATGTCGCCGGTTTCCCCGTCCCGGGGATAGAGGCTGATGCCGATGGAAGCGGAAACCACCAGCTCCTTGCCCTCCACCAGCAGGGGCTGGGCCAGGGCGCGCTGGATCTTGCCGGCCACCACGGCTACGTCGTCGGCATCGAGGATGTCGCCGACGACGATGACGAATTCGTCGCCGCCGAGCCGGGCCACCGTATCCGTATCCCGCACGGCATGGGTCAGGCGCTCCGCCACCACTTTGAGCAAGCCGTCTGCCGGGGCGTGGCCGAGGCCGTCATTGACTACCTTGAAGCGGTCCAGGTCGAGCAGCATCACTCCCACCAGGCGCTTGTCCCGCCGGGCCAGGGCTATGGCCTGGCCGATGCGGTCGGCCAGCAGGTTGCGATTGGCCAGGCCGGTAAGCACGTCGTGGGTGGCCTGGTATTCCAGCTGCTCCTGGTAACGGATGCGTTCTGACACGTCGTTGATGACGCTGACGAAATGGGTCGTCACCTTGCCCGACTCGTCGAGCACCGGCGCCAGGTGCAGTTCGTTCCAGAACAGGCTGCCGTCCTTGCGGTAATTGCGCAGGATGGCATGGCCCTCCCGCCGCTCCCGCAGGACAGCACGAATTTCCGTCAGCCCTTTTTGCTGCAGGTCGTCCCGCACCAGGAAGCGGCCGTTGCAGCCCACCACCTCGGCGGCACTGTAGCCGGTGATGCGCTCGAAAGCCGGATTTACATAGGTAATGGGGTGATCGAGCTGGGTGGCCGAGGTGATCATGATGCCGTTGGACGACGACTCGATGGCCCGATCCCGCAGGCGCAGTGCCTCTTCGGCCCGTTGCCGGGCCTCCGCCTCGGTGTCGCCATTGATCCGGCGCGCTGCCAGGCCCAGGGCCAGGGCCGCCGCCACATCGGCCAGCACCTGGTGCTCGTCCGGCGGGAACATGGACTCGTCGGCAGAAAAAACCCGCAGCAGGCCGAAATGCTGCCCGACGGCATCCAGAGGCAGGGAGACAGCCCCCGGGAAGGGCGCGTATTCGGGGAACCGATCCAGTTCGCGCCAGTCAGAGGGAAGCCGGTCATCCGGCGCGGCGGCATGCACCGCCGCCAGGGAGTAGTTCCCCGCTACTGTTTCCCGGGGTGCAGCCAGGCCGATACAGGCCAGGGCATAACCTCCCCGGGCAGTCAGACTGCGACAGATGGTGGCCAGCAGTTCCGGCTCGCTGGATGCATGGGCCACGGTGCTGTTGCACTCCCCCAGCAGGGCCAGAAGGCGACGCATGCGCGCCGCCTCTCCGGACGCAGCCCCGGGGGGCGCGGCAGTGATGGCGGATGGGAACAAGGGTCTCCTCCCTTATCTATTTTTGGTGGTGTGTTTTGCGGCCCAGTGTAACAAAACCCACCACCGCTGGTTGCTGCACCGCGCCATCGGCGCCGGGGCTTGCCCCTGGCCGTATCAGGGCGCCAGTGGGCGCAAGCGAACACAAGAGGCCGCAATTTCGCGGCGTGTATGACATAAAGGGCTTTTCATGGCTTCTGGCATTATCGACTTACCCTGGTGGGGCTATCTGGTGGTGGGCCTGGTTCTTACCCACATCACCATTGCCGCGGTCACCATTTTTCTGCATCGCCACCAGGCCCATCGGGCCCTGGATCTCTCCCCCCTGCCGGCCCACTTCTTCCGCCTCTGGCTGTGGCTGACCACCGGCATGGTGACCAAGCAATGGACCGCCATCCACCGCAAGCATCACGCCAAATGCGAAAGCGCCGAGGACCCCCATAGCCCCCAGGTCAAAGGCCTGCGCAAGGTTCTGACCGAGGGCGCCGAGCTGTATCGCGCCGAAGCCCGGAATCCCGACACCCTGGCCCGCTATGGTGCGGGCACACCGGATGACTGGCTGGAGCGCCATCTTTATTCCCGCTACCCGACCCTGGGCATCTCGATCACCCTGATCGTGGACATCATCCTGTTCGGCCCCCTGGGGCTGACCCTGTGGGCCGTACAGATGGCATGGATCCCCTTCTGGGCCGCCGGCGTCATCAACGGCCTGGCCCACTACTGGGGCTACCGCAATTTCACCTGCCAGGACGCCAGTACCAACCTGACCCCCTGGGGCCTCATCGTCGGCGGCGAGGAGTTGCACAACAACCACCACGCCTTCGCCACCTCGGCCAAGTTTTCCAACAAGTGGTACGAGTTTGACATCGGCTGGCTGTATATCCGCCTGCTGGAAATAGCCGGCTTGGCCCGGGTCAAGAAAGTTGCCCCCCGGGCCCGCCTCGCCGCCCTGCGCCCCCAGGTGGATAACCTCACCCTGCAGGCGGTCATCACCCACCGCTACGACCTGCTCACGCGCTATGCCAAATCCCTGCGTCAGGCCTATGGGGAAGAACTGCAGGCCCGGAAGACCCTGCTCCGGGGCATGGAACTGAAGCGGGCCAAGGAATTGCGCCGCTGGCTGGCCGCCGACCGCAAGCAGTTGCCGGCAGAGTTGGCCGCCCGCCTGGATCGGCTGCTGGAGACCAGCGCCAGCCTGAAGACCCTCTACGCCATGCGCCAGGAACTGACCGAACTGTGGGAGCGCACCAATGCCACCAAGGAACAGCTGCTGACCCAGCTCCAGGACTGGTGCCAGCGGGCCGAAGCCAGCGGCATCCGCCAGCTGGAGGAATTGTCCCTGCGCCTGCGTCGCTACGCCGTCTAAGGCGAGGGAAGGCGGGGACGACGGCGGCGAACCTGGCCAAATGCGCCGCCTTTACCGCCGCCTTTGCCATTTCATTGCCCCGGGAGGCCGTCTGTCGTTTTAATGGGCGCCCGGGCCCGGGGCTGGCACAATAGGCAAGGTTTCCTTCAACGCTACCTTAGCCCATACCCATCCATGAATTTACGTCATCGCCTCGCCGGCCGGTCGGGCTTCCTGCTCCTGGCCGTCGGCTGCATCGGCCTGGTCGCTAGCGGCCTGATCATCCAGCAACTGGACCGACTCCAACCCTGCCCCCTGTGCATTTTCCAGCGCCTGCTCTACCTGCAGGTCGCGGCCCTGGGTCTCCTGGGCGCCCTGCTGCCCCGGGCCCGCCTGCTCTGGCTGCCCCTGATCGCCCTCACCGCCCTGGGCGGGCTGGCCACGGCGGGCTACCAGACCTGGCTGCAATGGGTGGCGGACCCCAGCCTGGAATGCGCCTATGGCGATCCCAACGCCATCGAGCACCTGGTGGACTGGCTGGGTACCCAATACCCGCCCCTGTTCCTCGCCACCGGCTTCTGCTCGGCCCGGGATTGGACCTTCCTCAACCTGTCCATGGCCAACTGGTCCGTTTTCTGTTTCGCCGGCGTCCTGCTCTGGCTTCCCCTCATCGGCTTGCGCCAGAAGGTCCGCTGACCAGCCACCGGGAGGACAAAAGTCCTCCCCATCCCCCATCTTCCCAACGCAAACCGGAAGCACAAAAAGAAAAACCCGCCTTGCGGCGGGTTTTCCGGGTAGCCAAGCCTTGGGGGGCTTACTTCAGCTTGGTTTCCTTGTACATCACATGCTTGCGAACTTTGGGATCGTACTTCTTGATCTCCATCTTCTCAGGCATGGTGCGCTTGTTCTTGGTGGTGGTGTAGAAATGGCCAGTCCCGGCGGTGGACTCGAGCTTGATTTTTTCACGCATGATTCAGCTCCTTATACTTCGCCACGGGCGCGCAGATCGGCGAGCACCACGTCGATACCTTTTTTGTCGATGATGCGCAGACCGGCATTGGAAATGCGCAGACGCACCCAGCGGTTTTCGCTCTCAACCCAAATGCGACGATACTGCAGATTCGGCAGGAAGCGGCGCTTGGTTTTGTTGTTGGCATGGGAAACATTATTCCCGACCATCGGGGCCTTGCCCGTCACTTGGCAGACACGCGCCATGATAATGCTCCAGAAATCTCGGAAGGAAAGCCGGCGATTCTACCCTAAAGTCTGCAGGATTATCAAGGGGCTTTTCACTTTTCCTGCATCACCCAGCAATGGCGCCTTAGCGAGGGATAAAACGCTCGTTCAAGGCCTGGGCCAGGTGCTGCCTGGTTGAGCCATTAAAGCCGACGAACTGGGCCCCGTGACGAAAACAGCTGTGCCGGTGCGAATGGACCGAATAAGCCATATGGCAGCGGATTTCCAAAACCATGGGCCGCACCCCGCTTTGGATGGGCGGTACCGAAAGCAGCAGGGTGAATGGCCCATGGGAGGGGACATTGTAATCCGACAGGATTGCCGCCCCGCCCTGGGAGAGATCGTGGGTATGGCCGTGGTAATTGTGGGCGGAATCGTGGTCAAAAATGATGACGCAAGGCCAACGGGCCGGATAGCGGGGATGCTGACGCTGTTCTTCCATGAGACGATTATTTTTATTTGGCGGCGGATTATAACTTTCCGCCTAAGCCTCCCTGTTTGATCCACGTCAGAGCAGGCCCCGCTCGGCGAAGGAAAGGGGCGGCGCATTGCCGGCGACGATGAAGTGATCGAGCAACTTCACCTCCACCAGCGCCAGGCTCTGCTTCAAGGCAGCCGTCAGCAGCTCATCGGCCCGGGACGGCTCGGCCGTGCCGGAGGGATGGTTGTGGGCCAGGATCACCGCCGCCGCGTTATGGGCCAGGGCCGCCTTCACCACTTCCCGGGGATAGACCGACGTCTGGGTGAGACTGCCGCGGAACAGTTCATCGGCTGCCAGGAGCCGGTTCTGGGCATCAAGCCAGAGGGCGACGAACACTTCGTGGGGCCGCTGGGCCAGGGACAGGCGCAGGAAGTCCCGCACCGCGGCGGGGGAAGACAGGGCCGCGCCCTGCCCCAGCTCCTCGGCCAGGGCACGGCGGGTCATTTCGATCACTGCCTGGAGCTGGGCATACTTGGCATCCCCCATGCCCGACACGGCCGCCAGGGCTTCCCGGGAGGCCCCGAACAGGCCGGTGAGGCTGCCGAAGCGGCCGATCAGCTCCCGGGCCAGATCCACGGCGCTCTTGCCCCGCACCCCGACGCGCAGGAAGAGGGCCAGCAGTTCTGCATCGGAAAGGCCGGCCGCCCCCAGGCGCAGCAGCCTCTCCCGGGGGCGTTCGTCTTCCGGCCAGTCGGTTATCGCCATGGTTTCAAGTAGAATCGGATGGATCAACCATTCTAGCCGTTATGCAAATGGAATTGTCCGGAAAGAAAATCCTGCTCGGGGTCAGCGGCGGCATCGCCGCCTACAAGGCGGCCGAGCTGACCCGCCTGCTGCAGAAGCAGGGAGCCCGGGTGCAGGTGGCCATGACCGAGGCTGCCACCCACTTCGTCGGCCCGGTGACCTTCCAGGCCCTGTCCGGCCAGCCGGTCTTCACCGACCAGTGGGATGCCCGCATGGCCAACAACATGGCCCACATCGACCTCTCCCGGGAGGCCGACCTGATCCTGGTGGCGCCGGCCTCCGCCGACTTCATCGCCAAGGTCACCCACGGCCTGGCGGATGACCTGCTCACCACCCTGGTGCTGGCCCGGAACTGCCCGTTGCTGGTGGCCCCGGCCATGAACCGGCAGATGTGGGAAAACCCGGCCACCCGGCGCAACGCAGCCACCCTGGTAGCCGACGGCATCGCCCTCCTGGGCCCGGGCTGCGGCGACCAGGCCTGTGGCGAAACCGGCGACGGCCGCATGCTGGAAGCGGCAGAAATCGTCGAAGAAGTCATCGCCTTCTTCCAGGCCAAGCCCCTGGCTGGCCGCAAGGTGCTGCTCACCGCCGGCCCGACCTTCGAGGCCCTGGACCCGGTGCGCGGCATCACCAATCTGTCTTCCGGCAAGATGGGTTATGCCCTGGCCCGGGCCTGCCGCCACGCCGGCGCCGACGTGACCCTGGTTTCCGGCCCCACCGGGCTGCCCTGCCCCCAGGGCGTGACCCGGGTGAATGTCACCGCCGCCCTGGAGATGCACCGGGAAGTGCTGGCCCGGGCCGGTTCCAACGACGTCTTCATCGGCGTTGCCGCCGTGGCCGACTACCGGCCAGCCGCCCCGGCCGAGCGGAAAATCAAGAAAACGGCGGGTGAAATGTCGGTGGACCTGGTGAAGAATCCGGACATCCTGGCGGAAGTCGCCGCCCTGCCCCAGCCGCCCTTCTGCGTCGGCTTCGCGGCGGAAAGCCACGACCTGCCCACCTACGCCGAAGGCAAGCGGATCAACAAAAAACTGCCCCTGGTGGTGGGCAACCTGATCACCGACGGTTTCGGTGGCGACCAGAACACGGTGGTGCTGTTCGATGCCGCCGGCGCCCATCCCCTGCCGACGGCGAGCAAGACCGAGGTGGCGCGAGCCATCGTCGCCGCCATTGCCGACCGCCTGCCCCGCCCCTGATTTACGGAGAACTTCCCATGCATCCCATCGACGTCAAGCTGCTCGACCCGCGTCTGCACGAAACCCCGCCCCAATATGCCACCCCCGGTGCCGCCGGCCTGGACCTGCGCGCCTGCATCGAGGCCCCGATCCGCCTCAAGCCCGGCGAAACCTCCCTCATCCCCACGGGCATCGCCATCCACCTCAACGACCGCAAGATGGCCGCCATGATCCTGCCCCGCTCGGGCCTGGGCCACAAGCACGGCATCGTCCTGGGCAACCTGGTGGGCCTGATCGATTCCGACTACCAGGGCGAGATCATGGTCTCCGCCTGGAATCGGGGCCACGAAGCCTTCGTCATCAACCCCATGGACCGCATCGCCCAGCTGGTGGTGGTACCGGTCCTGCAGGTGGCCTTCAATCTGGTGGAGGAATTCACCGCCAGCGACCGGGGCGAAGGCGGCTTCGGCAGCACCGGCAAGGGCTAAAGACTCAAAGCCCCGCCGCACCAAAAACAAAGGCCGCCGGAACCACCCGGCGGCCTTTTGCGTTGACCTTGGAAAAGCAGTCCAAGGCGTCAGTCCCGAGCATCAGGCCAGGGCGTCGGCCCAGATGTTTTTCGCCCAGGCCAGGGCCAGCTGCCCTTCCAGCTCGCTGCGGGCCGAAGACAGGCCGCCGGCCCCCTGCACCGGCAGCACGGTCTTTTTCTCGGCATCGTACTGATGCACCGAGGCCACGTGGATGGCCTCCCGGTCATCGACGAAGCTGTAACAGGTGTTCATCAGCACCGGCGCCGGATTGGGGGCCTCGCCAGCCAGCAGGTTGAGGATCGCCGCCGCCGCCAGCTTGGCCTGCTGGTTGGCCATATGGCCGGACTTGGGCATGGCCGGGGCAGCAAAAATGGCGTCGCCCAGGACATGCACGCCCGGGGTATTCACCGACTCCAGACTCAGCCAGTCCACCTCCACCCAGCGGCCATTGATCAGCTTCAATCCGGCAGCGGCGGCGATGGCGCCGGCCCGCTGGGGCGGAATGACGTTGAGCACGTCGGCCCGGACCTGGTCGAATTCGAGCATGGCGCTACTGGTGCGCACATCCACGTCCCGCAGCTCACTATTGGGGCGGTATTCCAGCAGGCCGGGATAGAGATCGCTCCAGGCCTTGAGGAACAGACCCTTCTTGGAAACGATGTCCTCATTGGCATCCAGGACCAACAACTTGGAGCGGGGTTTGTGCCGCTTCAGGTAATGGGCCACCAGCGAAGCCCGTTCGTAGGGACCGGGGGGGCAACGGTAGGGGGCCTTGGGAATGGTGATGGCGAACACGCCCCCGTCCTTCATGGCCTGCAACTGCTGCCTGAGCTGCAGGGTCTGGGGCCCGGCCTTCCAGGCATGGGGGAAGCGGGCCTGGGCCTCGGCATTGTTCAGGGCCGGCACTTGGTCCCAGAGGAAATCGACGCCGGGAGAGAGGACGATGCGGTCGTAGGCCAGCTCGCCCCCCTGGGCCAGGCGCAGGGTGCGCTTCACTGGATCCAGGGCCAGGGCCCGATCCTGGAGCACCCGCACGCCCCAGCGGTCCCGCAGTCCGGCGTAGGAGACAGTCAAGTCGTCCACGGTCTTGTCGCCGGAAAGCACCAGGTTGGATATGGGGCAGGAAATGAAGCTGGGGTCCTGCTCCACCAGGGTGACCCGCACGCCGCCCTGGCTCCATTTGCGCAGGTACTTGGCGGCAGTGGCGCCACCGAAGCCGCCGCCCACCACCACCACGTGGGCCGCCCCCCGGGGAGTGCCGCTGGCGCAGCCGGCCAGGGCTGCCGCCGAGGCCAGGCCCAGGGCCTTGAGAAAGTCGCGACGTTGCAGGCTCATGGCCGCACCTCCCCCTTCTGGGCGGCAAAGTAGCCGGCGATCAGTTCCAGCTGGGCCTCGCTGTAGCCCTTGGCAATCTGGGGCATGATGGTGCCCGGCCGCTGGCCGGCACGAAAATCCTTGAGCCGGTTGATCAGCCAAGCCCGGTCCATGCCCGCCAGGTTGTCCATGCCGGCACCCGGCACCGGGCGGCCGTCGGTGCCGTGGCAATTGGCGCAGGTGGCAGCCAGGTTGCGGGCCAGGTTGGGGTCGGCCGCCAGGGCCGAACCAGCTGGCAGCAGCAGGCCGGCGGCGAGCAGCAACGGGAGTCTGAAGATCATGGGCGGGGGCTCCGGGTAAGCGTAGGCAGATGCCCGGGGAGTATAGCAACGGGCCCCGCGGCCCCTCTCCGGCCCAGATCAAATCCGGTTCGGAAAGCCTTGCCGGAAGAGCAAGGACGAACTGACCGATACAGGCCGCTCTAAGCGGCGGACGGGGTAGCCGGAGCGGCCACGGGCGCTGCCCCTGGGGCATCGCCGAGGATGCGCACTTCCCGCTGGGGGAAGGGAATCTCGATGCCGTGTTCCTTGAAGCTGCGCCAGATGGCGAGGTTGATGTCGGAGCGCAGGGCGCCGGAGCCTTCTTCCGGGTCGGCGATCCAGAAGCCCACCTCCAGGTTGATACCGCTGTCGGCAAAGCCCGTCAGGTAGGCCCGGGGCGGACTATCGGGCAGCACCCGGGCATGGGAGCGGGCCGCTTCCACCAGGAGTTCCATGGCCTTTTCTACGTCACTGCTGTAGCCCACCTGGACCGAGGTTTTGAGAAAAACCCGGGTATCGGTGTAGGACTGGCTCTGCACGATGTTGGCGACGAAGTACTCGTTGGGGATGATGTACTCGGTGCCGGTCAGCGCGCGCAACACGGTGTAGCGGGTAGTGATCTGGGTCACCACGCCGCTGGTGGCGGCGTCGATGGAAATGACGTTGCCCAGGCGGATGGAACGGTCGAGCAGGATGATGAAGCCGGAAACGTAGTTGCTGGCGATCTTCTGCAGGCCGAAGCCCAGGCCCACGCCCAGGGCGCCACCGAACACCGACAGGGTGGTGATGTCGATACCCACCAGGGACAGGCTCATCAGCACCGCCACCAGGGTCAGCAAGGCCTTGACCACCCGGGCCATGACCACCCGCACGCTGGAATCGAGCTTGTCGGCGGCCATCAGCCGGGCCTCGGCGACCCCGGCCAGCCACAGGGCGCCCAGCAGGGTGATAAAAACGGTGACCAGGCCATGTAGCACGATCCACAGGTCCAGGCGCTGCCGGCCGACGGCGAATTTCACCTGCTCCAGGGCATCGATCACCAGATCGTCCAGGCCGACGATATGCAAGGCCACGGTGGCCCACATGAGGGCGGCGATGAGGCGCTCCGAGGCGGCCAGCCAGCCCGACGGCGCGAAAGCCTTGCGCAGGATATACACCACCAGCCGGATGCCCCCCAGGGAAAGCAGCAGGGGGATGGCCAGGCTGAGCAGGTTCACGTGCATGAAGGGCTTGAGCACGGGGCGCAGCACCACCACCAGGCCCAGGGCGATGGCGGGGAAGAGCAGGCGATTGACGCCGCTACGGCCGGCATGCCAGCGCTCCGGGGTAGCCTGAATGCGGGTGCGCAGCCCCCGGGCGCCAAACCAGGCGATGCCCAGACAGGCCAGCAGCACGCCTGCCTGCCACAGCATCTGGGGATTCTGCAGGTCGTCCCAAAGATCGAGCAGGAGGGCTGGCAAGTGTTCCATGGCGTCCCTTATGGCGCTTTGCGTTCGAAGACGGCGGCGAAGAAGGCATCGCTGCCGTGATGCTGGGGCTGCAGGGCCAGGCGCTCACCGACGCCGGGCACGACCACGTCCTGCTTTTCCAGTACCGTGGCGGCGGAAACGGCAACGAACTCCGGATGGGCGGCGAGGAAGGCATCGGCGACGCCGTCGTTCTCTTCCCGCAGCAGGCTGCAGGTGGCATAGACCAGGCGACCACCGGGGCGCACCAGGCGAGCGGCGGCGGCGAGAATGGAGGTCTGCTTCTGCACCAGCTCGGCCACCGAGGCCTCGTCCTGGCGCCACTTCAGATCCGGATTGCGGCGCAGGGTACCCAGGCCGGAACAGGGAGCATCCACCAGCACCCGGTCCATCTTGCCCGCCAGGCGCTTCACCTTGGTGTCGGCCTCGTGCTCGATGCGCACCGGATGCACGTTGGACAGGCCGGAGCGGGCCAGCCGGGGCTTCAGGTTGGCGAGGCGCTTCTCCGACACATCGAAGGCGTAGAGCCGACCCTGGGAGCGCATCAGGGCGCCCAGGAGCAGGGTCTTGCCGCCGGCGCCAGCACAGAAATCGGCCACCATCTCGCCCCGCTTGGGGGCCACCAGCAGGCCCAGGAGCTGGCTGCCCTCGTCCTGCACCTCGATGCTGCCGTCGAGGAACAGGGGATGGCGGGACAGGGCCGGCTTGTCCTTGAGGCGCAGGCCCAGGGGCGAATAGGGGGTCGGGGCGGCGACGATGCCGTCGGCGGCCAGCCGGGCCTGCACCGCTTCGCGGTTGGCCTTGACCGGATTGATGCGCAGGTCCAGGGGCGCCGATTGGTTGATTGCCGTCACCAGGGCATCCAGCTCCGCCTCGCCCATCTGGGCCAGGAGCCGTTCGTGCAGCCAGTCCGGCAGGTCGCGCCGGACGGCGGGCGGCACCTCCGATGCGGCGCCCTCGGTGGCAGCCCCCTTATGCATGGCGGCCCATTCGCCCTTGGCGGCGGCCAGCCATTCCAGGTCTTCCTCCGCCGCCAGGCCCTGCAGTTCGCGCAGGTTGGCGCCCTGGATGCAGGCCAGGGCGGCCAGCAGGAGCAGGCGCGGGGCGCCGGAGGGCCGGGCCAGGTATTCCAGGCTGCGCTTGCGGCGCAGCACGGCGAACACCACCTCGGCGACGAAGCCCCGGTCCCGGTGGCCCAGTTCCCGGTGTTCGCGGAAATAGCGGGAAACCACCGCGTCCGCCGGGTAATCGAGGCGCAGCACGGCCTCCAGGGCAGCCTCGGCGTGGGCGAACAGGGCGGGAGAGATACGGGGGGAACGGGCAGTGGTCACGGCGGGGCTTACTCTTTGGAAAATTGAATCTCGGTGGCGATCTGGTCGAACAGGTCGCCCTTCTTGTCGATGTGGCGGATTTTCACCGGCACCAGCAGCCGGTCCAGGGCCAACCACACCTCGGTGGTGGAATCCCCAGCGGCCCGCAGGTGCAGGGTCGGCACGCTGCCGAAGGCCAGCTCCAGGGTTTCCTCCCCCACCACCTGAAAGCGCACCCGGTCGAACTTGCGCCCGGTAGCCACCATCATATCAACCGGCCCGCTGGGCGGGGGCTGGTAGCCGAACTGGTAATAGAAACTGATGAAATCCTGGGCGCCGGGCACCAGGGGCTGGGGGTTGCCGCCCTTGCCCACTGCCACGGTCATGGCTGTCCAGTCGAAGCTGGCCCGATCATCGGTTTCCGCCCCGTTGCGTCGGGAGGTAAAGGTTTCCGGCTGCAGACCGGTGGCCGTGATTTTACCCCGGCTCTCGTAGGTGATCTGCACCGGCTTGAAGACGGCGGCCAGGCCCGTGGTCTCGGTCATGCCGGAAAGGGTGTAGCTACCGTCCTTGATGCTCCAGCGGTGGATGCTCTGCCCGACTTCGAACATCTGCTCGCCCTTGACCACCAGGAAGCGGATCTGCCCCTGGCTGGGCAGGCGGGGTGCCACGGGAGGTGGAGCCGGGGGCTGTTCCGGCTCGGGCACCGCGGCGACCTCCGGTTCGGCCTCTGCCGGCGACGCCTCTGCCGCAGCGGCAGGCAAGGGCGCCGCGTTGCCGGGCACCGCAGGCGCCGGGCCAGGAGCAGGGTGAGGCCGGGCCGCCTTGGGCTTGGCCGCTGGCTTGGCCTTCACTGGCAGCGGCATGGGCTTGGGCGGCGCCATGACCAGCTCCGCCTCCAGGGGCGGGGGCTCGTCATGCCAGACGGGCAGCTCGATGTCCGGCGCGAACAGGGCCGTGGCGTGGAGGCCGAGGGAGGCCACCAGCGCCAGGAGAAAGGCCTTGGGGATGGACGAAAGAAACCGGCGCACCGGAGCAGCCTTGGTAAGCGAGGTCAGCGTTGGGACGGCAGGAACTGAAATGAGCGACGCTCAGTGCGCCGCCAGTGCCGGCGCCAGGAGAGCCGCCGCAGCAGATTCGTCCCCCTGGCCGGCGAGCAGCACCCGCCCCTCCACCAGGCGCAAGCGGCCTTCGGCGAACCAGCGTACGGCGGCGGGATAGACCAGATGCTCCTGGGCCAATACCCGGTGCGCCAGGCTGTCCTCGTCGTCGCCGTCGAGCACCGGCACGGCGGCCTGGACGATGGCCGGGCCGTGATCCAGGGCCGGGGTGACGAAATGCACGGTGCAGCCGTGGATGCGGCAGCCTTCCTCCAGGGCCCGGCGGTGGGTATGCAGGCCGGGGAAGGCGGGCAGCAGGGAGGGGTGGATGTTGATCAGGCGGCCTTCATAGTGGCGCACGAAGCCTTCGGAGAGGATGCGCATGAAGCCGGCCAGCACCACCAGGTCCGGGGCATGGGCGTCGATGGCTTCCGCCAGGGCGGCATCGAAGCTTTCCCGGTCCGGGTAGGCCTTGTGGTCGAGAGCGGCGGTAGCGATGCCGGCGGCAGCGGCAGTTTCCAGGCCCCGGGCAGCCGCCCGGTTGGCCAGGACGGCGACCACCTGGGCCGGATAGGCGGGGTCGGCGGCGGCCTTGAGGATGGCTTCCATGTTGCTGCCCCGGCCGGAGATGAGGATGACGATTCGCTTTTTCATAAAACCCTTGGAAAACAGGAAAGGGAGTCAGGCCTAGGCCAGCCCCCTCATATTGCAGTCTTGCAGATTCATTTCAGGGCGACCACGGGCAGGAACACCGCCGTCGCCAGGTTCTGCACCACCCGGTTCACATTGCGCCCGCTCTTGTCCGCGATCACCAGGGAGAGGAAGTCGAGCAAGCCCACCAGGCGGCCGATTTCCCGCTCGAAGGAGAGGTTGCGGTTGGCGTGGTCCAGCTCGTTGGAGAGGATGAACAGCTCGCTCTCCAGGTTGCGGGCGTTGTTCAGCTTCCAGGCGACGATTTCCAGGTTGCGGGCGCAGTTGTAGAGCTTCTGCGGGTCCAGGCTGTCGATCACGTAAAAATTGGTCTTGTAGTCGAAGGCGGCCTGCACCATGCCCAGGAGGCCGGCCATCAGGGCCAGCACCCGGTCGCCCTGGTAGTCGTCGCGGAAGGCCAGCTGCACCGCCTGGATATCGGTCTTGCCGCCCAGCTCGGGCCATACCGCCCCGGGCAGGAAAATACGGGTGACGGCTGCCTCGTGGGAGGCCACGCCGACCTTTTTCCACTCCCGGGGATTGCGCCGGTAGAGCTTGTCCGTGAGCCGGTGCAGGCCTGCCACCACCTCCCGCTGGTTGGCCTCGGCCACCCGATCGATGTCGGACTTGGCGATGGCCCGGGGATCGAAGCGGCTCTCGCCGCGGCTATCGGAACCGGTACGGGTGGTACAGGCGCCCAGGCCGAGGGCCAGCCCGAGGCAGCACAGCAGGGCGGTGGAAAGAAGGGGCGTCATAGGCCAGGGCTGGGTCCGTCCCCCGTGGCCTCAACAGGCGCTGGCGCGATGGCGCAGGTAACCGATCACCGCCGGCAGCAGGGACACGGCGATGATGGCGACGATCACCAGGGACAGGTTGGCCTTGATCCAGGGCAGGTTGCCGAACCAGTAGCCGGCCAGGGTCAGGGACAGCACCCAGGCCAGGCCGCCGATGACGTTGAACAGGGTGAAGCGGGCGTAGCCCATGGCACCCATGCCGGCAACGAAGGGGGCGAAGGTGCGGAACAGGGGCAGGAAGCGGGACAGCACCACGGTCTTGCCGCCATGCAGCTCGTAGAAGGCGTGGGTCTTTTGCAGGGCACCCCGGTTGATCAGGCGGCTGTTCCAGTTGAGCAGGCGCTGGCCGAACCAGCGGCCGATGGCGTAGTTGGCGGTGTTGCCGAGAATGGCGGCGACCGACAGGCTGGCCACCAGCAGGGCCAGGTTCATGTCGCCGATGGCGGCCAAGGCGCCGGCCACGAACAGCAGGGAATCTCCGGGCAGGAAGGGGGTGACGACGAAACCGGTCTCGGCGAAGACGATGAAAAAGAGGATGGCGTAGATCCAGGGGCCGTACTGTTGCACCAGGATGGCCAGGTGCTTGTCCAGGTGCAGCAGGATGTCGAGAAAGGCGGTCAGCAGTTCCATGGGATGGGCGGGGAGCGGCAGGCGGCCGCCCCGGGATGAAGGTAAGCCGGGATTTTACCTTACTTGGGCAGGGACACCTTGGGCGGCTCGTTGAGCACGGCCCAGAACATGCCCAGGGATTTCACCGCGTCGATGAAATCCCGGAAATTCACCGGCTTCACCACATAGGCATTGCAGCCGAGGCGGTAGGCCTCGTCCAGGTCCGCCTCCTCCCGGGAGGAAGTCAGCATGACCACGGGAATGGTGCGCAGCTCCTCGTCCTGCTTGATTTCCCGCAGCACCTCCAGGCCATTGACCCGGGGCATTTTCAGGTCGAGCAGGATCAGGGCCGGGTTGCCCTCCTCCCGGTCGGCGAAGGGGCCGCGGCGGTAGAGGTAGTCCAGAGCCTGGGAGCCGTCGTGCACCACCTGCACCTCGTTGGCCAGATGGGAGGCTCCCAGGCCCTGGAGCGCCAGCTCCACATCCCGGGGATCATCCTCGGCCAGCAGGATGCGCTTCAGATCCATGAGTTTTCTCCATTGATTTCATTGAATGCTTTCCGCATCGGGCAGGGAGACGTAGAAGGCGGCGCCCAGGCCCGTCTGGCCCTCGGCCCAGACCTGGCCGCCATGGCGTTCGACAATGCGCTTGACGTTGGCCAGGCCGATACCGGTGCCCTCGAACTCGCTGCTGCCATGAAGGCGCTGGAAGACACCGAACAGCTTGTCCGCGTATTTCATGTCGAAACCGACGCCGTTATCCTCGATGCGCAGCACCGTACGGCCGTCGCCCTGGCGGGCCTGGATGCCGATTTCCGCCCGGGGTTTGCCCCGGGAATACTTGAGGGCATTGCCAATGAGGTTGGCCAGGACCTGGCGCAGCAGGGTGCGGTCGGCATGGACCCGGGGCAAGGCGTCGATCTGCCATGCCACTTCCGGGGCCTGGGGCTCATCCGCCAGGTCATCGACCACCTCGTCCACCAGCTTGCCCAGATCCACCGGCGCCTTGCGCAGTTCGGTGCGGCCGATGCGGGAGAAGGCGAGCAGGCCATCGATCAGGTCGCCCATGCGGCCGGCGGCGTCCGTGATGATGGAGAGGTAGCGCCGGCTTTCCGGGGAGAAAGTGGAGGCCCCGTCCTCCCCCAGCAGGCTGACGAAGCCAGCGATGTGGCGCAGGGGTGCCCGCAGGTCGTGGGAGACGGAATAGGAGAAGGCTTCCATTTCCTTGTTCGCCGCCGCCAGCTGGGCGGTGCGCTGGGCCACCCGGCGCTCCAGCTCCTCGTTCATGGCGTGGATGTCCCGGTCGTGGGCCATGCGCTCCATTTCCATACCGACCCGCAGGGCGAACAGGTCGAGCAGGGAAAGGTAGCCGGGGCTTTCCTGCATGGGTTTGTCGTCCAGCACCACCAGCACCCCCAGGGGGCGCTGGTCGGAGCCCGGAATGGTGGTGCCCATGTAGCTTTCCACCCCCATCTGGCGCAGCAGCGTGTCGTCGGGGAAGCGGTCGGCGACGCCTTTGGGGAAAATGCAGGCGCCCTCACCCAGCAGCCGGTCGCAGGGGGTATGGTCCAAGCTGTAGGTGAAATTGGGGGCGATGCTGCCGTCCGCCCAGACGGCCCGGGTCAGCACGTGCCGGCCATCAGCCTGGAGCTCACCGACAAAGGCATATTTCATCTGGAATAGTTCGGCCAGGCTGGTCACCAGGGAGCCCAGGAAGGCTTCACCATAGACCGTCGCCGTACTCTTCACCAGGGTCCGCAGGGCTTCCTGGGTGCGGCGTATTTCGGTCACGTCCCGGCCCTCGGGCACCAGGTAGACCACCCGGCCGGCCTCGTCCTTGACCGGGGAAACCACCACGTCGAACCAGCGACGCTGCCCCTGGCACGACAGATGGGTGGCGACAAAGCTGGCCACCTCGCCCTGGCGCGCCCGCTCCACGGCCTGGCGCAACGCCGCCTGGTCTTCCGGCGAGTCGCGCCACCAGGAGGTTTCCCAGAAGGGCTGGCCGAGCACCTCTTCCTTGGTGATGCCGGAAAAATCCAGGGCGGTACGATTGGCGTCGAGCAGCTTGCCCTGGGAATCGAGCAGGCCGACGAAGGAATAGGTACTGTCGAGAATGCCGCGCAGGCGGCGCTCCCCATCCACCAGGGCCTGCTGCACCCGCATGCGCTCGCTGATGTCCTGGCCGGTACCACGGTAGCCGCGGAACTGGCCGGCCTCGTCGAACACCGGTTTGCCGCTGGAGGTGTACCAATGCACCACACCGTCGGAGGTGCGGAACTGGTAGATGAAGTCTTGGAAAGGCTGACGGGCCTCCTGCAAGGCCCGATGGGCGGCCATCTGCTCGGCCGTCACGCCCTCCACCGGCAGCTCCCAGCGGGTCTTGCCCAGGTACTGTTCCAGCGGCAGGCGGCCCTTCTCGAAGGCGCCGCCGGACATCATGGTGAACCGGCACTGCTCATCCTGCTCCCAGTACCAGTCGTAGGACAGCTCGGCCAGATCGCGGAAGCGCGCCTCGCTCTGCCGCAGGTCCCGCTCGCTGGCCTGCAGCTGGGCCATCTTGGCGTCGAGCTGGGTAGTGCGCTGGGCCACCTCCCGGCGCAGGGAGCGATTCCAGGCCAGCACCACCAGCAGGGCCAGGGCCGCCAGGCCGAGGACGCCGATGGTAATGGCCCAGAAGCGGGGATTGCGCCACGGCCCGTCGGCGGCGACACCGATCCAGCGCTGCAGCACCTGCTCCCGCTCGGCCCGGGGAATGTCCTCCTGGGCGGCATTGAGCAGGGGCACCAGCTCCGGCCAGTCGGAACGGACGGCAAAGGTATAGCGATAGAGGATGCCGGTATCACCCCCCACCGCCAGATTGGCCAGGCCTTCCTTCTGCACGTAATAGGTGACCCGGGAGAGGTCGCTGACGGCCGCCTCCACCTCGCCGAAGGCCAGCTTGGTCAGGGTGGTGAGTTCGTCCCGGGCGGGCACCAGTTGCAGGTTGGGAAATTCCCGGCGCAGCCGCTCCTCCAGGGCACTGCCGGCGAGGACGGAGACCCGGTGGCCGGCCAGCTTGTCCAGGGTCTGGCCGCTGCCCAGGCCACCGCGGCGGACGATGATCTTGTTGTCCAGTTCGGCGTAGGGCGCCGGGAAGGCCAGATACTGGGCCCGGCCCGGGGTGGGCACCGAGGCGAAGAGCAGGTCCACTTCCCGGTTGCGCGCCCCTTCCAGCATCTCTTCCAGGCTGCCGAAGTAGACCAGGCGGAAGTGCACACCCAAGCGCTCCTGGTGCAGGCGCAGGAACTCCGCCGCAATGCCGGAATAGGTGCCGGCCTTGAAGTCGCGCATCAGGAGGGGGGGCATTTCGGTGGCCCCGACCCGGATTTCCGGGTGGGTGGCGAGCCACTGTCGCTGCTCCGGTGCCAGCTCCAGGGCCTGGACAGGCAGGGCGCCAAAGAGCAGGCCGCCCCACAGCAGTAGCCAGCCAGTGCGACGGAGAAGTTGAAGGAGTTGAATAGGTCGGCCCACGGACACCCTCAATCCTGCTTCGGCATCAGGGAAGCTCCCGCCAGCAGGGGCTCCAGCTGCTCCGGCGGCAGCGGCCGGGAGAAGAGGTAGCCCTGGCCCTCATTGCAGCCGAATTCCCGCAGGCGCGCCATCTGCGCCTGGGTTTCCACCCCCTCGGCGATGATTTCCAGGCCCAGGCTATGGCCCATGGCCACCACAGCCCGGGCGATGGAGAGATCGCCGTTGGCGGCCAGACCGCGGACGAAGGACTGGTCGATCTTGAGCCGGTCCACCGGAAACTGCTGCAGGTAGGAGAGGGAGGAATAGCCGGTACCGAAGTCGTCGATGGCCAGGGTGACGCCGATGGCCTTCAACTGCTCCAGGGCGGAGAGCATCTCCTCCTCCTGGTTCATGGCGATGTTTTCGGTGATTTCCAGTTCGATATTGGCCGGATCCACCCCTTCCCGCTGGATCACTGCGTGGATGGCCTCCGCCGGACGAGGTTGCTGGAACTGCAGGGCCGAGAGATTGACCGCCACGCGCAGGGGGCCGTAGCCTGCCTGTTGCCAACGCACGCTCTGGCGGCACGCCTCGGCCAGGACCCATTCGCCCACGGGCAGGATGAGACCGGTCTCCTCCAGCAGGGGAATGAATTCCGCCGGCCCCACCAGGCCCCGCTCCGGGCTCTGCCAGCGCAGCAGGGCCTCCACCCCGCTCAGGCGCCCGGTTTCCAGATTCACCTGGGATTGATAGTAGAGAACGAACTCCCGGTTTAGCAGGGCATGGTAGAGGGCGGTTTCCAGGACCAGGCGACCCCGCTCCGGCGCCGCCATACGTTCGTCGAACAAGCGGGCCTGGCCCGGCCCGGCGCGCTTGGCCGATTCCAGGGCAGCTTCGGCGTTGCGCAGGAGGTCGGTGCTGTTGCCGCCATGCAGGGGATGGAGCACGGCCCCGACGCAGCAGGTGATGAACACCTCCTGGCCCTGGATGCTAAAGCCCGCTGCGAAGGCTTCCCGCAGGCGAGTGAACAGGGCCTCCACCTCCTCCGCGTCGCCATGGCGGTGGGCAACGAAGGCGAAGCGATCTGCCGCCACCCGGGCGACGAAATCCCCATTCCCGGCCACCCCGGCCAGGCGCCGGGCCACGGCCCGCAACACCCGGTTGGAAAGGGCCATGCCCATGCCGTGCATGATCTTGCGGAAGCGGTTGATATCCAGCAGGAGGACGGCGAAGGATTCGGTGGGAGAATCCGTGATCCGGGTTTCCAAGTGTTCAAGCAGGAAATCGGCGTTGGCGACGCCGGTCAGGGCATCGAAGTGCATCAGGTGATCCAGGCTGGCCTGGGCCTGGCGCAGGGCGCGGCGGTTGCCCGCCTCCAGCACCTCCCGCTCCACCACCGGCGGCAATCGGGCCAGGTTGTCCTTGCTGATGAAGTCCCGGGCCCCCTGGCGCATGGCCTCGATGGCCACATGGTCGGGAATCATGCCGGAAACGATGATGAAGGGCAGGTCCGAGCCCCGGGCCTTGAGCAGATGGAGGGCGGAGACCGAATCGAACTCGGGCATGTTGTGGTCGCAGATCACCACGTCCCAGGCTTCCTGGCTCAGGGCCTGGCCCAGGGCCGGGGCCGTATCCACCCGCCGCCACTGCAGTTGCATGCTGCTGCTGCGCAGGGTTTCCACCGCCAGCTCCACATCCAGCTCCGAGTCGTCGATGAACAGCACCCGCACGGCCAGATGGGGGGCGCGGCTGCCGCTATCTCCAGACTCCGTTGATGTTCCTGACATGGTATGGGCCCGCAAATATATGACGGAATGATGCGGTGATTATAGCCGCAAGCGCCGGGTGAAAAAGCCCCTGTGGCTGCCGGTATAATGCCTGCAAATTGCGATTCTGGGGCTCGCCGCCGACACCCCAGCCCCGGCGGAACCGCCCCCAGGCCCCCGATTCCCGGTACGCCCCACCATCCCTGCCCCTACCACCCCCATGCCCAACGCCATTCGCCTCCTGCCCGACCTCCTCATCAGCCAGATCGCCGCCGGCGAAGTGGTGGAGCGGCCCGCCTCGGTGTTGAAGGAGGTGCTGGAGAATGCCCTGGACGCGGGCAGCCAGGCCATCCAGATCCAGCTGGAAGAAGGCGGCGTCAAGCTGATCCGGGTGAGCGACGACGGCTGCGGCATTCCCAAGGACGAGCTGCCCCTGGCCCTGACCCGCCACGCCACCAGCAAGATCGCCAGCCTGGAGGACCTGGAGCGGGTGGGCACCCTGGGTTTCCGCGGCGAGGCCCTGGCCTCGGTGGCGGCGGTAGCCCGCCTCACCCTCATCAGCCGCGCCGCCGGCAGCAGCCATGCCTGGAAGCTGGCCGCCCACGGCAGCGGCGAGGCAGAGCCCGCCGCCCTGGCCGCCGGTACCGTGGTGGAAATGCGCGACCTTTATTACAACACCCCGGCCCGGCGCAAATTCCTCAAGTCCGAAGGCACCGAATTCGCCCACTGCGCCGATGCGGTAAAGCGCGTCGCCCTGGCCCATCCGGAAGTGGCCTTTTCCCTCTCCCACAACGGCCGGGTCAGTCTCTCCCTCCCCCGGGCCGACCTGGCCGGGCGGGTCGGCGCCATCCTGGGTCAGGACTTCCTGGCCGAATGCCGCAAGGTGGAAGCGGGCATCAACGGCCTGTCCCTGGCCGGCTTCGCCGCCCAGCCCGCCTGGTCCCGACCGGGCCGGGACGCCCAGTACGTCTTCGTCAATGGCCGCTTCGTGCGCGACAAGCTGCTCGCCCACGCCCTGCGCGAGGCCTACCAGGACATGCTGCACGGCAGCCGCCACCCGGGCTACTGCCTGTTCCTCGACATCGACCCGGCAGCAGTAGACGTGAATGTGCACCCGGCCAAGACCGAGGTGCGCTTCCGCGATGGCCGGGCGGTGCACCAGTTTGTCTATCACGCGGTACACAAGGCCCTGTCCCAGGTCATCAGCGATCCCGCTCGGGAAGCACAGACGCCCCCCCCCGGCCTGGCAGCCCTGGGAGGCAATACGGGTGCGGCTTCCAGCTTTGGCAATGCTGACGGTGGCTATGGGCAAAAATCCCCTGCCATGCCGGCCTGGAATCCCCCCCAACAAGGCCGTCTGGGGGTAGCCGAACCATCCGCCGCGTCCTATCTGGCCTTTGCGGCAGCTGCCCGGCCGGCAAGCGGCTCCCTCACCCCCTCGGCCGGCCCCTTCCCTGGCACATTCACCCCGACCGCGGTACCGGCCGCAGCGGCCAGTGTTCCCGGCCAGGAGGCCCCGCCCCTCGGCTACGCCCTGGCCCAGCTCCACGGCATCTACGTCCTGGCCCAGAACGCCCGGGGCCTGGTGCTGGTGGATATGCACGCGGCCCACGAGCGCATCCTCTACGAAAAGCTGAAAGCCGCCTACGACGGCAAGGCCGTGGCCACCCAGGCCCTGCTCATTCCCGCCGTATTTACCGCCTCGGCCCATGAAGTGGCGGCAGTGGAGGAACACGGTGCGACCATGGCCGAACTGGGCTTCGAGCTGGCGCCCCTGGGGCCCAACGAACTGGCCCTGCGTTCCGTACCCCAGCTATTGGCCGGCGGCGATCCGGTCACCCTGGCCCGGGGGCTGCTGGCTGAACTGATGGAACACGGCGTTTCCCAGGTGACCACCGCCCGGCGCAACGAACTCCTGGCCACTCTGGCCTGCCATGGCGCCGTGCGCGCCCGGCGCATCCTCACCGTGCCGGAAATGAACGCCCTCCTGCGGCAGATGGAAGAAACCGAACGGGCCGACCAGTGCAACCACGGCCGCCCCACCTGGACCGAGCTCTCCCTGGCGGACCTGGACAAGCTCTTCCTGCGGGGCCAGTGATGGCACAACATCCGCCCGCCATCCTGCTGATGGGCCCCACGGCCAGCGGCAAGACCGCCGCCGCCCTGCACCTGGCCGACGTGCTGCCGGTGGAGCTGATCAGCGTGGACTCGGCCCTGGTCTTCCGCGACATGGACATCGGCACCGCCAAGCCGGACAAGGCCACCCTGGACCGCTACCCGCACCGCCTGGTGGATGTGATTTCACCGGAAGAAGCCTATTCCGCCGCCCGCTTCCGCGAGGAGGCCCTGGCGGCCATGGAAGAAATCGCCGCCCGGGGCAAGGTGCCCCTGCTGGTGGGCGGCACCATGCTCTACTACAAGGCCCTGCGCGAAGGACTCTCCGACCTGCCCCAGGCCGACTCGGCCCTGCGCGCCGAGCTGGAAGCCAGGGCCGCCACCGATGGCTGGCCGGCCCTTCACGCCGAACTGGCCAAGCTCGACCCGGCGACCGCTGCCCGCCTCCATCCCACCGACTCCCAGCGGGTGTCCCGGGCCCTGGAAATCTGCAAACTCAGCGGCCGGCCCATGTCCGAGCTGCTGGCCGAGCAGCAGCGGGAACCCCTGCCCTGGAAGCTGCTGCCCCTGGCCCTGGCCCCCTCGGACCGGGCCGTGCTGCACCGGCGCATCGCCGAGCGCTTCGCCCAAATGCTGGCGGCAGGATTCATGGACGAGATGGAAATGCTGCGGGCCAAGTACCGGCTCGATGCCGGCCTGCCCTCCATGCGCTGCGTCGGCTACCGCCAGGCCTGGGAGGTACTCGAAGGCGAGGCGCCCGCCGCCGAACTGCTGGACCGGGGCATCTTTGCCACCCGCCAGCTGGCCAAGCGCCAGATCACCTGGCTGCGGGCCGACCCGACGGCGGAAGTGTTCGACTGCCTGGCCCCGGACCTGGTGGCCCAGGTGGAAACCCGGGTCCGCCGCTTCCTCGAAACGGTCTAAGCCATGGGCGTCAGCCGGGAGTATGTGGACTATCTCCTGGAAAGCCTGATGCCCCTGGGCCGGGTGATGGCGAAGCGCATGTTCGGCGGCGCCGGCCTCTTTCTCGACGGCCTCATGTTCGCCATCGTCATCGACGACCAGTTGTGGCTCAAGGCCGACGACGCCAACCGGGCCGAATTTACCGCCCTGGACCTGCCGCCCTTCACCTACCAGCGCCAGGGCAAGGTCACCGCGATGAATTTCTACCGCGCCCCGGACGAGGCCCTGGATGCGCCCCACGCCCTCCTGCCCTGGGCCCGCTCGGCCTTCGGCGCCGCCTTGCGGGGAGCGGCGGCCAAGGCACCGGGTGGCGGCAAAGCGGGCAGAAAGACATAAAAAAACCGCCGCTGGGCAAGCCAGGCGGCGGTTCTTGGCGGGAATTCCCAGCGCAGTCAGCGCGGCGGATTAGCAGCCGTGCTTGTTGAAGTTGCCGTGCTTGAAGTGGCCCTTGCGCTTGCCGTTGCAACCCTGGTCATCGTCGTCGTAGCGGTCGCCACGCCGGCCATCGCGACGATCGTCATAACGGGCATCGTAGCGGCGGCCATCCCGACCGTCCCGGCTGCCGCCGGCGACGTTCTCACCGATGATCGCCCCGGCGCCACCACCCAGGCCAGCACCCACCACGGCACCGGTGGAACCGCCCATCTTCTGGCCGACAGCGGCACCAGCACCACCACCCACGGCGCCACCAACGATGGCACCGGTCTTGTCCCGGCTGTTACTGGCCACGCCGGCGCCAACACCGCCACCCACGGCACCGCCGACGATGGCACCGGTGCTACCACCCAGCTTCTGTCCCACCACGGCGCCAGCGACGCCACCCAGGGCACCACCGGCACCGGTTTGCAGATCGCCCGCCAGCACCGGGGCGGCACCGGCCATCAGACCGAGACAGAGGGAGAAGGCGTGGATTTTGTTCATGAAAGCATCATCCAGAAAAAAGGTTGGGAGAAAAAAGCGCATCCTACCCCGGAAAAAACAAACCCTCCGGCCGAACCGACGGGCGGAGGGTTTCTGCGGATGAAACTGCAGCGGACTTACTTGAGGGACAACACCCACTGGGCCAGGGTCAGGGCCTCGGCTTCGGAAACGGTGTTGTTGGGGGGCATGGGGACCTGACCCCAGACACCGGAACCACCGGCCTTGATCTTCTTGGCCAGGTCGGCGTCAGCACCCTTCACGCCAGCATACTTCTGGGCCACATCCTTGTAGGCGGGGCCGAGAATTTTCTTGTCCACACTGTGGCAACCGGTGCACAGCTTGGCCTTGGCCAGATCTTCGGAAGCCTGGACATTGCCCAGGGCCAGCAGGGAAAGCCCGAGCAGGGCGAGGACTCGCTTCATTACTTCACCTCCAAACAGGTTGTTTTTATGAAGAAACTCGCCCCCCGGCATGCCAGGTGGCGCAGGCTCAGATTACCAAAGTCTGGGCTTCGCCGGAATGACGTTCGCGAATTTCGCCGATCTTCCAGGCTTTCTCGCCGGCGGCCTCCAGCTGTTGCAGGGCAGCGGCCAGATGCTCCTGGGCCACCACCACCACCATGCCGATGCCGCAGTTGAACACCCGGTGCATTTCGTCGTCGGCCACGTTGCCCTCGGCCTGCAGCCAGTCGAACAGCTTGGGCCGTTGCCAGGCGCTCTTTTCGAGCACGGCGGTGACGTTCTCGGGCAGGACGCGGGGCACGTTCTCGGTCAGGCCGCCACCGGTGATGTGGGCCATGCCCTTGACCGGCAGGGACTGCATCAGGGCCAGCAGGGGCTTCACGTAGATGCGGGTGGGGGCCATGACGGCGTCGGCGAAAGTCTTGTCGCCGTCGAACTTGGCGTTCAGGTCGGGCTTGGCCCGTTCCATGATCTTGCGCACCAGGGAATAGCCGTTGGAATGGGCACCGTGGGAGCCCAGGCCGATGACCACGTCGCCCGGGGCGATGGTGGAACCGTCGATGATCTTGCTCTTTTCCACCGCGCCGACGGCGAAGCCGGCCAGGTCGTATTCGCCGGCCGGGTACATGCCGGGCATCTCGGCGGTTTCGCCGCCGATCAGGGCGCAGCCGGCTTGTTCGCAGCCGGTGGCGACGCCCTTGATGACGTCGGCAGCGGTGTCCACGCTGAGCTTGCCGCAGGCGAAGTAGTCGAGGAAGAACAGGGGCTCGGCGCCCTGGACCAGGATGTCATTGACGCTCATGGCCACCAGGTCGATGCCCACGGTGTCGTGGCGGTTCAGGTCGAAAGCCAGCTTGAGCTTGGTGCCGACGCCATCGGTGCCGGAAACCAGGACCGGCTCCTTGTACTTCTTGGGCACTTCGAACAGGGCGCCGAAGCCGCCGATACCGCCGAGGACGCCGTCCCGCAGGGTTTTCTTGGCAAAGGGCTTGATGCGCTCGACGAGGGCGTCGCCGGCGTCGATGTCCACGCCGGCATCACGGTAGGAGAGCGAGGACTTGCTGGAATCTTGGGTCATAGGTCGCAGGGCAGGGAAGGCTGGATCAAGGAAAATACGCCGCGGTGATAGAATGGCCGGCCGCAAGCGTTTAAAAAACCGTATTTTAGCTTAAATGCCCGATAACCGCGCCCAACGCTTCCAGGCCCTGATCTGGCTCGGCTTCGCCGGGGCCTGCGTCTGGCTGCTGGCCCAGCTGTCGCCCATTCTCGCGCCCTTTCTCCTGGCCGCCATCCTGGCCTATATCGGCAACCCCGGGGCGGAATGGCTGACCCGGCACCGGGTGCCGCGCAGCGCCGCCGCCCTGCTGGTGATCCTCGGCCTGATCGGTCTCATCGCCCTCCTGGTGGTGACCCTCACCCCCCTGCTGCAACAGGAATTCGCCCAGCTGGCCGAGCGCCTGCCCGGCGCCCTCACCCTGCTCCAGACCAAGCTTGACCCCTGGCTGCAGCGCCGCTTCGGCATCGACCTGCCCCTGGACCCGGCCAGCTTCAACGCCCTGGTGCGCAAGAACCAGGACGCCGCCCGGGAGATCCTGGGCCAGCTGCTGTCCACCCTGGGCAGCAGCGGCCTGGCCCTGGTGGCCCTCGTCGCCAACCTGCTGCTCCTGCCGGTGGTCATGTTCTACCTGCTGCGGGACTGGAACGGCCTGGTGGGCCGCATGGATGAACTAGTTCCCCGCCGCGCCCATGCCCTGGTGCGGCGCCTGGCCGGGGAGATCGATGCGGTCCTGGCCGAATTCCTGCGCGGCCAGCTGGCGGTGATGCTGATCCTCGCCGCCTATTACGCCATTGGCCTGTGGCTGGTGGGCCTGGACTTTGCCCTGCCGGTAGGCCTGGTCACCGGGCTGCTCATCTTCATTCCCTACGTCGGCTTCGCCAGCGGCCTGGTGCTGGCCCTGGCTGCCGCCCTGCTGCAGTTCCAGGGCTGGGGCGTGGTCCTCGGTGTCGGCCTGGTCTATGGCGGCGGCCAGATCCTGGAAAGCATGGTGCTCACCCCCTGGCTGGTGGGCGAACGCATCGGCCTGCACCCGGTGGCGGTTATTTTTTCCCTCATGGCCTTCGGCCAGATTTTCGGCTTCTTCGGCATCCTCATTGCCCTGCCGGCTTCCGCCGCTCTCCTGGTGGGCCTGCGGGAATTGCGCCGGCACTATCTGGATAGCCCTTTCTACCGGAATACCTGATGCGTCAATTAACACTGGATTTGATGCCCGAGGCACCGCCCAGCCTCACCAACTTCGTACCCGGGAGCAGCGCGGATGCCCTGGCAGCCCTCACCGCCTGGCTCGCCGATAACCAACTGCTATTCCTCCTGTGGGGCGAAAGCGGCAGCGGCAAGAGCCACCTGCTCAAGGCCTCGGGCCTGCGCTACGTGGATGGGGCCACCGACCCGGACCTAGCCGGCAGCGGCGGCGAAGAAGACGCACCGACCGGACTGGCCGTGGACAACGTCGAAGCCCTGTCCGAGCGGGGGCAGATCGCCCTGTTCAACCACTTCAACCGCCTGCGCCTGGCGGTGGAAAACGGTCGCCCCGGCAAGCTGTTGGTGGCCGCCGACCAGCCCCCGGCCGCCCTACGGCTGCGGGAGGACCTGCGCACCCGCCTCGGTTCGGCCCTGATCTACCGCCTGCGGCCCCTCTCCGACGAAGAGAAGCTGGCGGCCCTAGGCGCCCAGGCGGCAGACCGGGGCCTCAAGCTCTCCCGGGAAGCCCTCACCTACCTGATGAACCGCAGCTCCCGGGACATGCGCAGCCTCACTGCCCTGCTCGCCGCCCTGGACCGCTATTCCCTGGAGCACAAGCGCCCCATCACCCTGCCCCTGCTGCGGGAAGTGCTGCAGCAGGAAGCGGAAGCCTGAAGCGACGCCCACAACGCTGCGTCTTTGAATCCTTATAGCCAAGCAAGCCATGAATCTCGCACTCTTTGACCTCGACAACACCCTCCTCGCCGGCGACAGCGACTTCGAATGGGCCCAGTTCCTGATCAGCCAGGGGGTCCTCGACCAGGAGGTGCATGAGGCCCGCAACCAGGCCTTCTACGAGCAGTACAAGGCCGGAACCCTGGATATCTACGAATTCCTCGACTTCCAGTTGAAGCCCCTGGCCCACCACCCCCGGGCCCAGCTCGACGCCTGGCACGAGCAATTCATGGCCCGGCGTATCCGTCCGATCATGACCGACAAGGCCCGGGCCAAGGTGCGGGAACACCTGGAGCGGGGCGACATCACCGCCATCGTCACCGCCACCAACGCCTTCGTCACCGGCCCCATCGCCCGGGAGTTCGGCATCCCCCACCTGATCGCCACCGTGCCGGAGCAGCAGGACGGCCAATTTACCGGCGGCGTGCGCGGCACCCCCTCGTTCCAGGCAGGCAAGATCACCCGGGTGGAAGCCTGGCTAGAATCCCTCGGCCTCAACTGGGGCTGCTTTGGCGACAGCTGGTTCTACAGCGACTCCCGCAACGACCTGCCGCTGCTGGAAAAAGTCAGCCGGCCGGTGGCGGTGGACCCGGACCCGACCCTCAAGGCCCACGCCGAAAGCCAGGGCTGGCCGGTATTGAGCCTGCGCTGAGGGTGGCTGTCCGGCTTACGCTATAATTTGCTGCTTAAAAAGGCAGGCGCACCCGGCGCCGGCCATACCCGAGAACAATCGACCTGCGATGATCCGCAAATTCATTTCCCGCGTTTTTGGCCGCCCCGGCGACTCGAAGAACGCGGCGACCGGTGGCGAGGCCGCCATCATTCCCGTCAAGAACCACGGCATCCGCCGTGACCAGCTTAGCCCCGGCGCCCGCCGTACCGTCGAAGGACTCCAGGCCCAGGGCTTCAAGGCCTACGTGGTGGGCGGCGCCGTGCGCGACCTGCTGGCCGGCATCCCGCCCAAGGACTTCGACGTGGCCACCAACGCCACGCCCGACCAGGTCAAGGCCTGCTTCCGCCGCGCCCGCATCATCGGCCGCCGCTTCCAGATCGTGCATGTGATGATGGGCCCGGAAACCCTGGAAGTGACCACCTTCCGCGCCATCCACGGCGACAACGCCCCCACCGACGAGCATGGCCGGGTGCTGCGCGACAACGTCTTCGGCTCCATGGCGGAAGACGCGGCGCGGCGGGACTTCACGGTGAACGCCCTGTACTACGACCCCAAGGACGAGACCATCCACGACTACCACCACGGCGTGGCCGACGTGAAGCAGAAGACCCTGCGCATGATCGGCGACCCCAAGGTGCGCTACCGTGAAGATCCGGTGCGGATGCTGCGGGCCGTACGCCTGGGGGCCAAGCTGGGCCTGACCATCGACCCGGCGGCCCGGCACCCGATCCGGGAAATGGGACAGTTGCTGGAGAACGTGCCCCCGGCCCGGCTGTTCGACGAAATGCTCAAGCTGCTCACTTCCGGCCATGCCCTGAAGTGCCTCAAGCAGCTGCGTGAGGAAGGCCTGCACCACGGCCTGCTGCCCCTGCTCGACGTCATCCTGGAACAACCCCAGGGCGTGCGCTTCGTCACCCTGGCCCTGGAAAACACCGACCAGCGGGTACGGGAAGGCAAGCCCATCTCCCCCGGCTTCCTCTTCGCCACCCTGCTGTGGAACGAAGTCCTGACCCAGTGGGGCAAGATCAAGGAACGGGGCGAACGCCCCATTCCCGCCCTCTACGCCGCCATGGACGAGGTCCTGGACGTGCAGGCGGAAAAGCTCGCCATCACCCGCCGCATCGTCGGCGACATCAAGGATATCTGGGCCCTGCAGCCCCGCTTCGAGGGCCGGGCCGGCAAGAAGCCCTATGCCCTGCTGGAGCAGCCCCGCTTCAAGGCCGGCTACGACTTCCTGCTGCTGCGCTGCGCCTCCGGCGAGGCGGAAAGCGAACTGGCCGACTGGTGGCGCCGCTTCCTCAGCGCCGACGGCGACGAGCGCCACGCCATGCTGCTGCCGGAAGCGAAGGGCGACAAGAAGCGCCGGCGCCGTCGCAAGAAGCCGGCCAACGGGGATGGCGCCCCGGTTACTGCCGACGCCTAAGTCGTGCTGCACCGCGCCTTCGTCGCTCTCGGCGCCAACCTGGAAGACCCTGCCGCCCAGGTTCGCGCCGCCCTGGAAGCCCTGGCGGCCCTGCCCGGGGTACGCCTGATCCGGGCCTCCTCTCTCTACCGCACCGCGCCGGTAGGGGTCACCGGCCAGCCCGATTACATCAACGCCGTCGCTGAAGTGAGCACTGATCTCCCCCCGGGAGAACTGCTCGCCGCCCTGTTCCGCATCGAAGAACAGTTCGGCCGGGAACGGCACTACCGCTACGCCCCCCGCACCCTGGACCTGGACCTGCTGCTGCACGACGAGCTGGTGCTGCACACCCCGGACCTGACCCTGCCGCATCCCCGGCTGCACCTGCGCGCCTTCGTCCTGGTGCCCCTGGCGGAAATCGCCCCCGACCTGCGCCTGCCGGGCCGTGGCAGCGTCGCCGCCTGGCTGCCGGCAGTGGCCAGCCAACGCATCGAAAGACTGTAAAAACCATGCTGGGACAGATTCCGGTCTTGTGGAAGACAGTGCTGCTGCTGTCGGCTTCCAACGTCTTCATGACCTTCGCCTGGTACGCCCATCTCAAGAACCTGTCTGATCGCCCCTGGTGGATCGCCGCCCTGGTCTCCTGGGGCATCGCCCTGTTCGAGTATCTGCTGCAGGTACCGGCCAA
>DATEZY010000260.1:0-8408 GCA_035255085.1 Azospira sp. | reverse complement strand
CTGCTTCCACCAGGCCTTGATTTCGGCCAGTTGTTCCTGTTCTTCCAGATCGTAGACGGCCATTTACGCTTCTTCCCAATCAATAATCGAATCCATGAGCGTCGCTGCCAGGTCGTCCACCTTGACCCGCTGCTGCTCGTTTTTTCCTTCGCCCACGGCACGCAGGGGCTTGAGACTCACCTCCCCCACCGCCACTTCGTCGTCGCCGATGATAACCGCGTAACCGGCGCCGCTGCCATCGGCCTTTTTCATCTGGGACTTGAAACTGCCGCCGCCGCAGTGCAGCAGCACGTCCATGCCGCCGGCGCGCAGGTTTTCAGCCACCCGGAAAGCCAGGCGGCTGGCCTCGTCGCCCTGATGCACGACATAGACGTCCACACCCTCCGGCTCTCCGGCCAGGTCCTGATCCTGGATCAGGGCGATGAGGCGCTCCACCCCCATGGCGAAGCCGCAGGCCGGAGTGGGCTTGCCCCCCAGCTGCTCCACCAGGCCGTCGTAGCGGCCGCCGGCGCAAACGGTGCCCTGGGCGCCAAGGCGGTCGGTCACCCACTCGAACACGGTGAGGTTGTAATAATCCAGGCCACGCACCAGGCGGGGATTGATCTCGAAGGGCACGCCGGCATCCTTCAACACCCGCTGCACGCCGTCGAAGTGGGCCAGGGAGGCCTCGCCCAGGAAGTCGATCAGCTTGGGGGCATTGGCGCACAACTCCTGCATTTCCGGATTCTTGGTATCCAGGATGCGCAGGGGGTTGGTGTGCAGGCGGCGCTTGGCATCGGCATCGAGCAAATCCTGGCGCTGCTCGAAATAGGCAATCAGCTCGGCCCGGTGCGCGGCCCGCTCTTCGGGCTGCCCCAGGCTGTTGATCTGCAGGCGGATGCCTTCCAGGCCCAGGTCATCCCACAGGCGGGCGCCCATGAGAATCTGCTCGGCGTCGATATCCGGTCCGGCAAAGCCGAAGGACTCCACCCCGACTTGATGGAACTGACGGTAACGCCCCTTCTGGGGCCGCTCGTGGCGGAACATCGGGCCGACATAATAGAGGCGGCGCGGATGCTGGGCCGCTAGGCTGTGCTGGATCACGGCCCGGACGCAGCCGGCGGTCCCCTCGGGACGCAGGGTCAGGTTCTCGCCGTTGAGGGAATCCTCGAAGGAATACATTTCCTTTTCGACAATGTCCGTCACCTGGCCGATGGCCCGCTTGAATAGGGGCGTCGGTTCGACGATGGGCATGCGCATGGGGCGGTAGCCGTAGCTCTTCAGCCAGGAGCGGATGACCTCCTCGAAACGCTCCCAGAGTTCCGCTTCCTCCGGAAGGATGTCGTTCATGCCGCGCACGGCCTGGATGTTCTGACTCATAAAACCCTATTCAGCAGCAGATAAAAGCAGGAAAAAGCGAATAAAGGCCGAAGCGGAGCGACGCTGGTCGCCTCCGCTTGCCTTGGCTAGTTCCTGTGCGACAGTTTGCGTTGGTAGGTACGGGCCACGTAGCGATCCACGATAGCCTGGAATTCGGCAGCGATATTGTCGCCGCGCAGGGTGACGGTCTTCTCCCCGTCCTCGAACACCGGCGCCGCCGGGGCTTCGCCGGTACCCGGCAGGGAGATGCCGATGTTGGCATGCTTGCTTTCGCCGGGACCGTTGACGACGCAGCCCATGACCGCCAGGGTCATGTTTTCCACACCGTCATATTCGGTACGCCACTGGGGCATCTGGGCCCGCACGTAATCCTGGATGCTGGAGGCCAGCTCCTGGAAGAAAGTGCTGGTGGTGCGACCGCAACCGGGGCAGGCTGCCACCATGGGGGTAAAGGCCCGCAGCCCCATGGTTTGCAGCATTTCCTGAGCCACCACCACTTCCTGGGTACGTTTGCCGCCAGGTTCCGGGGTCAGAGAGACGCGGATGGTATCGCCGATGCCTTCCTGCAGCAGCACGCTCATGGCGGCGGTGGAGGCGACGATGCCCTTGCTGCCCATGCCGGCCTCGGTCAGGCCCAGGTGCAGGGGGTAGTCGGCCCGGGCCGACAGCTCCCGGTAGATAGCGATCAGGTCCTGCACGCCGGAAACCTTGCAGGAGAGCAGGATGTGGTCGCCGGGCAGGCCCAGTTCTTCCGCCTTGGCGGCAGACTCCAGGGCCGAGGTGACCATGGCCTCGCGCATGATGGCCACCGCATCCTTGGGCTCGGGACGCTTGGCGTTCTCGTCCATGATGCGGGCCAGCAGGTCCTGGTCCAGGCTGCCCCAGTTCACACCAATGCGCACCGGCTTGTCGTACTTGCAGGCCAGCTCGATCATCTGGGCAAACTGCTCGTCCCGCTTCTTGCCATGGCCGACGTTGCCCGGGTTGATCCGGTACTTGGCCAGGGCCTGGGCGCACTCGGGGTAATCGGTAAGCAGGCGGTGGCCGTTGTAATGGAAATCGCCGATCAGGGGCACATCCAAGCCGAGACGATCCAGGTGCTCCCGGACCTTGGGCACGGCGGCGGCGGCTTCCGGCGTATTCACGGTAATGCGCACCAACTCAGAACCTGCCCGGGCCAGTTCCGCCGTCTGCAGGGCAGTGGCCAGGTAATCGGCGGTATCGGTATTGGTCATGGATTGCACCACCACCGGCGCGTCGCCGCCGACGGCAACGCCGCCCACGTTCACCGCCCGGGTCGGGCGGCGCTTGATTGCATAGGGGTCACGCATAATGTCAGTCTAGAGTGACGCGGGCCACGTCGTCCTTGCTGCGGGGTTCCAGCGGAACTTCCCGGCCCTTGTAGGTAAGTTTTACGTGGGAGGCATTGCCCACCACCATGGAAAACGGCGGCACCCCATCCACTTCCCGCTCGCTGCCGGCTGGGCTGAGCTGGGAGAAGATGATCTGGCCAGTCTTGTCCTTGACCTCCACCCAGGAGGCCTGTCCAAAACGGAAGGTAAAACGGCCGTGACCCTGGGAAACCGGACCACTGGGCACCGGGGCGGCCGCCGCCGGAGCTGGCACAGCAGCAGGGGCCGCAACAGGGGCCGGACTGGCCGATGCGGCAGCAGCAGGCTCCGGGGCTACCGTAGCCGATGCAGCCGGTGCCGGAACAGCCGCGGACGGCGCGGCAGCCCCGTTATCGGCGGCCTGGGCCTGGGCTTCCGCCGCAGTGACCGGTACCACCTCTTCCTTGGCAGCAGGTTCCTCGACCGGCTTCTTTTCCCAGAAATCGGCCGGCACCAGGAAATAAGCGGCGACGGCAACCCCGACCATCAGCGCGGCGGCGATGACGGCGACAAAATCCCGGCGTTTGCCATGGCCCGGCTGGGGCAGCTCCGCGGAGGACGCCTGGGGCATGACGATGTTGGGGACTTCCGGCGTCGCATCTTCGTTGAGCCGCGCCACCAGTGCGTCGGCGTCGAGGTGCACGAGACGCGCGTAATTGCGCACGAAGCCGCGCACGAAGGTCATTCCCGGCAGGGCGGACCAGTTGCCCCCCTCCAGGGCCTCCACCTGGCGCCCGCTGATCTTCAGCATCTGAGCCACATCGGCCAGCGATAGATGGCAGGCCTCGCGCCCCTGGCGCAGCAATTCGCCAACGGGGGGCTGGGGCGTTGTTGCCGGAACGCTGTCGCTGCGTTCCGTGCTTGGGTCGCTGCTATTGGCGGCGGGCATGGTCAAGGGGACGGCCACGGGTTCCCGGATTTCACTCATTCAAAATCACCCTTCAGCATGGCCTGGGTCTCGCGGGAGGAAGGGAAGCGGCGGCGCAACTGGGCCATGTAGCTGGCTTCCTCGGTCCGATTGCCCAGCTTGCGGGCCAGGCGCACTGCCAGCCATAGGGATTCGGCATTGGGCTCGCTGAGACGATGCACTTCCTGAACCTGCCGGTAGGCCTCGTCCAGATTGCCTTGCTTGTACTGCAGTCCAGCCATGGCAAGCTTGGCCTGGGTGTTGTCCCGGGAGAAGCGCAGGGCCTTCTGATAGAAGGCTTCGGCTCCGGCCAGATCGTTGATTTTTTCCGAACAGCGACCGGCGTTCAGATAGGCCCGCTCGGGAGTCGGGTAGAGGGGATTCTTCACGGCGGCAGTGAAATAGGCGAGTGACTGCCGCTCGCGGCCGGTCTGGCAGAGGAACCAGCCGTAATTATTGTTGATCTCCGGATCGTTGCCGGCCAGGGACAAGGCCTGGCGGAAATCTCGCTCCGCCTCATCGTTTTCCCGCAGGTCCATATGCACCAGACCCCGCACGTTGTAGGCCGGGGCGTAGGACGAATCAGCACTGGTGGCGACACGCAGCTCTTCCAGAGCCACCGCCAGGTTACCCTCCTGGAAGTAGAGCGCCCCCAGTTCGGTATGGATTCGGGCCGACTTCCGGGCATCGCCGCTGATGGCGGCCATAGACTCGGGCTCGGAGGCGCCCGCTCCCGTCTCCCGGGGCGGATTGCTATTGCAGCCAGCCAGCAGGGAAGCCGTCAACACCAGGGGAACAAGCCAGGAACGCTTCTGTTTCATGATCTGACCTCGGCAATCGGCACCACCCGCCGCTCGCTACGCTTGGTTTTATCCTGCACCTGACCAGCCAGCTGGCCACAGGCGGCATCGATGTCATCCCCCCGGGTCTTGCGGGTGGTGGTGACAATGCCAGCCTGGATCAGGATGTCGGCAAAGCGCCGGATGCGCGGCGCCGGAGAGCGGAGGAAGGGGGAGCCCGGGAAGGGATTAAAGGGAATGAGATTGAACTTGCAGGGCACGTCCCGGGTAAGGGCGACGAGTTCCCGTGCATGCTGATCCGAGTCATTGACTCCGTCCAGCATGACATATTCGAAGGTGACGAAATCCCGCGGCGCCTTTTCCAGATAGCGGCGACAGGCGGCCATCAGTTCCACCAGGGGGTATTTCTGGTTGATCGGCACCAGCTGATCGCGCAGGGCATCGTTGGGGGCGTGCAGGGACACGGCCAGGGCCACCGGGCATTCGTCGCGCAGACGGTCCATGGCCGGCACAAGGCCGGAGGTGGACACGGTGACGCGACGGCGGGAAAGGCCGTAGGCGTTGTCGTCCAGCATCAGCTTGAGGGCGGTGACAGCGGCTTCAAAATTGGCCAGGGGTTCACCCATGCCCATCAGCACCACGTTGCTGATGATGCGGTCGCCCTTCGGGTCGGCACCCAGGGCACGATTGGCCTGCCATAGCTGGCCGATGATCTCGGATACCGCCAGATTGCGGTTGAAGCCCTGCTTGCCGGTGGAGCAGAAAGCACAGTCCAGGGCACAGCCAGCCTGAGTGGAAATGCACAGGGTGCCCCGGTCGTCTTCCGGGATGAACACCGTTTCCACCGCGTTGTTATTGCCGACGTCGAACAGGAACTTGCGGGTGCCGTCGTCCGACAGCTTGTCACTGACAATGGCGGGAGGCTGAACGACGGCCATGACCTTGAGCTTTTCGCGCAGGCTCTTGGCCAGGTCGGTCATGGCGTCGAAATCGCTCTGCCCGAAACGATGTATCCAGCGCAGCACCTGGCGTGCCCGAAAGGGCTTTTCGCCAATCTGGGAAAACCAGGCATTGAGGCCGTCGGCGTCGAAATCAAGCAGATTGATCATAGGCATAGCGGGAAGCGGCGAAGCAAGCTCCGCCGCCCTCCCTGACTTCTTAGCGACCGGAATAAACGTTCATTTCGGGGAAGAAGAAGGCGATCTCGGCCTTGGCGGTTTCGACAGCGTCGGAACCGTGCACAGCGTTGGCGTCGATGGACTCGGCGAAGTCGGCGCGGATGGTGCCAGCTTCAGCCTTCTTCGGGTCGGTGGCGCCCATCAGGTCGCGGTTCTTCAGCACGGCGCCTTCGCCTTCCAGCACCTGGATCATCACCGGGCCGGAGATCATGAAGGACACCAGATCCTTGAAGAAGGGGCGCTCTTTGTGCACGGCGTAGAACTTGCCGGCTTCTTCGGCGGACAGCCAGGCCATCTTGGAAGCAACGATCTTCAGACCGTTGGATTCGAAGCGGGAGTAGATCTTGCCGATAACGTTCTTGGCGACTGCGTCGGGCTTGATGATGGAAAGGGTACGTTCGATAGCCATGGTCACTCCGTGAATAGCTGGGTTTGAGAATAACTTTACATTTTACCAGAGCGGAGCCAAGTCCCCTAGATTCCGTGACATTGGCCACATCGACGCCGACTCTCCCCCACCACTCAGGCCATCCGGGCCCATGAAACAAAAAAACGCGCGGCGGTTTCCCGCACGCGCGCCAACTCAACACAAGAGAGATCTCTTTTCCGTGGCAGACGGGCTACATCATGCCCAGGGTCCGCGGCAGCCACAGGGACAGGGTCGGCCAGTAGGTCACCAGGATCAGGAAGCCGAGCATGGAGACCAGCCACGGCCAGACGGCAATGGTCAGTTCGGTGATGCCCATCTTGGTGATGCCCGAGGCCACATAAAGATTGAGGCCCACCGGCGGGTGGCACATGCCCACTTCCATATTCACCACGATCAGGATGCCGAAGTGCACCGGGTCGATGCCCAGCTTCACCGCCACCGGGAAGAGGATCGGCGCCATGATCAGGACGATGGACGAAGGCTCCATGACGTTGCCGGCCACCAGCAGCAGCACGTTCACCGCCAGGAGGAAGGCAATCGGACCCAACCCCTGGCTCAACAGCCAATCGGCCAGGGCCTGGGGAATGTTCTCGTTGGTCATGAGGAAGGAGAACAGCACCGCGTTGGTGATGATGTAGAGCAGCATGGCCGACATGTTGGCCGAGTCCAGCAGCACCTTGGGCACGCCCTTGAGGCCCATGTCCTTATAGACGAACACGGCGACGACGAAGGCGTAGACGGCCGACATGGCAGCAGCCTCGGTGGGGGTGAACATGCCGGAGTAGATACCGCCCATGACGATGACGATCAGCAGCAGACCCCACACCGACTTGCGGAAGGCCACCCAGCGTTCGCCCCAGGTTGCCTTGGGCTGCCGGGGATAGTCGAACTTCCGGGCCCGATACCAGGCGACGAAGCCAAGCAGGAAAGCCAGCACCAGACCGGGAATGACGCCGGCCATGAACAGGGCGCCCACCGAGGTATTGGTGGCCACCGAGTACATCACCATGACGATGGACGGCGGGATGAGGATGCCCAGGGCGCCGGAAGTGGTAATGACGCCCGCCCCGAAGCGATTGGGGAAGCCCGCCTTGACCATGGCCGGCAGCAGGATGGAGCCGATGGCCACCACCGTCGCCGGCGACGAGCCGGACACTGCCGCGAACAGGGCACAGGCCAGCACCCCGGCCAGGCCCAGGCCGCCATGCAGATGGCCGACCATGGAGGTGGCGAAGTTGATCATGCGTCGCGCCACCCCACCGTGGGTGAGGAAGTTGCCGGCCAGGATGAAGAACGGGATGGCCATGATCTCGAACTTCTCGATGCCGGTGAACAGCTTCAGGGCCACGGACTCGATCGGCACCTGGGTCATGGTGAACAGGAAGGTCAGCACCGTCAGGCCCAGGGAAATGGAAATGGGCATCCCCGTCAGCATCAGGGCGAGGAGCAGGATGAAAATGATCGCAGCGTTCATTATTTGTCTCCTTTCGGCCCGCGCTCTATGCCGTGGGGCGTATCCGCCTCCAGGGGCGTCTCGTGCCGGCCCGCCTCCACGTGCTCCAGGTCCTCGGCCACCTGCACCGTTTCGCCGATGGACATGGGCCGCCCGGACGCCTGCACTTCCTTGACTTCCTCTTCCAGACCCTCCACATGGCCGTGGTCATGGTGGGGCAACTCGCCGGTGCGCAGGAAACTCACCGCCACCTGCAGGAAGCGGAAGCACATCAGGTAGGACCCCAGGGGCACGGCCGAATAGACGATCCAGGTCGGCCACTCCAGGTCCGGGGTGATCGGACCTTCGAACAGGTCGGGGGCATCGATGCCGAGCCAATGGAAAATCTGGTAATGGGCGCCGTTTTCCCAGACGAACTTGGCCCCCAGACTGCCGACAATGCCGGTGAAGGTAGCCCCGGCGAGCAGCCCGAAGAGCACGAACACGGCCCGCTTCTTGTCGCTCAAACGATTGATCAGCACATCCACGCCGACGTGGATGCCGGTACGCACGCCGTAAGCGGCGCCGAACTTGGCCATCCAGACGAACATGATGATGCACAACTCCTGGGCCCAGCCGAAATTGAGCCCCAGCAGCCAATCCTGCAGCCCGGGAATGGCATAGCCGGAAAGATAGCGGTGCAGCACCGAGAAAAAGATGATCACCGTGGCACTGCCCATGAGGAAGGTGATGATCGCCTCTTCCAGATGATTCAGTAATTTATTCATGGAAGTCTCCTCCTGGTTGCAAAAACGCCCGCCGCGGATGAGGCGGCGGGCGCTGTGTTTTGCACCCGGATATTAGTTGGCGGTGAACCCGGTTTCCTTGTAGATGGACTGGATCAGGTCCTT
>DATEZY010000259.1:0-69316 GCA_035255085.1 Azospira sp. | reverse complement strand
GGCGTTTGGGGGAACCATATTTTTTCTCAAGCGACCGCCAGAGCAGATACTCGCGAAGGCGTAAGAACATTGCGATGACGATAGCGAGAATGATGGCTGCTAGCAAAATGAGGAAGCTGAGCCAGTTGAACTCTACGAGCCCAAAGGTGCGATAGGTTTCTAAGCCTCTGCCACTGAGCACCATTTCAAACGCCCGGGAAACCATGAACCCCAAACCCGCAAGTGATGCGAGGCCAGCCGCAAAGAACCCAAAGGAAATGAGCCATGGCATTTTGCGATCACTTATGCGAGCGCCTGGGTTTTCCATGCAACGCCTAACGTCTGAATTCATCGGCCTGCGCGGCTTTCCGCGCAGGTCCGGTGGAATGATGGGTTAGGCGGCGGTGCGAAACAAAGAATTTCCATACACTGCCCCCAGAAATGCAAAAAGAATCGAGGCCCCCACGCTAAACAGCACAGAAGCGACCACAAAGCCGAGAAAATCCAACCATGTGTTGAAGCCAAAAACGACTGCAGCAGCGGCATAGGCAAGATCGACGAGCACGAACGTTAGGCCGAATAGCGCGCAGCCCCAAAGAGAGGTCTTCGCACCACGAAGTCGCCAACCCGCGATGAAGGGAAGAACGCCATAAGAGATTGCGACAAGGGGCCGGCTCAATGGAGAGTTTTCGGACAAAAATATCCATTCCAGCGCGACGATAAGGAACTCAGCAGCCAAGAGCGGGCCGACGAGTCTTAGGAATGCGCCGATGCGATGCATCATCGTTGAGCCGCCTAACGTTGTAGGTAAGGGGCGGCCCGCTTGCGGGACGTCCCAGCCGCCGAAGGCCGCGCCTTGACCGAAAGGTTAGCCGACTTAGTAATCGCCACCAACGCGCACATATGTCTTGCCTTTTGGTTCTAATGATTCGCCCTCCGACCAGAAGTCGCCAACGATAAGGCGGTACGGCTTGGGGCGGGGGGGGCCGAAAAACAAGACCACATCTGCTTCAGCAAAGTAGGCTGGCTTAGCGTGGCGCGCGTAGGGATTATTGAATATAGCCAAGAACCGTTTCCGGGTTTCGCGCTCGATCAACACTACGGCGAAATCGATAATCTTGTCGTCGTTGAAATCTCCGCTGACGTAGTACGGGTGAAAGCTTGGCTTGGGTTTCCAGACACCACCATCGCCTTTACGAACTGACGCAATGTCCTCTGTGCAATTGCAATCTTCATCTGTGGCCACACGGAGCTTGGGATTTGCATCCAACCAAGCTTCCAACGTCACGCGCTCCGACAAGCCAATGTAGTCAGGAATACGTGACTCGGCCACCGCGCAATACGGCGCTAGAACAAGGCACAAGAATAAGAGCCGGCGTCGAAGCATCATAAGTTGACTAACAGCTATTAAATGGACCTATTGAGTCCGTATATGAATTGATATACATGCACCATTATGCTTTCGGAATTGCCCGTGGGACAAGGGAGTTGGCTTGGCTACGTCCGTATAACAACTCCAATAATACGGATGTCAGGAAGGACGGCTAGGATGTCCGCTATCGGGACACATCCTCAGTGGCCGCTTCTGGCCGGCAACTGCCTTCCAGAATAAATTCTTCCGGCAATCCTTAGCCTTCTACAGCGGCAATTCCGCTTGCACCGCAGCAGCGCTCGCCAGACCTTCCGACTGGGGCGATAACGCACTCGCCCTTACCCCCAACAAGCGCAGGCGCTGCTCCAGGGGTACCCGTTTCAGGCATTCCCCCGCCGCCTTGCGGATGGCCTGGGCGTCGGCGGTGGGTTCGCTCAGGGTGAGATCCCGGGTGACGCTCTGGAAGTCGGCGTAGCGCAGCTTGATGCCGATGGTACGGGCGACATAGCCCTGGCGTTGCAGGTCGTCGGCGACGCGCTGGCAGAGGTGGGTGAAAATTTCCGAGAGTTGGGCCCGGTCCTGCTTGGCGTGCAGGTCCCGCTCGAAGGTGCTTTCCCGGCTGATGGATTTGGGGTCCCGCTGGGTGCTTAAGGGGCGGTCGTCGATGCCGTGGGCGACCCGGTGCAGCCAGGCGCCGGTACTGCGCCCGAAGTGTTCCACCAGCAGTTCGGGTGGTGCCGCCGCCAGTTCGCCGATGCTGTGGATGCCCAGCTTTTCCAGCCGCTCGTTGGCTTTGGGGCCGATGCCGTTGATCTTCTTCGCCGCCAGGGGCCAGATACGGCTGGGCACATCGTCCATAGTCAGCAGGGTGATGCCGTCGGGCTTGTCCAGGTCGGAGCAGATCTTGGCCAGGAGCTTGTTGGGGGTGATGCCAATGGAGCAGGTGAGGCCGGTGGCTTCCAGCACCGCCTGTTTCAGGCGCCGGGCCAGGGTGAGGCTGTCTTCCGGGTGATCCGTCAGGTCGATGTAGATTTCGTCGATGCCCCGGTCTTCGATGAGGGGGGCGATGGCGCGCACGGCGGCCTTGAAGCGGCGGGAGTAGTCCCGGTAGGCGTCGAAGTTGGCGGGCAGGAGAATGGCGTCGGGAGCCAGGCGGGCCGATTTCATCAGGCCCATGGCGGAGAACACGCCGAGAGCACGGGCTTCGTAGGTGGAGGTGGTGACCACGCCGCGGCCCACGTAGTCCCGCAGGCGGGCGAAGCGCCTGCTGCCGTCGGCCTGGAGCACGGGCTGGTGGACGCTGCGGCCGCCCACCACCACCGGCTGGCCCCGCAGTTCCGGGTAATGCTGCAGTTCGACCGAGGCGAAGAAGGCGTCCATGTCCAGATGGGCGATGCGCCGGGGAGCCGGGGAGACGGAGGAGGGCATGAGGCGTCGGAGGGTAGGGGGTCCAGAAACCGAGGATGGGCCAACCCTAATTCTACTGTATAAAAAAACAGATAAAAGCACCTGCTGCCCCGGCACAGCCGGGCATGGCAATGTCCGGGCTGTGGCCATGGCGCAGCCGGCAGCCTAGAACCCTACGTATATTCCCCAGGGAAAGGGATAGAGGCTGGGTGATAAAATCCGCCCCCTAAAAATCAGGAGCAACCCATGGGGGCAACCTCTTTCCGTCCGGGCCTCGGTCCCATGACCCTGCTGGCCGCCGGTCTGACCTTTCCTCTTGGCGCCTGGGCCGCTGGCCCTATTGCCGTGGCCGGCATTCCGCTGGACTTCATCCTCTTCGCCCTGACCCTGCTCGGGGTGGCCCTGTTCCATAACCACACCCTGTATGTGGGCCTTACCGGGCTGACCAGCATCAGCCTGTACAAGATCCTCTTCGCCGGCTTCAAGACCGGGGTGGGCTTCGCCGGTTTCGCCGGCCACCTGGGCCACGAGTTCGTCACCCTGGCCAACCTGCTCTGCCTGCTCATGGGCTTTGCCCTGCTCTCCCGCCACTTCGAGAAGAGCCACGTGCCGGTGATCCTGCCCAAGTACCTGCCGGGCGAGTGGAAGGGCGGCTTCGTGCTGCTGGTGATGGTGTTCGTGCTGTCCTCCTTCCTCGACAACATCGCCGCCGCCCTCATCGGCGGCGCCATGGCCCACCAGCTGTTCCGCGGCAAGGTCCATGTGGGCTACCTGGCAGGCATCGTCGCCGCCTCCAATGCCGGTGGTTCCGGCTCCGTGGTCGGCGACACCACCACCACCATGATGTGGATCGACGGCGTATCTCCCCATATCGTGCTCGACGCCTATGTGGCCGCCGTCGTTGCCCTGCTCATCGTCGCTTTCGTCGCTTCCAGGCAGCAGCACGCCTACTCCCCCATACTCAAGCACACCCACCAGCACACCCATGTGGACTGGGCCCGGGTGGGCATCGTCGGTCTCATCCTGGCCTTCGCCATCGGCGCCAATGTGCTGGTGAATGTGCAGTTCCCAGAGGAGGCCGAACACTTCCCCTTCATCGGCGTCGCCGTGTGGCTCGCCATCCTGCTCACCAGCGGCGTGCGCCGGCCGGATTGGGAGGTGCTGCCGGAAACCTTCAAGGGCTCGGTATTCCTGCTCTCCCTGGTGACCTGTGCCTCCATGATGCCGGTGGAAGCCCTCCCCGGGGCCTCCTGGCAGACCGCCCTGGGCCTGGGCTTCGTCTCCGCCGTGTTCGACAACATTCCCCTGACCGCCCTGGCCCTGAAGCAGGGCGGCTACGACTGGGGCTTCCTGGCCTATGCCGTGGGCTTCGGCGGCTCCATGGTGTGGTTCGGCTCCTCCGCCGGGGTTGCCCTGTCCAACATGTTCCCGGAGGCCAAATCCGTCGGCAACTGGCTGCGCCACGGCTGGCACGTGGCCCTGGGCTACGTGGTCGGTTTCAGCGTGCTGCTGGCCGTGCTCGGCTGGCATCCGGACGCGGATCACCGCCTGCCTCCCACCCCGGGGGCAAGCGCCCCGGCCGTGTCCATGGGCGCCGCCGCCCAGCCCTGATCCATGCTACATTCTGGAAGCTGGTGCCCACCGGCCTCCCCCTCGTTCCGTCCCCTGCGTCAAGGCAATGGGAACCGCAGCCACCGACGTCAGTCGAATCCCGTACGTTTTCCGTCAGACTCGGTTTCCCGTCGATTTCGGGCATTATCCCGGGGTTGATTTAGGAACCACTGCTGCATGATGCCTCACCGCGCCTTCGGCATTGCCGTCGGCTACATTGCTCTCTATCTGCTGCTGGATTGGGTCAGCTTCATCCATCCTCTGCCAGCCTTCGATGTCACTCCCTGGAACCCGCCCCCCGGCGTTTCCCTGGCGTTGCTGCTGGTGTTCGGCCTGCGTTTTCTGCCCCTGGTCCTGGGCGTGGTCTGGGCCGGTGAAGTGATCTTCAAAGGCGCCGCCGCCCTGGCGCCGGCCACCTTCGCCACGGCCCTGGTGCTGACCGCCGGCTATGGGGTCCTGGCCGCCCTGCTGCAGCGCCTGGATGCTGGCCACATCCGCACCCAGGGTTCCCTGTTCCGCTTCATCGCCCTGACGGCCGTCACGGTCCTCACCATCGGCGCGGTTTTTGTCGCCGTCACCGCCACCCTGGCCGATATTCCGGTCCAGGGCATGGGCGCTGCCCTGGTGCGCTTCTGGATCGGCGACTTCATCGGCATCCTGGTCACCACCCCCCTCCTGCTCACCCTGGTCAATCGCCGCGACTGGCAATTTCTCCTGAGCGGTGAATTCGCCCTGCAGGTGCTGGCCATCGCCGTTTCCCTGGGCATGGTGTTCGGCCTGCCCGGCGCCGACAAGACCAAGCTGTTCTACCTGCTGTTCCTGCCCCTGATCTGGATCTCCCTGCGCCAGGGTCTGGCGGGGGCGGTGACCACCCTGGCCCTGACCCAGGGCGGCATGATCCTTTGTCTGGAATGGCTGGGACACAAGGGTTCCACGGTGCAGGAATTCCAGTTCCTGATGCTCGCCCTGACCGTCACCGGTCTCTACCTGGGCGTCTCGGTGAGCGCCCGGCGGGCCCTGGAAGCCAAGCTGGAACAGGCACTGCGCCTGGCCGCTGCCGGCGAGATGGCCTCGGCCCTGGCCCACGAACTGGGCCAGCCCCTTACCGCCCTGAGCAACTATGCCCGGGCCGGCCAGCTCATGCTCGATGCCGGCGGCAGCGCCACGGAGGGTATCGCCGAGGTGCTCGACAAGGTCACTGCCGAATCCCGCCGGGCCGGCGATGTGGTGCGCCGGCTGCGGGACTTTTTCCGCAACGGCCAGATCCGCCAGGACCCGGTTGACCTGGGTGCCGTCGCCCGGGAGACCGTGGCCAGCATGGATGCCCTGGCCCGGGAGCAGGGTTCCCGCCTGGAATACGCCATCAGCCAGGACCTGCCCCTGATCCGGGGCGATACGGTGCAGCTCCAGGTGGTGCTGCGCAACCTCCTGGCCAACGCCCTGGAGGCAGTGGCCAGCCAACCCGAGAGCGGCGTGGTTACCCTGGCCGTGGTCCAGGAGGGCGAAGAAGTGGTGGTGCGGGTGCATGATAACGGCCCGGGCATCGCCCCCTGTTTCCGCGAGCGCCTGTTCAAGCCCTTTGCCACCAGCAAGCCCGCCGGCATGGGCCTGGGCCTGGCAATCAGCCGGGCCATTGCCGACGCCCACGGCGGACGCCTGTGGGCCGACTCCCCCGCCCGGGGTGGCAGCGTTTTCGCTCTCGCCCTGCCGGCGGCCCAATTCTGAATGAAGGTCAAGTCATGAACGCAATCCTCGCCAATCTCCATCCGGGCAGCACCGTTTTCGTGGTGGATGACGACGCCGCCATCCGCGACTCCCTCTCCCTGCTCCTGGGCCTCAAGGGCCACCGGGTCCAGACCTTCGCCGCCGCCGAGGACTTTCTCGCCGTCTGCGACCCCGGCGCCCCGGGCTGCCTGTTGGCCGACGTGCGCCTGCCCGGCATGGACGGCCTTGCCCTGCAGACGGCCCTGGAGTCCCATGACATTACCCTGCCGGTGATCATCATCACCGCCCACGGCGATGCCGCCACGGCGCGCAGCGCCTTCAAGGCAGCGGCCGTGGATTTCCTGGAAAAGCCCATCGACGATGCCCAGCTGTTCGCCGCCGTCACCAATGCCCTGGCCCAGGACGCGACCCAGCGCCGGGATGCGGCCGCCGGCGCGGAAATGCGCGACCGCCTGGAGCGCCTGTCGCGCCGGGAGCGGGAGGTGATGCGCCTGGCCGCCACCGGCCGGCCGAACCGGGAAATCGGTGAGGAACTGGGCATCAGCCCCCGCACCGTCGAGGTCTACAAAGCCCGCATGATGGAAAAGCTCCAGGCCCGCAATCTCTCGGACCTGGTGCGCATCGTCTTCCAGTTCGACAAGCCCGAGCCAACGCCGGTCGAATAAGTCCGGCCGGGGCCAGCCGCCAGCCCTGCCCCACTCCCACCTCCCCGCCGGGACTTCAGGCGGGGAGCGCTTCTGCCATAATGGCAAAGGTGCTGCTATGCAGCCCCCCTTGAGCAGGCGCCCAGCCGCCCCGTGTCGGCCGGATGGATGCCGAGCCTCGGGTGCCTTGAACATCCTCCTCACCTCCGAGAGCCGGCATGTCTGATTCGCTTCTGGACGTCCTCGTCCTTCTCTCCCTGGCCGTCCTGTTCGTGGTCGTGGCGCGAAAACTGCGCCTGCCCTCCCTCCTTGCCTACCTGGCCATCGGTATCCTGGTGGGTCCCCACGGCCTGGAGATGGTGGCTGAGAGCGAGGAGGCCAGCCACTTTGCCGAGTTCGGCGTGGTCTTCCTGATGTTTTCCATCGGCCTGGAATTCAGCCTCACCCGGCTTAAGGCCATGCACCGCCTGGTATTCGGCCTGGGCGCCGCCCAGGTGGGGGTAACCCTGGTCGGCACCACCGCCGTCACCGTCATGTACTACGGCCAGGACTGGCGCATCGGCCTGGCCGTAGGCGCCGCCTGCGCCATGTCCTCCACCGCCATCGTCAGCAAGATGCTCTCCGAGCGCCTGGAGCTCCACTCCCAGCCGGGACGCCAGACCATGGCCGTGTTGCTGTTCCAGGACCTGGCGGTGGTGCCCCTGTTGATCGTCATTCCCGCCCTTTCCGCCGACGCCCGGGGCATGGCCGGCGCCCTTTCCCTGGCCCTGGGCCAGGCGCTCCTGGCCCTGCTGGCGATGATCCTGGTGGGGCAGCGGGTGATGCGCCGCTGGTTCGATGCCGTAGCGCGGCAGAAGTCCCCGGAGCTGTTCATGCTCAATGTGCTCTGGGTGGTGGTGGGGCTGTCCACCCTGACTGCCTGGGCCGGTCTGTCCCTGGCCCTGGGAGCGTTCATCGGCGGCATGCTCATTTCCGAAACCCTCTACCGGCACCAGGTGGAGGCTGACATCCGCCCCTTCCGCGACGTGCTGCTGGGCCTGTTCTTCGTCACCATCGGCATGCTGCTCGACGTGGACTACGTCGTCAGCCACCTAGGCGGCGTCGCCCTGGCCCTGGCCCTGCTGATCCTGGCCAAGGGCGGCATCGTCATGCTGCTCACCCGCCTGCTCGGCAACAGCCTGGAAGTGGGCATCCGCACCTCGATCCAGTTGGCCCAGGCCGGGGAGTTCGGCTTCGTCCTGCTGGAACTGGCCCGGGACCAGAAGCTGCTGCCCCCCGATGTCTTCCAGGTGACCATGGCGGCCATGCTGCTCTCCATGTTCGTCGCTCCCTTGCTCATTGCCCGGGCCACCCGCATCGGCAAGCATCTCTCCCGTAGCGAGTGGGCCGACCGCACGCGCATGATCCATGAGGTGGCCAGCCACAGCATGGGTATCGAGGGCCACGTCATCCTCTGCGGCTTCGGCCGCACCGGCCAGAACATCGCCCGCTTCCTGGACAAGGAAAACATTCCCTTCATCGCCCTGGACATGGATGCCGGCTGCATCCGCCAGGCCGTGGAGGCGGGGGAGAACGTTGTCTATGGCAACGCCGACCGGCGCGAAATCCTCACCGCCGCCGGGGTGGACCGGGCCCGGGCGGTAGTGGTGACCTACGCCGACCTGCCGGCCACGGAAAAGGTGCTGCACCTGATGCGGGAGTTGAAGCCGGAACTGCCGGTGATCGTCCGGGCCCGGGACGACGCCCACCTGGAACAACTGAAAGCCCTGGGCGCCACGGAAGTGATCCCGGAAGTGCTGGAAGGCAGCTTAATGCTGGCCGCCCAGACCCTGACCCAGCTCGGCATTCCGGTGGAGCGGGCCCTGGAACAGGTGCGGGAAGTGCGGGCCAACCGCTATACCGCCCTGCGCGCCTTCTACCGGGGCGAGAGCGACCGGCTGCGGGACCGGCGGCGTGACTGGGAACAGCGCCAGATGGAAGAAAAGCTCACCTTCATTATCGAACCCCTGAGCCATGCCTGCGGCCAGCGCCTGGGGGATCTGCCCCTGGCGCAAACCGGTGTGCGCCTAGAGGCCCTGCGCCGGCAGCGGGTACGCCACCCCGACCCGGACCCGGAAACCCGCCTGGCGGCGGAGGATGTGCTCATCCTGGTGGGGCGCCCGGAACAGCTGGAAGCTGCCGAGCGCCTGCTCCTGGCCGGCACCTAAGGCTCTTGGGAAGGGGCGGGGTTACTGTCGGCTTAGCCGCAGCCCTCGCATAGTCGCCCCTGAAAGCGCCCCACATCGGAAATCTGCAAGCCGCCGTGCACCCGCTGCACCACGCCTTCCTGCAGCAGGCCCCGCGCCGCCCGGGAGAGATGGCCGGCGCTGCAGCCGATGCGCCGCGCCAGCACCTGCATGGGCAGCGCCCCCCGGGGTAGGCTCTCGCCGACGGGAGCGACGCCATCGCAATGTTCGCCGCAGCGCAGATAGCACACCAGGCGCTCGGCTACCGGCCGGGACAGGGTGTTTTCCCGCTCCCGCTCCAGGCTGCAGATGCCCGAGGCCAGGCGTTGCGCCAGGGTTTGACGGAAAACAGGGGATTGTTCGATCCAGCGCTCCACCAGCTCCGGACTGGCCACCATGACCGCGGCCCGGGTCAGGGCCCGGACCTGATAGACCACGGGCGTCGGGCCCAGGGGCACCAGATAGTCGAGGCCAAAAATGTCGCTGTTGGCCAATAGGCGCAGCGAGCGCTCGCCGCCCCCCGGCTCGGTGACGACCAGTTCCAGGCGGCCGTGGCGCACGTAATACAGACCGTGCTGTCCCTGGCTGCTATCCAGGCCCACCTGGCCCGGTTCCCAGATCTGGTGCTTGAGGCCCGATTCTTCCTGGGCTATCCCGTCAAGGCCCAATACCGCAGCCATCAACAGGTCTTCGACGGGCAACACGTCGTTATTTTTATACATGTCTCCTCCTGAAAAGGTGAAACATCCGCCGGCAGACAGACTCCGGCGCAAATGACCTTAACATAGGATCTGGCAGCTGCGTAGCCTCGCCAAAACGTACGGAAAAACCCTGGGTCCGGCAGCCTACGCAAGCCCCGGCCCCGACCTGGAAACACTGCGCCGACAGCTATAATTCCTGCTCTCCCGCTCCTTCGCCCGCCCAGGAAAATCATCCATGCTCCAGGACTCCCCCTCTCGCCCGACCGCCCTGCGCCGGGGGCTCATCCTCGCCCTGGGCCTGATCGCCACGCCCATGGCCTGGGCTTCCGGAGCGGGGGTAGTGGGAGAAAACCTGTTGTGGCTGGCCATCATCCTCATGGCCGCCCGCCTCTTCGCCCCCCTGACCGAAAGGATCGGCTTTCCCGCCGTCCTGGGGGAACTGCTGCTGGGTGTCCTGCTGGGCAATCTGGGCCTGGTGGGCCAGCCCTATTTCGAGGCCGTGGCCCGGGATCCGATCATCGGCTTCCTCGCTGAACTGGGGGTGATCGTGCTGTTGCTGCAGATCGGCCTGGAAACCCGCCTGGCGGACCTGGTGCGGGTAGGGGGGAAGGCCTTCGCCGTGGGCAGCGTCGGCATCGCCGTGCCCTTCATCCTCGGCGCCTTCCTGGTAGGGCCTCTGCTGCTGCCGGGCAAGGCGGACAATACCTATCTTTTCCTCGGCGCCACCCTGGCCGCCACTTCGGTGGGCATTACCGGCCGGGTGTTCCGCGACCTGGGCAAGCTCGGCACCACCGAGGCCCGCATCGTCCTCGGCGCCGCGGTGATCGACGACGTGCTCGGGCTGGTGATCCTGGCGGTGGTCTCCAGCCTGGTGCAGGCTGGCTCGGTCAGCGCGGCGGAGGTGCTGTGGATCATGGCCAAGGCAGTGCTCTTCCTCGGCGGTTCCATCGGCATCGGCCGCCTGGTAGCGCCCTACTCCAGCCAGTGGCTGGCCCGCCTGGACAAGGGGCCTTCCATGCTCTTCGCCCAGGTGCTGTCGGCCGGCTTGCTGCTCGCCTGGCTGGCCCACCTCATCGGCCTGGCGCCGATCATCGGCGCTTTTGCCGCGGGACTGCTGTTCGAGCCGCTGTTCCTCAAGGATTTCGAAACGCCGAAGATCGTGCGCGAGGTGGAAGCCGAGTTGCCCCAGGCGGATCCGGGGCTGATGCAGCGTCTGCGCACCATCCTCGAACGGCACAGCCACCACCAGCACGAACACCTGATCGAGCCCATCGGCTATTTCTTCGTGCCGGTATTTTTCGTCCTCACCGGCATGCAGGTGGATCTGCGCACCCTGGCCGATCCGGTGCTGGTGGCCATCGCCCTGGGCATCGCCGCCGCGGCCATTGTCGGCAAGCTGGCCGCCGGACTGTGCGCCGGCAAGGGCGCCAGCAAATGGATTGTCGGCTGGGGCATGGTGCCTCGGGGCGAGGTGGGGCTGATCTTTGCCGTGGTCGGCAGGCAGCTGGGAGTGATGAGCGAGGCCATGTTCTCGGTGATCGTCATCATGGTCATCCTCACCACCCTGGTGACACCGCCCGTGCTCACCTGGCTGCTACGGCGCCAGGGGCAAGGCTAGAGAGGTGCGGGGCCTACTCTGGCGCCCGGCTGTCGAGGAGCAGGGTCACCGGGCCATCGTTCACCAGGTCCACCGCCATATCGGCACCGAACACGCCGGTGGGCACCGCCAGGCCCGACTCCCGCCGCAGCACCTCGACAAAACGCTCGAACAGGGGCCGGGCCATCTCCGGCCCCGCCGCCCGGCTCCAGGAGGGGCGGTTACCCTTGCGGGTGGAAGCGAAGAGGGTGAACTGGCTCACCGCCAGCAATTCGCCGCCGCTCTCGGCCAGGCTCCTGTTCATCACCCCGGCCTCGTCGGCAAAAATGCGCAGGCGCACAATCTTGCCCGCCAGGGCGTCCATGGCCGCCGCCGTCGCTTCCGGCTCGGCCCCATCTGCGGCCTCGAAACCCACCAGCAGCAACAGCCCCGGGCCGATCTGGCCCACCGTCGCTAGGCCGCCAGCATCCCTGACCCAGACGCTCGCCCGGGCCACCCGCTGCACCAATACCCGCATGCTTGCTCCCCTTGAAGCGCTACTGCGTCGGCCTTTACCTCAGGCCACCCGGTTGCGCGGTTCGCCCCGGGCAAAGGCCTCCAGGTTGTCGATGAGCTGATCCGCCAGGGACTGCATGGCGGGAGCGCTGGCCCAGGCCACGTGGGGCGTCAGCAGGAAATTGGGAAGGGCCAGGAGTTCGGGGGCCAGCAAGGGATTGTCGTCCGTCGGCGGTTCGCTGGTCAGCACGTCAAAGCCGGCCCCGGCGATCCAGCCTTCCTTGAGGGCTTCGGCCAGGGCCGCCTCATCCACCAGACCGCCCCGGGCCGTATTGATCAGCAGGGCGGAGGGCTTCATGGCCTGCAGTTCGACCCGGCCGATGAGGTTCCTGGTGGCGGGCGTCAGGGGGCAGTGCAGGCTGATGGCATCGGCCTCGCGCAGCACCGTGGCGAAGTCCGTATAGCCCGGACGCACGGCGCTGGCATCCTTATGCTCGGCGCGCAGCACCTTCATGCCGAAGGCTTCGGCCAGGCGCACCACGCCCTGGCCCAGGCTGCCGCTGCCGATGATGCCCAGGGTGGCGCCGTGGAGATCGCGGATGGGATGATCGAAGAAGCAGAACTGGCCGGACCGCTGCCAGCGCCCCTCGGCCACGCTGCGGTGGTAGGCCATGAGGTTGCGCGAGAGGGCCATGAGCAGGGCGAAGACGTGCTCGGGCACGGTATGCACGGCGTAGCCCTGGATGTTGGAGACGACGATGCCCCGGGCCTTGGCCGCCGCCAGGTCCACGTTATTGGTGCCGGTAGCGGCCACGGCCACCATCTGCAGCTGCGGCAGCTTGGCCATCAGCTCGGCGCTGACCGGCAGCTTGTTCACGATGGCGATGGTGGCATCGCGCAGGCGCTCTTCCATTTGCGCCACGGCGGTCTTGGGGTATTCGCTCCAGGTGTGAGGAAAAGTGGGCCGGCGCACCTGGGCCCGCAGGGAGTCCTCTTCCAGATAAACGATGTGGTGCATGGTTGTCAGCCTTGCAGGGCGGCCAGCAGGGTCGGGGCCAGGCTGGCCTCGGGCGCCAGGGCAAGAAGCGGGCGCTGGCCGGCCAGGGTCTGGACCTTGGCGGCAGTGGCGGCATCCCCGGCGAAAGCCAGCACATCGACTCGAGGATGGACGCACAGGCCGGCCACGGCCGCCTCATCGCCCTGGACCAGGTTGCAGGCCCCATCAGGCAGGCCGCCGCGGGTAAACAGCTCGGCCACGGCCAGGGCACAGGAGGGCGCCAGGGGGCTGGGCTTCAGGACCACCACCGCACCGGCAGCCAGGGCGGCCCCGGCCAGCAGGGCGGGAGCCAGCAGGGGCGCCCGGTTGTCGGTGATAGCGGCCACGAGGCGAGGGGCCACGTGGGGCGCCGGCAGGGCGCGCAGCCCGGCGATGGTGGCAGCCACCTCGGCCTGGGCAGCGGCTTCGTCCCGTCCCGTTTCCTCCATGAGCAACTTGGCGAAGTGCCCGGTGTAACGCTCTAAGCCATCAGCCACGGCAGCCACGCAGCCGCGGCGGGATTCCACGTCGGCGGCGGACCAGGTGGCCAGGGTCAGGCGGGCGCCATCCACCGCCACCGCCACCTCATCGGCGCCGCACAGGGGCACCCGGCGCAGCACCTGGCCGTCCGCAGCCTGCAGGTCGCGGAAGGCGGGAGCCATGGTGAGATAGGCACGGCCGCCGATCCACAGGGGCAGGGCGGGGGCATCGGTGGGGGTGAGCATCATGGTGACGGTCCTTTAATAAGCGTTGAGCCACTTAACTTCCAAGCCATTATTCCGGCAAGGGCGGCGAAAAACCCTGAGCTGGCGCAATTTTTCCGGCGAAGACGGTGAAAAGGCGAAAATTCCGGCCGGGCAGACGCCCCACCGTACCGGTATTCCCCTCCTCCCCAGCCCCCTGAATCCCTGGTCAAAAACTAACGCAACAGGGCTATGTGCAGAGGTAGGGAAGACAGGAATTTGAAAAATATATTGCGACGCACAATTCCATAATGCGAAAATTGGTCGCCACGGCATGAAAAGCCGAATTATAGTATTCGCCCCCAGCCCGGGGCGACAGAAAGCGAAAAGATATGGCGGAGAACGCAGCCGAAAAAGTGCAGGAAAAGCAGGCCGACAAACAACCGGAGAACCGCAACTCCATCCAGGTGATCGAGCGCATGATGTCCCTGCTCGATGCCCTGGCCGACTCCCCGGAGCCGGCCAGCCTGAAGCAACTGGCACAGAGCACCCAACTCCACCCCTCCACCGCCCACCGCATCCTGGCGGCCATGACCCAGGCCCGTTTCGTTGAGCGCCAGGAGCCTGGCGCCTACCGCCTGGGCATCCGCCTGCTGGAGCTTGGCAATCTGGTCAAATCGCGCATCAACCTGCGGGAGGTCGCCCTGCCCTTCATGCAGACCCTGCACGAAAGTATCGGCGAAGCGGTGAACCTGGGCGTACGGCGGGACGACGAGATCGTCTACATCGAGCGTACCTCCAGCGGCCGCTCCCTGGTACGGGTGGTCTATCTGGTGGGTGAGCGCGCCCCCTTGCACCTGACCTCCGTCGGCAAGCTGTTCCTGGCGGAAGCGACTACCCAGCAGATCAAGGACTACGCCAAACGCACCGGCCTGCCGGGCATGACCCCCAATTCCCTGACCAGCCTCACCGCCCTGGAAAAGGAACTGGACCGCATCCGCCGGCACCAGATCGCCTTCGACAACGAGGAGGCGGAAATCGGCCTGCGTTGCGTCGCCGCCCCGATCCACGACGACGAGGGCCACCTGGTGGCCTGCCTCTCCGTGTCGGCCCCGACGGAGCGCCACAAGCCAGACTGGGTGGAGCAGGTGAAACGGACCGCGGACGAGATTTCCCACGCCCTGGGCTATTTCAAGCCCCACAGATAACACCGGTAAGCCTGCCGGGCGCTGCGCCGTCGCCCACCCGCCGTCGCTATCCCGCCTTCGCTTTCCCTTTGGCGGCGGCGCCCTGCTCCAGGGCCAGGCCCCAGCTGGAGCCCTCCCCACCCTTGAGGCCCGGCTCCGGGCCCCAGGATAAAAAAAGGCCGCGGTTGCCCGCGGCCTCGTCTCCCTGATACTGCCTTACGTCAAACTCAGGCCCGGCTGGTGCGGCGCCCCAGGGAAGCGCTTTCCATCCAGCGCTTGATGCGGTTGGCGTCGCCGATGCGGGTCATCTTGCCGGCGGAATCCAGCAACACGATGACCACCGGACGCTCGGCTACGCGGGCCTGCATCACCAGGCACTTGCCAGCCTCGTTGATGAAGCCGGTCTTGGACAGGCCGATGTCCCAGGTGGAGCTTTTCACCAGGGCATTGGTGTTGTGGTACTCAAGCACCCGGCCGCGGGTTTCCACGGTGGCGCCGGCGGTGGTGGAGAACTCCCGGATCAGCGGGTAGGTATGGGCCGCTGCCACCATCTTGGCCAGGTCCGTGGCGGTGGACACGTTGTTGCTGGTGAGACCGGTGGGATCCTCGAAATGGGTATCCATCATGCCCAGGGAGCGGGCCTTGCGGTTCATGGCCTCGACGAAGGCCGGGATACCACCGGGGTAGTGCCGGGCCAGGGTATGGGCGGCGCGGTTCTCCGACGACATCAGGGCCAGCAGCAGGGCATGTTCCCGGGTCAGCACGGTGCCGACGGAAAGACGGGAGCGGGTGCCCTTGAGGGTATCCACGTCCTCTTCGCCGACGGTGACCGGGGCAGCGAGGTTGGGCTGGGAATCCAGCACCACCATGGCGGTCATCAGCTTGGAGATGGAAGCGATGGGCACCACGGAAGCGGCATTCTTCTGGTAGATCACGTCGCCGTTGCTCTGGTCCAGGACCAGGGCGGCGCTGGACTGCACGGCCAGGCGCTGGGCTTCGCCCATGTCGGCACGGCCAACGTGGGAGCTGACCTTGTGCAGGGAGGCATGGGAGGCCGGATCGACGTGATTGGTCTGGGCCGACACCTTGGGCTTGGCGGCGGACTTCTTGGCGGGGGCGGTTTTCTGGGTCTTGCGTGCCTTGTGGGCGGCCTCGGCGGCCACCGGAAGGGCAGTGCCAACGACCACGGACATACCCAGGAGCAGTGCGGGAATAAGCTTCTTCCGCATGGGGGCTTCTCCTATTGTGTGTTGTTGGCTAGATTTTACGTCAGTTTATTCAGAGAACTGAATAGATCAGTAAAAATAGTCACCTGGGATACACTCCTAAAGAAAAATCGGAGCGACAGGTGTGAATTTTCAGCGCTAGGGGGCTGCTTGTCGCGCTTAAGGACGCCCTCGCTGCGGCCCCCAAAGAGGGCGCAGCAAGGGTGACTGCCTGTTAGCCGATTGGCTGCGGCGGCTTAGCGGGCGCCCGCATCCACCACGGTGAGGGCCGTCATGTTGACGATGCGGCGCACCGTGGCGGTGGGGGTCAGGATATGCACCGGCTTGGCCGTGCCGAGGAGGATGGGCCCCACGGTCAGGTTGTCGCCGGCGGCGCTCTTTAGCAGGTTGAAGGAAATGTTGGCCGCATCCAGGGTCGGCATGACCAGCAGATTGGCCTGACCCTTGAGACGGGAGTTGGGGAAGCCCTGGAGACGGATATGCTCGTCCAGGGCCGCATCCCCGTGCATTTCCCCTTCCACTTCCAGGCCTGGGGCCTGTTCGTTGAGCAGGCGCAGCACTTCCCGCATTTTCAGGGAGGTGGGGGAGTCATCGGTGCCGAAGGAGGAATGGGACAGCAGAGCCACCTTGGGGGCGATGCCGAAGCGGCGCACTTCCTCGGCGGCAAGCTGGGTCATTTCCGCCAGCTGCTCGGCGCTGGGGTCGTAGTTGACGTAGGTGTCGCCAATGAACACGGTGCGGCCTGGCAGCACCAGTAGGTTCAGGGTGTATTGGGTGCTGGCGCCGGGAGCGGTGCCGATGACGTGCTTGACGTAATAGCGGTGCAGCTGGTGCCGGCCGAAGGTGCCGCAGATAAGGCCGTCGGCAATGCCCAGGCGCACGGCCAGGGAACCGCACAGGGTCAGGCGGCGGCGCACTTCGCGCTTGGCGTAGTCGAGGGACACGCCCTTGCGCTCCATGAGGCGGTGGTATTCCTGCCAGAAGTCGTCATAGCGCGGGTTGTGATCCGGATCGAGGATTTCGAAGTCCAGGCTCTCCCGGATGCGCAGGCCGGCGGCTTCGATCTTGGCGTTGATCACCGCCGGACGGCCGATCAGGATGGGACGGGCGATGCGCTCTTCCACCACCACCTGGACCGCCCGCAGCACCCGCTCATCCTCGCCTTCGGAATAGATGATGCGCTTGGGCGCGGCCTTGGCCTGGGCGAACACCGGCTTCATGATCAGGCCGGAGTGATAGACGAATTCGTTGAGGCTCTGCAGGTAGGCGGGCCAATCGACGATGGGCCGGGTGGCAACGCCGGAGTCCATGGCAGCCCGGGCCACGGCCGGGGCAATCTTGACGATGAGGCGCGGATCGAAGGGCTTGGGGATGAGGTATTCGGGACCGAAGCCGGACACCTTTTCACCGTAGGCGGCCACCACCACCTCGCTCTGCTCGGCCCGGGCCAGTTCGGCGATGGCCCTCACCGCCGCCAGCTTCATTTCTTCCGTAATGGTGGTGGCGCCCACATCCAGGGCGCCGCGGAAGATGAAGGGGAAGCAGAGAACGTTGTTCACCTGGTTCGGGTAGTCGGAACGGCCGGTGGCGATGATGGCGTCGTCGCGCACTTCCTTCACCAGTTCCGGCAGGATTTCCGGGGTCGGGTTGGCGAGGGCGAAGACCAGGGGATTCTTGGCCATCTTCACCACCATGTCCTGCTTCAGCACGCCGCCGGCGGAGAGGCCGAGGAACACATCGGCGTCCTGGATGACTTCGCCCAGGGTCCGGGCATCGGTCTTCTTGGCGTAGCGGGCCTTGATCTCATCCATCTCCTCGACCCGGCCTTCATAGACCACGCCCTTGATGTCGGTGACCCAGATGTTTTCCACCGGGATGCCAAGCATCACCAGCAGATCCAGGCAGGCCAGGGCGGCGGCTCCAGCGCCGGAGGTGACGACCTTGACCTGTTTCAGGTCCTTGCCCTGGTAGGTGAGGCCGTTGAGGATGGCGGCGCCGACGACGATGGCGGTGCCGTGCTGGTCATCGTGGAAGACAGGAATTTTCATCCGTTCCCGCAGCTTCTTCTCGATGTAGAAGCACTCGGGCGCCTTGATGTCTTCCAGGTTGATGCCGCCGAAGGTCGGCTCGAGAGAGGCGATGGCTTCGATCAGCTTATCGGGATCGCGCTGCTCCATCTCCAGATCGAAAACGTCGATGTTGGCGAATTTCTTGAACAGCACGGCCTTGCCTTCCATCACCGGCTTGGCGGCCAGGGGGCCGATATTGCCCAGGCCGAGCACGGCGGTGCCGTTGGTGATGACGCCGACCAGATTGGCCCGGGAGGTGACGGTGGACACCTCCGCCGGATTGGCGACGATTTCCTCGCAGGCGGCGGCCACCCCCGGGGAATAGGCCATGGAAAGGTCGTACTGGTTGGTGAGCTGCTTGGTCGGTTGCACCGAGATTTTTCCCGGCCGGGGCAGGCGATGGTAGTAGAGGGCGGCTTCCCGCAACTGTTTCTTGTCCATGTCGTCAATTCACCATGTAAAAAGTCGTTTCACGATATGAAAGACTATATCAGGGTAATCCCCCATAGTCGAGTTTCTATTGGCTTGATCTTGTGGCATAATCCCGCGCTTTCCAGATTCCCGATTGACTCTCGCTGCGTCAACCTACAACGCCGAGCATGTTCTCAACGGCATCCCATCACAGGTTCTGGCAACTACCCAGCGCCCCTGTGCCCTCCGCCTCCCACGCCTTCCGCGTCACGAGCGCGCGCGTCCTCCCGAGGCTGTACCGCTACGCCCCTCAAAAATAACAATATTCCACTTTGCAGCATCCTGTGTCCGACATATTTTTTCTCTTCTTGGAGACCCGGAAATCATGAGCACCAACGCAACAGTCCAAATTAATGCTCCCGCCTACGTCAAACATGAACGACTCAAGGCCTGGGTGGCGGAGATCGCCGCCCTGACCCAGCCGGAGCGTGTTTATTGGGCGGACGGGTCCGAAGAAGAGTATGACCGCCTGTGCACCGAAATGGTTGAGTCCGGCATGCTGGTCAAGCTGAACCCGGAAAAGCGCAAGAACTCCTACCTGGCCTGTTCCGACCCCTCCGACGTGGCCCGGGTTGAAGACCGCACCTACATCTGCTCCGAGAAGAAGGAAGACGCCGGCCCCACCAACAACTGGGAAGAACCGGCCAAGATGCGCGAAACCCTGAACGGTCTGTTCAAGGGTTGCATGAAGGGTCGTACCCTGTACGTGGTCCCCTTCTCCATGGGTCCCCTGGGCTCCCCCATCGCCCACATCGGCATCGAGATCACCGACAGCCCCTACGTCGTGACCAATATGCGCACCATGACCCGCATGGGCAAGGCCGTGTTCGACATCCTCGGTAGCGACGGCGAGTTCGTGCCCTGCGTGCACTCCGTGGGCGCCCCCCTGGAAGCTGGTCAGCAGGACTCCAAGTGGCCCTGCAACCCCACCGTCAAGTACATCGTGCATTACCCCGAAACCCGGGAAATCTGGTCCTACGGCTCCGGCTACGGCGGCAACGCCCTGCTCGGCAAGAAGTGCTTCGCCCTGCGCATCGCTTCCAATATGGCCCGTGATCAGGGCTGGCTGGCCGAACACATGCTGATCCTCGGCGTGGAATCCCCTGAAGGCGAAAAGTCTTACGTCGCCGCCGCCTTCCCCTCCGCCTGCGGCAAGACCAACTTCGCCATGCTGATCCCGCCCAAGTCCTTCAACGGCTGGAAGATCACCACCATCGGCGACGACATCGCCTGGATCAAGCCGCGCAAGGACCAGGACGGCGTCACCCGCTTCTACGCCATCAACCCGGAAGCCGGCTTCTTCGGCGTCGCCCCCGGCACCTCCGAGAAGACCAACTACAACGCCCTGGCCACCCTGAAGGAAAACATCATCTTCACCAACGTCGCCCTGACCGATGACGGCGACGTGTGGTGGGAAGGCCTGACCAAGGAAGCTCCGGCTCACCTGATCGACTGGCAGGGCAAGGACTGGACCCCGGAAGACGGCAAGGCCGGCCGCAAGGCGGCTCACGCCAATTCCCGCTTCACCGCTCCCGCCGCCCAGTGCCCCTCCATCGACCCGGCCTGGGAAGATCCCGCTGGTGTGCCCATCTCCGCCTTCATCTTCGGCGGCCGCCGCGCTACCACCGTGCCCCTGGTGTACCAGGCCTTCAACTGGAACTTCGGTGTGTACATGGCTGCCACCCTGGGCTCCGAAACCACCGCTGCCGCCTTTGGCGCCCAGGGCGTGGTGCGTCGCGATCCCTTCGCCATGCTGCCCTTCTGCGGCTACCACATGGGTGACTACTTCAACCACTGGCTGAAGATGGGTCACACCGTGGATGCCACCCCGAAGATCTTCTGCGTGAACTGGTTCCGCGTCGATGCAGACGGCAAGTTCATGTGGCCCGGCTTCGGCGACAACATGCGCGTGCTGAAGTGGATCGTCGAACGCTGCAAGGGCACCGTTGCCGCCAAGGAAACCAAGCTCGGCTGGATGCCCCGCTTCGAGGACATCGACTGGACCGGCACCGAAATCGCCAAGGCCGAATTCGACGCCCTGACCCAGGTCGATGCCCAAGCCTGGAAGACCGAACTGGAACTGCACAAGGAATGGTTCGACAAGCTGGGCGACAAGCTGCCTAAGGAACTGACCCTGAAGCGCGAGCTGTTCGAGCTGGGCCTGTTCAAGGACGCTGCGTAAGCAACGCCTGACGCCTACTCTAGGCTAAGATTGAGGCCGCCTCCGGGCGGCCTTTTTCTTTGCTGACCGTAGCTGGTGCCACATTACTCATGCGTCCGCCAGCCCCAGAATTCCCGAAAGACCGATCATGCTGACCTCCGCGCCCCGCCTGGCCGACATCGCCCCCTTCCACGTCATGGAGCTCCTCGCCCGAGCCCGGGAACTGGAGTCCCAGGGGAGGGACATCATCCACATGGAAGTGGGAGAGCCGGACTTCCCCACCCCGCCGGAAATCCTCCAGGCAGCCCAGGATTTCCTCGCCCAGGGCATGGTGCAATACACCCCGGCCCTGGGGCTGCCACAACTGCGCAGTGCCATTTCCGACTTTTACCGGGAACGTTACGGCATCGAGGTTCCCCCTACCCGCATCGCCATCACCGCCGGTGCTTCCGGCGCCCTCACCCTGGCCCTGGCCTGCCTCGTCGCGCCGGGCTCGGAGTGGCTGCTCACCGACCCGGGCTATCCCTGCAACCGCCATTTCGTGCGCAGCTTCGAAGGGGTGCCGGTCAATATTCCGGTGGGAGCGGCCAGCAATTTCCAGCCCACCATCGGGGACCTGGAACGCTACTGGACTGCACGCAGCGCCGGCGCCCTCTTCGCCTCACCGGCGAATCCCACCGGCACCATGCTTACCGCCGAGCAATTGGCCGACATGGCGGCTTTCATGCGTCAGCGGGGCGGGCAACTGATCGTGGACGAGATCTACCACGGCCTCACCTACGCCGGCGATGCCCCCACGGCCCTGGCTGCTGGCGATGACATTTTTGTCGTGCAGAGTTTTTCCAAGTATTTCCAGATGACGGGCTGGCGCCTGGGGTGGCTAGTCATTCCGGAGCGCTTCGTGCGGGACGTGGAAAAGCTGGCCCAGAACCTCTTCATCGCCGCCTCCACGCCGGCTCAACATGCGGCCCTGGCGGCCTTCACGCCGACCACCATTGCCCTGCTGGAACAACGACGGGCCGAATTCAAGGCCCGCCGCGACTTCCTGGCCCCGGCCCTGGAGGCCGCCGGCTTTCGCATCACCGCCAAGCCGGAAGGCGCCTTCTACCTCTATGCCGACTGCAGCGCCCTGACCCAGGACAGCTTCACCCTTTGCCGGGACATGCTGGAACAGGCCGGGGTCGCAGCCACCCCGGGCGTGGACTTTGGCCAGCATGGGGCGGCCGAACACGTACGCTTTGCCTACACCACCTCCCAGGAGCGCCTGGCAGAAGGGGTAAGTCGCATTCGCCACTTCCTCGGCACCTAACCCGCAGCCCCAATAGAAAACGGACAACAGCCCCCAACCTGGGGGGCTGTTGTCCGTTGTAACTGCCGCGCCGAATCTTATTTCGGACGGGAGCCGGTAGGAAACGGCCAGGCAGCCGCCGGATTGAGGGCCGACTTCAAGCCCGGGGTAGCCGCGGTGGAAGGCATGGGAACAGGCGGCGGCTCGACCGGGGCCGGTGCCAGCGAAGCAGGAGCGGTTGCAACGACTGCCGCCTTCTTCACCTCGGGCTTGGCGGCAGCCTTCTTGGCCGTGGGCTTCGCTGCTGCAGGCTTGGCCGCAGCCTTGGTCGCTGCCGGCTTCTTCGCTGCGGGTTTGGCGGCGGCCTTGGTGGCGACTGCCTTCTTCTCGGCGGGCTTGGCAGCGGCCTTGGTCGCTGCCGGCTTCTTCGTCGCAGGCTTGGCCGCAGCCGTGGTCGCTGCCGGCTTCTTCGCTGCGGGTTTGGCGGCAGCCTTGGTGGCGACAGCTTTCTTCTCGGCAGGCTTGGCAGCAGCCTTGGTCGCGGCCGGCTTCTTTGCCGCAGGTTTGGCGGCGGCCTTGGTGGCGACAGCCTTCTTCGCCGCAGGCTTGGCAGCGGCCTTGGTCGCAGCCGGCTTCTTCGCTGCAGGCTTGGCGGCGGCCTTGGTGGCAACCGCCTTCTTCTCGGCAGGCTTGGCAGCAGGCTTCTTCTCCGCCTTTTTTGCCGCCGGCTTGGCGGCTACCTTGGCCGCGGGTTTCTTGGCGGCAGCCTTCTTGTCCTTCTCAGCGTCGGACTTGGTTTTTTTTGCAGTTGCCATGGATAACCTCCTTCTCCAGATTCGATGATTGGCAGTTAAGGCACAACGGACGAAAAACGATCCACACACAGGGGGCATGGAACATTCAAGGACCTCTTCAAAAAAGAGGCGAATGAATTGCGCAATGGCAGACCTCCCATCCCGGACACCCGGAGGTGTGCAAAATGGGAATCGCAGGCCACAGGCCGCCAATCAACCACATAGGGATGCGGCGGCAATAATTCGGGGGAAATGTTGTGCCTCTCGCTGCCGGCATCAAGCCGCTCCAGGCAGCGGCATAGGCGGGACGCGCAGGTGCGTACCAGGGCAAGGAGGGAGGAAAAACGAGAAGAATCGCGAGGAGAAGCGGAAGACGGCCGACTGCTGCGGAGAGCGGAAGAGGCAGAGGAAAAACTCTGAGGGCAACGCGGCGTCATTCGCTTTGCTCCTAATGCGTCACGGTCGCGGTGGAGTGAGAAAACCGCAGCCCTCATTTTTCTTGGAGGGGAAGCGGCTGACAGCGGATATCGGCAGACCCAAGTTTTGCGTGACCACTAGATTTAGTATGCTCGCTACGATTTGCGACTAATTCTAGTAATCGAGTATTCCCTATGCAAGTGTTTTTTAACTCTTTTGCATGAGGGGAAAGTGCAAGAGAGGAAATTCATCCGCCATGCGGGACCACTCGAAGAAAGGCCCCGGGTCTGTTTTGCGTTGCGGTGCGATATGGCAATGCCCGGCCACGTCGGCAATGGGATAATGCTGGGAAATGGCTTGCAGCAAGGCTCTCAGGGCATCGTACTGCTCCGCCTCGAAGCCCTGGTCATCACAGCCTTCGAGTTCGATGCCAATGGAAAAGTCGTTGCAACGCGCAACGCCCTTCCACTCCGACACCCCGGCATGCCACGCGCGACGATTGCAGGAAACGAACTGAACAATCTCGCCATCGCGCCGCACCAGGAAGTGGGACGACACCCGCAGTTGATGGATGCCGGCAAAATAGGGATGGGCGTCGGGGTCGAGGCGATTGAGGAAGAGATCGAACACCCACTCGCCACCGAAGACCGATGGCGGCAGGCTGATGGCATGAATCACCACCAGGCTGGTGACCGCTTCCAGCGGGCGTTCATCCGCATTGGGGGAAGGCAGATGGCGTACCCCCGGCAGCCAGCCCTCGGCATCGATGGACGGCAATTCCATATCAATCAATCCCCAGTCGGGCCATGCGGTAACGCAGGGAACGGAAGGTGATGCCAAGCACCCGGGCGGCCGCGGTACGGTTGCCATCGGTCTTGGCCACGGCCTCGAGTATGGCCTGGCGCTCCAAGCGGTCGAGATAGGCATCCAGGGATTCCCCATCCCGCCCCGGCTCGCCGGCCACATCGCAATCCGGCGCCAGTTGCAGATCATCGACCTCGATTCGCTCGCCGTTGCACAGGGCGCTGGCCCGCTCCAGCACATTCTCGAGTTCCCGCACGTTGCCGGGGAAGGGATAGGCCCGCAAGGCTTCATGGGCTGCCGCGGACATATCCAGGGCCGGCCCGTGGCCCGCCATGCGCTGCAGGCAGGCGTCGGCCAGGAGCGGAATATCCTCGCCCCGCTCGCGCAGGGTCGGCATTTTCAGTTCGATGACGTTGAGGCGGTAGTACAAATCCTGGCGGAAGTTGCCGGCTTCAACGCAGGCCCGCAGGTCCTGGTGGGTGGCGCAGATGAGGCGCACATCGACGGGTTCCTCCACCGTGGCCCCGACCTTGCGCACCCGCTTTTCCTGGATGGCGCGCAGCAGCTTCACCTGCATGGACAAGGGTAGATCCGCCACCTCGTCGAGGAACAGGGTGCCGCTGCTGGCCGCCTGGAAGAAGCCCTCCCGATCGCCATCGGCGCCGGTGAAGGCGCCCTTGCGATAGCCGAAGAATTCGGACTCCATGAGGTTTTCCGGAATGGCACCGCAGTTGACCGGCACGAAGGGAGCATCGGCCCGACTGCTCTGGGCATGGATCAAGCGGGCCGCCAATTCCTTGCCGCTGCCGGATTCACCGGAGATATAAACCGGGGCCTGGCTGCGGGCCAGTTTGGCGATCAGTTCCCGCACCATTTCAATGGCGCGGGAGGTACCGATCAGCTGCAAGGTGCCACCTTTCACTTCGGGAGCCGACGGCAATTCGATGGCGGACTTGATCAGGGTACGCAGCTGATCCAGGGCCACCGGCTTGGCCAGGTAATCGAAGGCCCCGGCCTTGAGGGCGGCTACCGCATTCTCGGCGCTGCCATAGGCCGTGATCACCGCCACCGGCGTCTCGCTATAACGTTCGCCGATCAGCTGCACCAGCTCCAGGCCTTCGCCATCGGGCAGGCGCATGTCGGTCAGGCACAGCTGGTAGCGCTGACGCTCCAGAAAGCTCCGCGCCTCGGCCACGGACCCGGCGCAATCCGCGGCCAGGCCCATGCGAGACAGGGTGAGATCCACCAGTTCCCGGATATCGGCCTCATCGTCCACCACCAATACCCGCTGCAACTCGCCTCTCGCCCGGCGCTCCGCTTTGTCATTGCGTGTCACTGGCACACCACACTCCTCCCGACAATCCTGAAATGGGCACCCGGGCCGGCGTCGAGCAACTCGAGGCTGGCGCCATTGGCTTCACACAGCTCCCGGGCGATATACAGCCCCAGGCCGGTGCCCTTGTTATGGGTGGTAAAAAACGGCTCGAACACCTGTTCCCGCAACTCCGGAGCGATGCCCTCACCATCATCCTGCACATGCAATTCGATTTGACCGGCCAGGCCGGCACGAACGTTCAGGCGCACACTACCGGCCTGGCGGCGGCTGTGGCGCAAGGCGTTGCTGAGCAAATTCCACAACACCTGATTGAAATGGGCCCGATCAAATTCCACCGTAGCCGGGTCCAGGGGCCCCAGGACCAGCAGGCCGGGAGGCAGTTTTTCCCGGGCCTGGAAATCCTCCACAAACCCGGGCAGCAGCGCCACCAGATCGATGGGCTCCGGCTTGCGCCGATCCCGGCGCCCCACCTCCAGCACGTCCCGGACGATGCGCTCCAGGCGCTGGGCATTATCCAGGACAATACGCACCAGGCGCGCGTCCTGGCTATCCGCCGAGGAAGCTTCCTGCAGCAGCTCGCCGGCATGGTTGATGGCCGACAGGGGATTGCGGATTTCATGGGCGATGTTGGCGGTCAGCCGCCCCAGGGCCGCCAGCTTCAGTTGCCGGGACTCTTCCTGCAAGCGCCCCATGTCCTCCAGCAGGATCAGGATATCGCCTTCGCTGCTGGCCGTGCCCAGCAGCCTGGCAAAGACCTGCTTGCCGCTCTGGGCCGAACGGAAAATGATCGTGGCGTTGCGCCCATCCCCCAGGCGCCAGGCGCGGAAATGCTCCGCCAGTTCCGTGCCGTACTCGCTTAACTGGCGCTTGTCTCCTCCGGTGATGCCGAGCAGGAGTTCCGCCTGGGGGTTGTGCAGGCGCACCTGGCCCTGGGGCGAAACCACCAATACGCCATCCTGCATTTCCTCGATCACCCGCTGGCTGATACGGACCTGATTCTGCAATTCGATGCCGCGATGCCGCGCCAGCTCCTCGTTGGCAACCACCCGGCGCGCCAGGAGGCGGGCCGAAATGGCCGAGGCGAAAAAGCCGACACTGAGCAGCCCGGCCTGGAAGATGGCGCTGGCGTCGAAGTCCCCCCCCAGCGAGATGAGCATCTGCTCGAACAATATGGCCAGGGTGGCCAAGGCGGCATAGAAGACCACCATGCGCCCCTGGCCCACCAGGCCGGCCCCGGCCAGGGACACCAGCAGCATGGCGCCCAGACCGTTCTTGAGCCCACCGCTGGCATGCATCAACAAGGTAATCACCACCACGTCGAGGAGCACCTGGCCCGATAGCTGCAGGCTGAAGCGCCGCTGCCAGCGGTGCAGCACCATCACCGAAAGAAAGGTGATCAGCCAGTAACAGCTGGCGGTCGTCAGATACAGGGAACGATCGGTGGCCGGGAGCAGTTCGAAACTGGCCGGGTGCACAAACGCCGAGACGAACAGCAGGCTGGCGACCACGAAGCGATAAAGATTGAAATAGCGCAGGGACTTCCAATAGGAGTCGGAAGGGAAGGAGGTCGCGCCTTGAGCCAGGATAGGCTGGGTCATGTCAATCGTTGCCGCTGTTGTTTCTCTGATTTTGCTGATGAGCCGCACAGCAGAAATAGCGGCCATTTTCCAGAATGGCATCGCTCTCGGGCATATGCACACCGCAGCGCTCGCAGGCCACCATGCGCTCCACCGGGCGCTGCTCAACCCGGGGTTTCTGCCTCGCAGCGGCACCGCGCCACCACCAGATACCGGCCAGCACCAGCAGGAAAAGCAGAAATTTCACTATCAATATCCGGACACATTAAAAATCCCGACAAGGATAGCAGAGGCAGGGAGCCTTCCGGGCCCTACAGGCAAACAGGCCCGAGGTCGTAAGGGCAAGATTGAAGGAACCGGGGAGTGATCCGGAAGTAAGCGTGAAGCGGCACCCTGCCCCCTGGCCCGGATTCAATACCTGCAGGGTATCCAAACCATGCCAAATCGGAATTAGACCACGTTGCCTCCCCCCCTTAATGTTCCGACTGTGGACGTCATGCGGTGCGGCCCCAAATCTCGCGCCTAAACATCGGTGCCAGCATCGTAGCCGAGGTTCCCGTGCCAACACCGCCTCCTGGGGCTCACCAATGAAACAATCAAGGCGCAAGCCCTGGCTCCATGGTTTTAATTTCCTCTGCTCCCGAATCGAGTCTCTCCTCTTAGGGTTCCAGTTGCCTATTTACGCTTTGGCATTGCTGGACTCTCTCGACCGGGATTTGGGCCCGCGCAAGCGGGCTTTTTTTGTTCAGGCATCGTTGATGAAACCGGCCCGTAGTCTCGTCGTTGCCAAGCGCAGCGAAGGTGAAGCTTCGTCGTGCGCGGGGAAGTGATCGGCCCCCAGGATTTCTGGTCGAAATGAAGCCGTGTGCAAACAGCCACCGGCCCTGGCGCACCCGGATTGCCGCGCCTGCCGGACCACCCTTTTTTAAATACAGGAGCCCCCCCATGGATCTACAGCTACAAGGAAAACTGGCGCTGGTGAGCGGCAGTACCGCCGGCATCGGCAATGCCATCGCCACCGCCCTGGCCCGGGAAGGCGCCCGGGTAGTGATCAACGGCCGTACCGAGGCTGCGGTGACGGAGGCGGTGCAGCGCCTGCAAGCCGAGACCGGCGGTGAGGTGCTGGGCTTCGCCGGGGACCTGAGCACCGCCGCTGGAGCGGAAGCGGTGATGGCCCGGTTCCCCACCGTGGACATCCTGGTCAACAACCTGGGCATCTTCGAGCCCAAGCCCTTCGAGGACATTCCGGATGCGGACTGGCTGCGCTTCTTCGAGGTCAATGTACTGAGCGGCGTACGCCTGGCGCGCCTGGCCCTGCCGGCAATGAAGCGGGCCAACTGGGGGCGCATCATTTTCATCTCCAGCGAAAGTGCGGTGCAGATCCCCGCCGAGATGATCCATTACGGCACCACCAAGACGGCCCAGCTGGCGGTGTCCCGGGGTTTGGCGGAGGCGGTGGCGGGAACCGGCATCACCGTCAATTGCGTCCTGCCGGGGCCAACCCGCTCCCGGGGCGTCGGCGATTTCGTCGAGGCCCTGGCCGAGGCCGAAGGCAAGACCTTTGCCGAATTCGAGCAGGAGTTCTTCGCCAAGGTCCGGCCCACCTCCCTCATCAAGCGCTTCGCCCAGCCTGAAGAGGTCGCCTCCCTAGTGGCCTATCTCGCCAGCCCCCTCGCCTCGGCCACCACCGGCGCCGCCCTGCGGGCCGACGGCGGCGTGGTGAAGAGCGCGTTCTGAAGCGCCCCCGAGAGGGGCGGGAAGGGGGTAAAAGGGGCGGAAAGGAGCAGGCAGCGCCAGCAAACCACCCGTTTCTAACTGATGGCCATACCCATACCTCACAGGTATGCGTTTAGCCATAAATTTGTATTAGACGGTATGAGCACCTTCCGACATAGTCGGCCGTGGCGCCGGGGAAAGACTGCCTCCCCTGCCACGGCAAACATCCAGCAAAGGGAGGAGCGAATGGTCGAGCGCAGCTTGGTTTTCAGGGTTATCGGATTGACGCTAACGATGGGCGGGCTGGCTGCCCAGGGGATCGCGGCGGTGGCCGGCCTGCCGTGGTGGGAAACCCTGGTGTTCGCCCTCGGCGTGGCCTTCCTGTGGATCGGCGGCATGCGCCGGGGTCGAGACGGGAGTCCGGGGAACGAGGCTGGGGCCGGGACAATGGCCGGCCGGGAGCAGCCCGACCAACTGGAAGGCCTCAACCAAAGCAGCATGGCGGTCACGACCCAGGCGGCAACCCTGCTCTCCCAATTCACCACGGTGGTCGGGATCGCCCAGCAGGAACTGGAAACCGGGCGCCGTATCCTCGACCACGGCATCAGCCTCAACCAAAGCATCACCCAGGGACGGGAGGCGGCGGAACTGTGCTCCCGCAATGCGGAGAGTTCCCACCACCTCTCCCAAGCGGGGGCCGAGAACGTGCGGCAAGCCTTTGACTCCGTGAATAGCGTGGCCTCGGCCATCGACGCCGTCGTCGGTGAGTTCCGCCGGGTCGTCGATGCCTCGACGGAAATCGGAGGGGCCGTCTCCATCATCCATAACATCGCCTCCCAGACGAACCTGCTGGCCTTGAACGCGGCGATTGAAGCGGCCCGGGCCGGCGAACAGGGGCGGGGGTTCGCCGTCGTCGCCGATGAAGTGCGCAAGCTGGCCGAGCGGACCACTGTGGCCACTGGCGAAATCGGCGGCATGATCGAGCGCATCGCCAGCAGCACCAGGAATGTGGACCGGGCCGTCGAAGATGCCCAGGCCCGGGTGGTGGAAAGCACGGCCCGGGCGCGGGAGGCCATGGCCGTGCTGGACAGCCTGACTTCCCTGGCGGAAAAGACCATGGATTCGGCAACCCATATCTGCACGGCAGCAACGGCCCAGGCTGGCCTGGGCGAGCAGATCGGCGCCGAGCTCGACGAGCTGGTGCAGCAGGCCAATGCCGGCAGCGAAGCGGTCCAGGAATGCAACAAGGCACTGCGCGGGATCATCGCCCAACTCACCGAAATAAAACGCCAGGCGGATACCCTGGTCGGCGACCAGCCGCCGCTCAAAGCCATCGGCGATGCCATGGAAGAAATGCGGGCGAACAACATCCTGATCCTGAACTCCACCTCCACCGGGGAGATCACCGGCTTCCTCTCCCGCGTCGCCGAGCTCGATTCGATCATCGATGCCAACTGGCAGCGCCATACGACCATGGGAGGGCACGACGACCCGGCCTTCACCGAAGGCCTGAAGAACTACCGCCAGTGCCGCAATGCCGCCCTGGCGGTGGCCAAACGGGGGGACTTCCCCGGCATGCATGCCGTCACGACCCAGCAGGTACGGCCGGCCTACGCCCGGCTCAAGCAGGTCCTGGCCGCCGCCAACGACGCCTTCGCCCAGGCCAGCGCCTGAAGCTGGCCCACATCTCTTCCATCTACCCCTGCGGCCCCAATCGTCAATTGGAGAAAAACCCGTCCATGGATATCCCGTTCAATCAATTCAAGGCCGATCTGCGTACGGACAAGACCCTGCTTGGCCTCTGGCTCGGCCTGGGGGAAACCTTCAGCGCCGAGATTTGTGCCGGCGCCGGCTTTGACTGGCTGCTGATCGACGCCGAGCACGGCCCCAATGACCTGCGCAGCATCCTGGCCCAACTGCAGGCCATCGCCCCCTACCCGTCGCAAGCGATCGTACGCCCGCCCCAGGGCGACCATGTGCTGATCAAGCAGCTCCTGGAAACCGGCGTCCAGACGCTGCTCATTCCCATGGTCGAGACGGCGGAACAGGCCGAGGGGCTGGTGCGCGCCATGCGCTATCCGCCGGCCGGCATCCGGGGCGTCGGCAGTGCCCTGGCCCGGGCGTCGCGCTGGGGTCGGATTCAGGAATACAGCAGCCAGGCGAATGATCAAATGTGCCTGCTCGTCCAGGTGGAAACCCGGCTGGGTTACGAAAACCTGGAAGCGATCCTGGCGGTGGAAGGGGTCGATGGCATCTTTTTCGGCGCCGCAGACCTGGCGGCCTCCTACGGCCTCCTCGGCCAATCCAACCACCCCAGCATCGTGGCGGCCATCGAGATCGGCCTCACCAAGGTCCGCCAGGCGGGGAAAAGCGGTGGCATCTTGTGCGGCGAACAGGATATCGTGCAACGCTACTTGCATGCTGGCGCCCGCTTTGTCGCGGTGGGTGCCGATTCCCTGCTGCTCGCCGCCGCCACGACGGAGCTGCGGCGAGCCTATAAGCCGGACCAAGGAAGCAAAAGCGCCACCAGCTACTGACCCCGCGGCGGACGAAGGGCGACCGCCGCGACGGCAGGGCCGATTTAACAAATCTGACAAGGCCGGGGGATAATCACTTTTCAGATTTCATCAATCGCCCTGGCGGCGCGACAGCGAACGGAACACCCGAGGAAAGCTCATGGATAACGGCCACAACCACTCCGGCCCCAACCACTCGCTGGAAAAAAACATTCGCCTGCTGCAACCCAGCGCCCAGGCCAGACACCGTTTCCCGGACATCAACGCCATTGCGGCGCGCCTGCGCTTCGCCCCGGGCGATGGGGAAATCCGCCTCGAGGACCAGCGCATGGTGCTGCTGCACAATGCCTCCCTGGGGGCCTTGCGGCGGGAACTGATTGAAACCCTGGGGATCGAGAAGGCCCGGGGTCTGCTGACCCGCATGGGCTATCAGTCCGGGATGAGGGATGCCGACATGGTGCGGCGCCTCCACCCGGGGCGCAGTGAATTCGACGCCTTTGGCGTCGGTCCCCAGCTGCACGCCATGGAAGGCTTCATCTCCATCGAAACCATGCAGCTGGATGTCGATACCGAGGCCGGCCATTTCTATGGCGAATTCGTCTGGTACAACTCCGCCGAGGCCGAAGAGCACATGGCCGCCTATGGCACGGCCAATGCCCCGGTCTGCTGGATGCAGCAAGGCTACGCCAACGGCTACCTCACCAGCTTTTTCGGCCGGCAGATGCTGGTCCGGGAAGTCGAATGCAAGGCCATGGGCTACCCAGCGTGCAAGATCGTCGGCAAGGCCCTGGATGAGTGGGACGACCCGGATGCGGATTTCCGCTACCTGCAGGCCCAGGAATTCGTCCAGAGCCCCAGCAGCAAGGTTTTCTCCTTCGGCCGCAGCAATACCAACGCCACCGACACCAGCGGCAAGATCAACCTGGTCGGCGTCTCCTCCGGCTTCAACGCGGTCTGCCACATGATCCAGCGGGTCGCCCCGACCCGGGCCACCGTGCTGTTCCTCGGCGAAAGCGGGGTCGGCAAGGAACAGTTCGCCCGCACCCTGCACAACATCAGTGACCGGGCCGAACAGCCCTTCGTGGCCATCAACTGCGCCGCCATTCCGGAACAACTGATCGAGTCGGAACTGTTCGGCGTGGAAAAAGGCGGCTTCAGCGGCGCCAGCCAATCCCGGCCGGGACGCTTCGAGCGGGCCGACGGCGGCACCCTGTTCCTCGACGAAATCGGCACCCTCAGCCTCATCGCCCAGGGCAAGCTGTTGCGCGCCCTGCAGGAAGGCGAAATCGAGCGCATCGGCGACACCCGGGTGCGCAGCGTGGACGTGCGCGTCATTGCCGCTACCAACGAGAACCTGCGGCAACTGGTGGAAATCGGCAAGTTCCGCGACGACCTGTTCTATCGCCTCAACGTCTTTCCGGTGCACATCCCGCCCCTGCGGGAGCGCAAAGAGGACATCCTGCTGTTGGTGGAGCACTTCCTCAACCGCTATTGCGCCCTGCACAAGCGCAAGGTGACTGGCTTCACCGAAGCAGCCCTGGAGGCCCTGATGCTCTATTCGTGGCCGGGCAATATCCGGGAGCTGGAAAACATCATCGAACGGGGCGTCATTCTCGCTCCGGAGGACGGCGGCATCGATGTCATGCACCTGTTCACCAGCGGCGAAGCGATTCGCCCCGAACCGCCAAAGGGTGACGAGGCCGGCACCACGGCCGGCAAACCGGCAGAAGGCAACGAACAGCTGCCCGACCTGCTGCGCGACATTCTCGCCACGGGGGAAATATCCATGGACGGCTTGGAGGAGATGGCCGTCAATCAGGCCCTGCAACTGGCCCAGGGCAACGTCTCGGCTGCCGCCAAGATCCTGGGCACGACCCGGGCCCGGGTGGCCTATCGCCTTTCCGGCAAGAAGGTTCCCCACCCGGCAGAAGGCGGGGAGTAATCGCGCTTCTCGGGGATCACCGGACCGCCTAGATCAGCCCTTCGGCGGCCAGGGCTTGCCGCACCGCCGGCCGCGCCGCCACACGCCGGTGGAATGCCCCCAGGGCCGGCCAGGGAGAAAGATCGATCGACAGGAAGCGGGTCCAATTGACGACCGTAAACAGGTAGGCGTCGGCGACGCAAAAATCCTCCCCGAGCAGGTAGTCGGACTGGTTCAGGGCCTGGTTGGCAAAGGCGAAGTGCCGCTGCACATTGGCCAGGGCAGCCTCCTTCCAGTCCGCCGAAGCATCGGGGTTGAACAAGGGGCTGAAACTCTTGTGCAGTTCGGTGCCGATGAACGTCAGCCACTCCTGCACCCGTGCCCGGGCCAGGGTACCGGCAGGGGGCAGCAGCCCGGCTTCCGGTTTCTGGTCGGCCAGATACTGGACGATGGCCGGCCCTTCGGTCAGCAGCTGGCCGTCGTCCAGCTGCAATGCCGGCACATAGCCCTTGGGATTGATTCGGGATAAGGCCTGGCCGTCGCCGGTCAGGCGCTTTTGCAGATCGACCCGGTCCAGTTCGTGGGCCAAGCCGAGTTCGCACAGAACAATATGGGGAGACAGGGAGCAGGCTCCCGGGGCGTAGTAGAGCTTCATTGCTTCACCATGGTCGAACAACGCGAAACGAGATGAGACCCGCGTCGGGCAGGGAGGCATCACCCTCCCCTCCCCGGCCCGTCCTTCAGGCGGCCACTTCCTGCAGCAGGCCGCGCTCCTTGGCCATGGTCATGGCCGTATCCACGATCATGTCCTCCTGGCCGCCGATCATCTTCTTGCGCCCCAGTTCGACCAGGATATCCCGGGCCGGCACGCCAAAGCGCTCCGAAGCCCGCTTGGCATGCAGCAGGAAGGTGGAATACACGCCGGCAAAACCCAGGGTCAGGGACGCCCGGTCCACCCGCACCACATGCTCCATCATCGGCACGACCACGTCTTCGGCCAGGTCCATCAGCTTGAACAGGTCGCAACCGGTGTCGATGCCCATGCGCTCGCACACGGCAACGAACACCTCCAGGGGCGTATTGCCGGCCCCGGCGCCGAGACCGGCGACGGAGGCGTCGATGCGGCTGGCCCCGGCCTCGATGGCAGCGATGGAATTGGCGATGCCCATGCCCATGTTGTGATGGCCGTGGAAACCGATCTCGGTCTCCGGCTTGAGGACATCCCGCAAGGCCGCGACCCGGGCCTTGACGTCGGCCGGCAGCATGTAGCCGGCGGAGTCGGTGATATAAACGGTATGGGCACCGTAGGACTCCATCAGCTTGCCCTGCTGGGCCAGGCCTTCCGGGGTATTGAGGTGGGCCATCATGAGGAAGCCGGTGGTATCCATGCCCAGCTTGCGGGCATAGGCGATGTGCTGGGGCGCGGTATCGGCCTCGGTGCAGTGGGTCGCCACATGGACGCTACGGGCGCCGCAATCATAGGCCGACTGCAGTTCGCGCATGGTGCCCAGGCCGGGGATCAGCAGCACCGACACTTTGGCTTGCTTCAGCTTGGGCACCACGGCGTTCAGGTATTCCTCGTTGCTGTGCAGGGCAAAACCATGCTGCAGGGAATTGCCGCCCAGGCCGGCGCCATGGGTGACCTGGATCAGGGGCACGCCGGCATCATCCAGGGCGGTGGCAATGCTCACCATCTGCTCGACGCTCATCTGCTCGCGCTTGGCATGCATGCCGTCGCGCAGGCTCATGTCGTGGATGATGACCTGACGGCCCTTCAGGTTTTGTTCTCCTTGCATTACGCGACCTCCAGAGGCTTGAGCTGGATTTTTCCAGCCAGGATTTCTTCGGCGAACATCTCGGCGGTGCGCGTCGCCGCCGCCGTCATGATGTCCAGGTTGCCGGCATAGCGCGGCAGGTAATCGCCCAGGCCCGCCACTTCCATGAACACGGCGACCTTGTTGTCGTCGAACAGCGGGCCATTGACCAGGCGGTAGCCCGGCACGTATTTCTGCACCTCGCCGATCATCTTCAGGATGGACTGGGTGATGCGCTCCTCGTCCGGCTTTTCGTCGGTCAGGCAGTAGATGGTGTTGCGCATCAGCATCGGCGGCTCGGCCGGGTTGATGATGCACAGCGCCTTGCCCTTGCGGGCACCGCCGACCACCTGCAGGGCGTTGGAGGTGGTGTAGGTGAATTCATCCAGGTTGGCCCGGGTGCCCGGACCGACGGACTTGGACGCCAGACTGGCGATGATCTCGGCGTAGGCGACGGACTGGATCTGGGAAACCGCATTGACGATGGGAATGGTGGCCTGGCCGGCGCAGGAGATCATGTTCACGTTCATCTCCAGCTTGTCGGCATGCTGGCGCAGGTTCACCGGCGGCACGCACAGGGGGCCAATGGCGGCCGGGGTCAGGTCGATCATCATGACCCCCAGCTCGTTGAGCTTGCGCGAATTCTCGGCATGAACGTAGGCCGAGGTGGCGTCGAAGGCGATCTGGATGTTGTCCTCGGCAACATGGGGCAACAGGCCATCGACACCGGCGGCGGTGGTCTTCAGGCCCATCTCCCGGGCCCGCGCCAAACCTTCCGACTCGGGGTCGATGCCGACCATCCACACCGGCTCCAGGACCGGGCTGCGCTTGATCTTGTAAATGAGATCGGTGCCGATGTTGCCGGAACCGATCAGGGCACACTTTATTTTCTTCATGATTTCCTCAACCGCTGTAGGGGGTTGCTGCAAAGGGTTGCTGCAAGAGTTCAGTTACCGGCCAGTTCGTTGCGCTGGCCAGTGGTCTGCCCACCGACGGCGAAGTGCTCCACCGGGTGTTCCGTGATCAGGATCCGTACCTGTTCCGGACGGACTTCCAGGGACTCCACCAGGGCCGCCGTGACGGCGGCCACGGCCTTGCGCTTCTTTTCCACGCTGCGCCCTTCCAGCAGGTGCATTTCGATAATGGGCATGGGCTGTTTCCTTTCAGGTCTTTTTATTCGATGAAGCGCATGGAAACGCTGCCGAGCTCCTGGAAGCGGGCGACGATGCTGTCGCCGGGCTTGACCGCGACGGCCTCGGTGATGCCGCCGCTCATGACGAAGCTGCCGGCGGCCAGTTCCTCGCCCTGTTCGGCCAGGATGTTCACCAGCATGGCGATGGCTTCGGCCGGGTGCCCCAGCACGGCAGCGGAGGCGCCCATGGTGACGATCTCGCCGTTCTTCTCCATGACCACGCCCAGGGTGCGCAGGTCGATATCTGCCGGATAGCGGGCCCGTCCGCCCCCCACATAGCGGGCAGAGGAGCCGTTGTCGGCAATGACGCTGGGCAGGTCGAACTTGAAGCCGGAGAAGCGGGAATCGATGATCTCCACTGCCGGCAGCACGTAGTCGGTGGCGGCCAGGACATCCTCAGCCGTGCACTTGGGGCCCTTCAGCGCCTTCTTCATGACGAAGGCCACTTCGCACTCGACCCGGGGATGGACTAGGTCGGAGGTTTTGATCGCTGAACTCTCGGGCCGGGCCATGCGGTCGGTGAGAAAGCCGATGGAGGGCACGTTGACGCCCATCTGCTGCATCTTGGCCTTGGACGTGAGGCCGGCCTTCCAGCCGATCAGCTTGTGGCCCTGGGCGATGAAGCGGCGGCGCAACTCGGCCTGCACGGCATAGCCGTCGGCCACGGTCATGTCCGGGTATTCGTCGGTCAGCTTGGGAATGGCGTAGGCCCGGTTCTGGGCCCCTTCCACCCGCTCGCAGAGGCGGACGATATCTTCCCGGGAGAGGGTCAGTTTCTGGCTCATACGGCACTCCTTCCAGCAAATTTGGCGCGGCAGCTACCCAGGCCGCCCACGGTACACACCAGTTCATCCCCATCCACCACCGGCACCAAGGCCGATTGGGAACCGGAGAGGATGACCTCGCCGGCGCGGAAGGGGATGCCCAGGGCCCCCAGGGTATTGGCCAGCCAGGCCACGGCATTGGCCGGGGAGCCCTGGACGGCGGCACCGACGCTGGTGGAGAACAGCTCACCGTTCTTCTCCAGCACCATGCCGGCCAGGGTGATGTCGAGCTGGCGCGGATCGCCCTTGGTCTTGCCGAGGACATAGACGCCGCAGGAGGCGTTGTCGGCCACGGTGTCCTGGATCTTGATTTTCCAGTTGTCGATGCGGGAATCGACGATCTCGAAGCAGGGGGTCACGTAGTCGGTGGCGCGGATCACGTCCATGGCAGTGATGCCGGGGCCCACCAGGTCCTCCTTGAGGACGAAGGCCAGTTCCGCCTCCGCCTTGGGCTGGATCAGGGAGCCCAGGTCGATGGTGTCGCCCTCCTGGTAGATCATTCCCGAGGTCAGCTGGCCGAAGTCGGGTTGGAAGACGCCGAGGAAGTCCTGCACCGGCTTGCTGGTGACGCCGATTTTCTTGCCGACGATCTTCTCGCCGGACTGTACCCGGCGTTCGACCATGCGCAATTGAATCTGGTAGGCATCCTCGATGCTGATATCCGGCTCCCGCTCGACCAGGGGAGCCACGGTGCGGCGGGCGAGCCAGGCCTCGTAAAGCTCGTCGCCATACTGCTTGATCTTGTCTTGGTTCATGACCACCTCAGAGCTTGATGCAGATGTTGCGGGTTTCGGTGTAGAACTCCAGGGAATGCACGCCGCCCTCGCGGCCGATGCCGGACTGCTTGGAGCCCCCGAAGGCCGTGCGCAGGTCGCGCAGGAACCAGCTATTGACCCAGGTGATGCCCACCTCGACCCGGGCGGCGACGCGGTGGGCGCGGCTCAGGTTGGTGGTCCAGATGGTGGTCGCCAGGCCGTAATCGGTGGCATTGGCCAGATTCACCACCTCGTCCTCACTGTCGAAGGGACGGATATGGCAGCAGGGGCCAAAGATTTCCTCGCGCACCACCGCCGCCGTCTCCGGCAGCCCAGTCCAGATGGTGGGCTGGACCCAGTGGCCGTCGGCCAGTTCGGTAGGCATCTTCGGCACGCCGCCGCCGGTGACCACCGTGGCGCCCTCTTCCACCGCCTTGGCGTAATAGGACAGCACCTTCTGCCGGTGCTCGGCGCTGATCAGGGGGCCATAGTTGGCGTCGTGGTCGTCCGGGCGGCCGAATTTCACGGCCTCGGCCTTGGTCTTCAGGGCCTGGACGAAGCGCTCGAAAATCGGCCGCTCCACATAGACCCGTTCCGTCCCCAGGCAGACCTGGCCGGAGTTGAGGAAAGCCGAGCGGAAGATGCCTTCCACCGCCGCGTCGAAATCGGCGTCGGCGAAAACGATGCCGGCGTTCTTGCCGCCCAGCTCGAAGGACACGTCGCGCATGCCTTCGGAGGCGGCCTTCATGATCGCCGCGCCGGTGCGGGTCTCGCCGGTGAAGGTGATGGCGTTGATCAGGGGGTGCTGGGTCAGGAATTCGCCGGCGGAGTCGGGGCCGAAGCCATGGACGACGTTGAACACCCCCTTCGGGATGCCGACGCTGTTCATCACCTCGCCGAGCAGGGTGGTGGTGAGGGGCGTCTCTTCCGACGGTTTGACCACCACGGTGTTGCCGCAGGCCAGGGCGGGGCCGACCTTCCAGGTCATGAGCATGAACGGCGCATTCCACGGGGCGATCACGCCGATCACGCCCTTGGGCAGGCGGATGGCGTAATTGAGGGCACCGCGGCCATCCGGGGTGGCCATCTGGAAGGATTCGCTTGCCACGTTCTTGACCACGTCGGCGAACACCTTGAAATTGGCCGCGCCCCGGGGGATGAAGGCGCTGGTCATGACATGGCGCGGCTGGCCGGTATCGGCCATCTCGGCGGCGACGAAGTCCTCGAAACGGCGGGTGATTTCATTGGCCACGCCGTGCAGCAGGTCGACGCGCTGGTCGGTGGTCAGACCGCCCCACTCGCCCTGCAAGGCACCGTGGGCGGCGCGGACGGCGGCATCCACATCGGCACGCCCGGCCTCGACGACCTGGGCGATGACCTGGTTGTTGAGGGGCGACCGCTTCTCGAAGGTCTTGCCCCCGAGCGCCTCGGCAAATTCCCCGTTGATGAAATTCTTGATCAATTGCATGGCAATTCCTCGTTGATCTCCCCGAAACCGGGGCTTGTGGATCAGTCTAGGAGGGGCCCTTCAATACCGTCAAATACCTTATTTCAAGCAACTCAATATCTATTAGGTATCGATCTGGGTATTGATACAGCGACTCCCAGACGCCACCTCCCGGCGGCGTCTGGAACTCAGATAGAGCGGAACAAAGGGCTGCGTACCTGCTGCGCGTCGGCAGCGGAAATGAACTTCTCGGTGTAGATGTCGCGCTCGAACAGCCGACCCTGCATCAGGGTGGTGATACAGGCATCGATCATCAGGGGCGGGCCACACAGATAGGCCTTGCGCCCGCGGAAGTCGTTGTCGAAGTGGGCCTTGGCCGCCTCGTGCACGAAACCGCGGAAGCCCTGCCATTCGCTCCCCGCCGGCTCATGGGAAAGGACCGGTACGTAAGTGAAATTGGGGTAGCGTTCGGCCAGGGCGAGGAAGTCGTCGTGGTAGTAAAGCTCGTCCCGGTTGCGCTGGCCATAGACCAGGGTAATGGGTAGGTCGAAGCCTTCGCCCAGCAGGTCCAGAATCATCGACCGGGGACTGGACAGTCCCGAGCCGCCGGCCATGAACAGCACCGGCATCTGGGCCGACTTCTTGACGAAAAAGCGGCCATAGGGGCCCGAGATGCGGATCGGATCGCCGACCTGCATCCGCTCATGGACGTAGGTCGTGCCCTGACCGCCCGGGACGATGCGGATATTGAGCTCCACCTCGCCCGCCGCCGAGGGCGGGCTGGCGACCGAGAAGGCCCGGCTGCCGATGCCATCGGGCAGTTCCAGGTTCACGTACTGCCCGGCCTGGAAATGCATGCCGGCGGGGTCGTCGAGCTTGATCCAGAGGCCCTTGATGGTCGGCGTCAGGGGTTCGATGCGGCTGACGACGCCACCGAAGTCGCGCACCGGCAGGTTCTCCGCATCCGGGTCTTCCTCGATCTCGGCCTCGATCACCAGATCGCTCTGGACGGTGGCGCAGCAGGCCAGGCATTTCTGCTCTTCGCGCTCGAAGTCCATCAGGGCGAAGCTGGAAGCCTCGCCATGCTCGACTTCCCCGTCCACCACCTGCACCTTGCAAGTGGCGCACAGCCCGTGGCAACAGGCATGGGGCAGGTAGATGCCAGCGCGCAGGGCAGCATCGAGGATGGTCTGACCATCCTCGATGGCGATGGTCTGACCGAGGGGTTCGATGGTCAGTTCATAGCTCATTGCCCTGCTCCCTATGCCGCCGCGAGCAGCGTGTTCACACCCGGCGTACGGAACAACAACTGCTCCTTATGGCCGATGCCGTTGTCGCTCAGGCTGGCGTTGAAGTTGGGCAGCCAGGGCTGCCGTCCCTTGGTCCACAGGGCCTGGGTCAGATCGACTGCCGCCGCATCCGGATCCGCCTGCATCAGCGGCTTGACCACGTTGTCCAGGAAATCGCGGAGGCGCATCCCGGGCTCAACGACGGTCAGGAAGGGCGTGGCGAACAGCAGGTGCTGATCCCAGCAGACGTAGACGATCTGCTTGCCGTTGAAATTGGCCACGGTGTCACGGGGCACGCCAACATAAGGCTTAGTTGAAGTCACTGCCATTTGATGTCTCCTGATCTTGTAGTTGGGCGATCACGCGTTGCTGGTGGCCAGGTTGCGCCAGGCTTCGAAATTGCGCTGGTCCTCGGAACCGTCGAAATCGCCGTTGTCCTTGCCGTTGTTCAGACTGACCCAGTTCATCCACGCCACCAGATCGCCGTTGAGCGGCTCCTGGAACAGCTGGGGCATCGGCAGGACGGCCTCGATGTACTTCTCCGGCTCCTTCTCGAAGATGTGCTGGCAACCGTCGGAACAGAAGTGGTACTTCTCGCCCTTGTATTCGACTTCCCGGTTGCACAGGGTGGTCGGATCGTCCGGCTCGGTGTACACGGTCGGGATCTGGCAAGTCTGGCACAGCTTGGCCAGGCCCATGTTGGCGAAGGGCTTGCCCTCGTCCTTCATCTTCTTGAGGTAATCCCAGCGGGGCCGGTAGTACTTGTCGAAGGTGGTCGGGTACTTCTTCGACAGCCAGGCCATGTCTTCCTCGGAGGGAATGCCGGTATGGAAGGCGGTGCCGAAGTTGTACTGGTAGAGGGCCAGCATGAACTGGTGGGTCATGTGGTCGAGGGCCTTGCCGGCGTCGTCCCAGCCCTTGGGCGGACGGATGCCGTAGCGGGCCAGGTCGTTGAACAGGGCGCCGCCGTTTTCGATGCCGTAGATCTCAAAGGCCTCGCGCCAGGACATGACGCGCTTGGGCAGCATGTAGTCCATCATGGTGCCGACCACGCCGAGCAGGCGGAAACCGCGCCAGAACCACTTGTCGATCCAGTTCTGGACGATGGGCAGGTTGTCCGGATCCTGCTCGAGCATGAACTTGATGCACTCCAGGCCCAGGGTCATGTGCCGGGCTTCGTCGGACTGGGCCGAGAAGCCGAAGGTCACCGTCGCCATGTCGCCGTTGTAGGCGGCGCCGGACATGAAGGGCACGAACAGCAGGTTGGTCAGCACGTACTCGAAGCTGAAGCCGATGGCGATCATGAATTCGAAGGGGCCGCCCGACATAGCGTCGTCGAAGAAGGAACGCGGCAGCGAGCAATACCACATGCGGTCCCGGGCATCGGCAAAGGCGTGGAAGCCGTTGTAGAAACGGTTGTAATTCGACAGCGCGTGGATCTGGGTCTGGGCGTGACGAATTTCATCGATGGCCTGCATCTGGCAGGCCACCCGGGTACCGACGCCGGGGAATTCCCGGCCGAGGCGGGCAAAGCCCTTGCCGGCCGCGTACTCGCCGGGGCTGATGGCCTGCAGGAAGATCTTCAGGGCGGAGAGGTAACGGGCATCGGTGATGTTCAAGTGACCGTTGTTCTGGGCATGGGCATCGATGATGGCGTAGAACTTGCGCTCCTTTTCCGCCTGGTATTTCCAGTAGGCATCCATGGACAGGCGGAAGGGGTCTTCCCACTTGTCCCAGTCGTGAATCTTGATGCCTTCGAATTTCACGTAGGGATAAACCTCATCCTGGGTGTGATAGGTCGTTTCCCAACCCAGGTCCCGGGTCATCAGCTTGTACTTTTCCTTGATCCCGAGCTTTTTCTTGGTGGCTTGCATATCCATGTTGGTCTCCTCCTTAGGCGTTCCAGCGCAGGGTCAGGGTGTCCTCATCCTCATCCACGTTGCCGGAGAGGGTGATCAGGTTGATCTGCAGTTCTTGCAGGTCGAAGGAACGGCCCAGCTGCTCCTCGATGGTTTCGCGGCGGACGACCAGCTTTCCCTTGGCGTCGATCTTGACCATGGCCGGCTGACGGTTGACCACGGCCTCCGGGTTGTCCATGACGATGGCGTCGATGATCGGACGCGTTTCTTCGTTGGCTTGCAGGGCAATAAATACGGTGGACATGTCTGCCTCTCAGATCTCGATACCGGTTTTCTTCAGGCGCGCCTGGAAGGAAGCCATCTCTTCGCCAATCACTTCGCTTGCCATGTCGCTCAGGGCCTGCTCGGCGATGGGCAGCAGGGCGGCGGCAGCCCGGGCGCTCCACTTGGCGGTCCATTCCTGCAGGACGGCGCGGTTGTGCTCCGATTCGGCGGCGGCCGTCTTCAGCACCGCATCGACCCACTTCTTGGTCTCGTCATGCCAGCCATTCATGAATTGGGTCAGCATGGCCACGGCGGAGGCACCCCGGGGCGACAGATGCCCGTCTACGATCTGCTCATAGACCAGGGGGTAGAGCAGGCCGTCGAGGGCCACGTTCTGGGCAACGAACAGTTCGAAGGGATCGCGTACCACCAGGCAGTCCTCGACGTAGCGGCGCAGGGGTTGCCAGGTTTCGCTGTTCATCCAGGCGTCCTTGCCGGCGTCGAGGGCCTCGGTGTCACCCAGCAGCAGGCCCAGGCGGGACAGGTACTGGGCGATGCCCAGGTTGTCCATGGCGTGGAACATGCAGGCCTGGGTGAAGATGGCGGCATAGCCGTAGCCGCACATGAAGCTGTTGTTCATGTTGGCGCCCCAGGCCGCATGCCGCAGGGGCACCAGCAGGTTGAGGGCGAGTTGCTTCAGGTCTGCCGGCAGCAGGTCGGCCAGGCCGCGGCTCTCGACGAAGCTGAAATTGGCTTCGGTGGTTTCCTGCTGGCGGGCCCGGGCCAGGGTGTAGGTGCTGTAGTAGAACTGGCGGGGATCCTTGAGGGCGTACCAGTCCTTCATCACGATGCGGGTGATGGAGGTGTCGTAGATGGCCTGATCCGGATCCCAGGTCGGGCGGTAATGCAGGTTCTCGGCCGCCTGGATGTCGTAGCTACCCTCTTGGTAGCGGGAAGCCGGCTTGTCGCCGAAACGGCGGGCCAGGTGGTCGAAGGTCTGGCGCTGCGGTTCGATACTGACCGTACGCAGATCGATTTGCATGGTTATGTCTCCTGTTTTACTTATTTGAAGCGGGTGCGCGTGGCATCAGCCAGCCGCCAGTCCCAGTCGCTGGGTTCGGACCCCGGGCCCTCATCCGCGTCCAACATCTGGACGTGGTTGTCGGCACAGAACTCGGCAAACGCCTCGGGGGCGAGGATCATTTCGAGGAACACCTCCGGCGAGCCGATGGCGAACTCGAATTCGATAAAGCCGTTGGCCCGCTCGCCGCGGACGCGGACGAAGCGGCGGGAGATATCCATCACCGGCGCCGTCGCCGGCGGCAAGGCGCAGGAAGGAGTGGCGGACATGGCTGGCCCCTTAGCTGACGACGGTGAGGAAGGTCTCGTGCAGCTTGCGCTGGGGATAGTCGAGACCGCCGCCCTCGCCCAGGCCCTCGAAGCTCCAGGTCGTCGGTTCATAGTCCGGATAGGGCTGGTAGCCGCCCATGAAGGTCTCGAAGCGGTTGCCCGAAGGGTCCCAGGCGTAGATGGTGCAGCCGCGGGTCACGCCGTGCCGGGTCGGGCCGATATCCAGGGGCACCTTGTTCATGGCCATGATGTCGCCGGCTCGCAGCACCTCTTCCCAGCTTTCGAGCATGAAGGAGAGGTGATGCAGCTTGCCGGGCTCCGGATGCTCGACGAAGGCGATGTCATGCACCTTGTGGGAACAGGAGAGCCAGATGGCGGCGTTGCCGTCGTTGTCCGGCGTGAGGACGCGCTCCACCAGGTAGAAGCCCAGCACCTCGGTGAACAGCTTCTGCACCGCGGCGATATTGGGGCCGTAGAGCAGGCAGTGATCCAGGCGCACTGGGGCGATGCCGTGTTCGGAGGCCTTGGTCCAGGGGGCGGGATTGAGGACCTGCAGGCCATTGCCGACGGCGGTCTTCTCGGCGTAGAGCTCGATCAGATGACCGGAGGGGATCTCGAAGCGCACCCGCTCGCCGGTCTCCAGCATTTCGCCGGCGGGAATACGCTCGGTCTTGATGCCGTAGGCCTGGAGGTCGGCATCCAGCTTCTCCAGGGTGGCCTTGTCGAGCACCTTGAAGGCGAAGAAATCGAGGCCGGCCCGGTCGGCCTGGCGCAGGATCACGCTGTTGTGGTCCCGCTCGTCCCAGCACTTCAGATAAACCCGTCCCTGGGCGTCACGGCCGGTTTCCACCAAACCCATGACGTCACGATAGTGATGCACGGCGGCCTCGAGATCCAGCACGCGAATCTGTGCGTGTCCAGGACGCAAAACTCCAGTCAATGCCATTTTCTTGTCTCCTCGTTATAAAAATCACTGCGAACCATCTATTGCGGAACCGCTTTGCTGCTTTGTGCTGCTGACTGCTTGAACACCGAACGCTTCATGTCGCCCAGGACCCGCAACTCCAGGTCGCTGCCCGGAAAGATGCGGCAGGCCAGGACCCGCCCTTGCCGCTCGTCCTCCGGACTGACGTGAGCGCGGCTCATCGCCTTCTGCTCGAAGGTGCCGGCCACCACTTCCACCCGGCAGACGCCACAGCCACCGCCGCGGCAGCCCGAGGGGATGCCCCGGCGGCCGAGCTTCACCATGCCTTCCAGCACCGACTGCTCCGAGTTGCAGGCAAAGCTCTCGCCGCTTTCAGAAAACTTGATGGTGAATACCGGCATCTCCGCTCTCCTCGACCTTCTCAACTCAACGCCCTGGGCTACAGGAATTTGATCTATGTCTGCACAGACTGTGCCAGATCAAAAACAGCGTTTTTTCGTGCAAATTACGTAACTCGTATCTCAATTCATAACTACATTTAATCTTTTTATTAAACTCAATTTGCTGAAATCAATATTTTTAGAAAATCTTCCGAGGTCACCAGGTTCATGATCCGGGCATAGAGGCGCTTGAAGCCCTCGTCCAGATCGGCATCGAAACGGGGATCACCGTTGCTGGAAAAGGCACCATAGATCGCCAGCCAGTCCTCATGCAGCAAATGCTGGCGAGCCGCGGGCAGGATGATGTTTTCTTCCAGGTTCATGTGCTCCCACTGGGCTTCGGCAAAGGCATTGACCGCCCTGGCCACCCCTTGCAGCGCCGCCAGGTCACCAGTCCCACCCCCCCCGCCAGCAGCGCTGCCATAGCCTTGGACGTAGCGATCCACGGCCGCCTCCATGTCCCGTACCAGGGCAGCGCCGCCGGCGTGCTGGGCCCGCAACAGTTCGATCACGGCGTCGCATTCCCGGGTGCGGGTGCTCAGGCGATGGAACAGGTAGGCGTCTTCCTTGGGGTGATGCAGACGCTCGGGGAAGGCATCGACGTAATGGATGATCGATTTCACCAGCACCGCATCGAGGGTGGATCTGCCCGCCACCGCCTCATCGACCAGATGCATGAGCCCACGGGTCACCGCGGCCAGGGAGCGATGCTCGTCCTGGATGATCCCCAGGACCAGCAGCCTCTCCCGATCCGCCTGGTTGCTCTCGACGGTCGCCACCAGCACCGGAATGGGGGTATTGGCGAGCACCTTCTGGGTCTGGGAGCCGAGCAGCAGCCCCCGCAGGCCTTTGTGCCCGTGGGAGGCCATGAAGATCAGGTCACAGCCCTGGGCCTCGGCCATCGCCAGGATGGCAGCAGCCGGGTGCTCGCTGTTCTGAATGAGGGAGGCACAGGGCACTCCCTTGGCGGTCGCCGCGGCCTCGGCCTTCTGCAGGATGCCCCGGGCCTCCCCCGCCAGGTTGTCGGCATAGGCCTGGGGGGCCACGGTCCGTTGCAGGGCGCCCTGATCGGTGGCGGAGAAATCGGCGCGGGCGGTGAAGAAGGTGATGCGCGCCCCGAGGGCAGCAGCGAAGGAGACGGCCTGGGAAACGATTTCGGTGGCCAGCCCCGAGCTATCCAGGGGAACCAGGAGATGCTTGTACATAGGAACCTCTCGCGAAGATCAGCGGGTAATGAAGCGCCGTCAGACCACGACGGGCTGCTTGTGGCGCAGCAGGAAATGGCCGAGGGCGGGCAGCAGGATCAGGGCGCCGAGCATGTTCCAGACGAACATGAAGGCGAGCAGGATGCCCATGTCGGCCTGGAACTTGATGGGAGAGAAGGCCCAGGTGGCGACCGCAATGCCGAGGGTGATGCCGGTCAGCACCACCACCTTGCCGGTGAATAGCAGGGCCTTGTAGTACGCCTCCGACAGGCTGAGCCCGGCCCGAAGCTGGGCCTGGGTAACGGTCAGCACGTAGAGGGCGTAATCGACGCCGATGCCGACCCCGAGGGCGATCACCGGCAACGTCGCCACCTTGACGCCGATGTTGAGATAGACCATCAGGGCCTCGCACAGCACCGAGGTCAGCATCAGGGGCAGCACGGCACACACCACGGCACGCCAGGAACGGAAGGTGATGAAGGCGAGGACGATCACCGCCAGGTAAACCAGCAGCAGCATTTCGCTGTTGGCCTTCTTGACGACGATATTGGTCGCCGCCTCGATGCCGGCGTTACCCGCGGCGGAGAGGAAGCGGATGTCCTCCGTGTTGTGCTCGGCGGCGAAGGTCTCTACCGTCTTGACGACGCTCTGCAGGGTGTCGGCCTTGTGGTCCTTGAGGTAGGCATAGACCGTCAGCAGGTCGCAGTTCTGGTTGAACAGCTCCCGCGGCGCCCGGGTGATGATCGAATTGAGCATGTCCTGGCTGCGCGGGATTTCGTACCACTTCAGGCTGCCTTCGTTGAGGCCGGCGGCGGCCAGCTTGCTCAGGCCGCCCAGGGAGGAAGTCGCCTCCACACCAGGCAGTTGCTGCAGTTCCCGCTCCAGGGCATCCACCGCCATCACCGTGTCGTAGTGGGCGCAGTGGAACTGGGGCGTCTTGACCATGACGATATAGACGTCGGAGCTGGCAGCGTAATTGGCCACCATGAAGGCGTTGTCCCGGTTGTAGCGGGAGTCGGGGCGCAGCTCCGGCGCGCCCTGGTCGGTATCGCCGATCTTGAGCTGGAAGCTGATGGCCAGGCCGATGGCGCCCATCACGCTGGCAATGCCGATGGCGATGGCCGCCCACTTGCGCTGAGTGAACAGGTCGAGGAAAGCCCAGAAAGGATGCTTGGTGTGGCCCCCATCCGACACTTCTGCCAGTTCGGCCTTCAGGCTGCGCTTGGCGGCCTCGGCGCTGACGCCGGTATAGGAGAGCAGGATGGGCAGGAGCAGCAGGTTGGTGAAGATCAGCACGGCGACGCCGATACTGGCGGTAATGGCCAGATCCTGGATGACCTGGATCTGGATCACCATCAGCACGGCAAAGCCCACCGCATCGGCCAGGAGGGCCGTCACCCCGGCCAGGATGAGGCGACGGAAAGTGAAGCGAGCCGCCACCAGCTTGTCCGTGCCCCGGCCGATATCCTGCATGATGCCGTTCATCTTCTGAGCCCCGTGGCTCATGCCGATGGCGAAGACCAGGAAAGGCACCAGCACCGAATAGGGGTCGAGTTCGAAGCCCAGGGTGGGCAACAGGCCGAGCAACCAGATCACCGCCACTACCGAGCACAGCACCACCAGCAGGGTGCTGCGCACGCAGCGGGTGTACCAGTAGAGCACTCCGGTACAGATGGCGATGGCCACGGCGAAGAACAACAGCACCTGCTGCAGGCCGTCGAGCAGATCGCCCACCACCTTGGCGAAACCGGTGATGTGGATCTTGATGTCGTCGGTCTCGTACTTGGCCCGCAGCTCTTCCAGGCGGCGCGACAGGTCGTTGTAATCGATACGGGCGCCGGTTTCGGCGACCTTTTCCTGAAGCGGCACCAGCACGATGCTCGATTGGAAATTGGCAGCGATGAGCTGGCCAATTTCGCCGGAACGCTCGACGTTGACGCGCACCTGTTCCAGGGTGCTGGGGCTACCGTTGTAGTCGTCGGGAATCACCGGGCCGCCATCAAGACCTTCTTCCGTCACGCCGGTCCAGCGCACGGACGGCGCCCACAGGGACTTCATGAACGGCCGGTCCACGCCGGGATAGAGGAAAACCTCGTCGTTGATCTTGCGCACGACCTCCAGGTAGGCCGGATCGAAGATGGTGCCCTTCCTCGTTTCGACGGCGATGCGTAGGGTGTTGCCGGCCCCGGCCAGCTGGGAGCGGTTTTCCAGGAAGTTGGCGATGTACTCGTGCCGGGTCGGGATCATTTTCTCGAAGGCGGCATTGAGCGACAGGCGGGTCGCCTGGAAGCCCAGGACAGCGGTTGCCACCAGGCAGAGGAGCACGATCACCAGGCGGTTGTTGAACAAGGCCCGTTCGATCAGGGAACCGGATTTCTGGTCGAAATCCAGGAGGGAAACAGCACCGACATCGGCTTGCTGCGCGACATAACTCATTTCTTTTGCTCCGAACGGAAGGCTTCAGGGGCAATGCGGACGGCGCCGCGCTGGGTGGCAACCACCAGGGCGCCATCGGCGGCTTCAGCGATACCAGTGGCGGCATTCATCTTGGCCACGGCCAAGGCGGCGAAAGTGCTGCCGCCATCGCGGCTGAGCAGGACGCGGCCGGTCTCATCCACCACCGCCAGGCGGCCATCGCGCAGGCGCATGCCGGCGGTCAGGGTGACGGGCAGGCCAAAATCGACCTTGCTCCAGGTTCTGCCCTGGTCCGCGGAGCGGAAGGCGTTGCCGCGCAGGCCGAAGACCACCAGGGCTCCATCATTGGTGGAGACGGAACCGAACAGGGTGCCGGGATAGGCGATCGGCAGCGATGCGAAACGCAGCCCTTGATCCTCCGACTGCAGCAGCGTGCCTTGCTCGCCGGCGATCACCAGGGCGTCCCGGGTAGCCGTGATGCTGTAGAGGTGGCGCCCCTTCGGGTTGTCGATCTGGCCGACCATGGACTCCCAGGTCTGGCCACCATCCCGGGTCCCGAAGGCCAGGCCGTAGGCGCCAACGACGAAGCAGTGCCGATCGTCAAAGGCATGTAAATCGAGGAAAGGCTTGTCCGCACCATCGGCGACCAGGCCCTGGGCATCGCGCTGCCGGCGGGTCATGGCCGCACTCCCGGCAGCAGCGGCATCGGCCGCCACGAGCTCGATGGCAGCAGCCTGCTTGCCGTCCAGCTGTTTCACCCAGGTCTCGCCGCCGTCACTGCTCTTGAGGACGACACCGCTATGGCCGACCGCCCAGCCGGTGTTGGCTGAGGCAAAGCGCACCCCGGTGAGGGCGACGCTGGTTGGCACCGCCTTGGCCTGGCGCCAGGAGCGGCCGTTGTCGTCGGAAAGCAGCACGATGCCGCCCTCGCCCACGGCCACTAGGCGCTCGCCGGCCACGGCAATGGCCATCAGCACCGCCGACTTGGCCCGCTCGCTCTGCCGGCTGGGTTGATCCAGGACATCCCGTTTAACACCACCTGCACTGCCGGCAGCCGTCGCCACCGCACCATTCGCAAGGCCCAGCAGTGCCGAAATTACGGCGACACCGAGCCATCGCCACGTCTTTGCGCGCGCGTTCATTTTCAGATCCCAAACGAATCGAGTGAAACCGGAGAACCCGGTCCAGGGGAGATGCCGGGGAGGACTCCCCGGCATCGTGCTTCGACTAGCGACTGGCGTCGGCTGCCACCGCGTCACCGGTAAAGTAGTTTTCCGACTTGCGGTGGGGCAGAACCTTGAAGGAGTCGAGGAACTGCACCATGCTCATGGTGCCCTTCTGCAGGTCGAAAACCGTGACGGGCTTGTTCACCACCGCCGGAATGGACGGAACGACATAAGGGAAGAGCTGGGAGGTACGCCACAGCTTGCCCTCGGTGTCGTAGCCATCCATCAGGGCCAGCAGCCAGGTGTCCTCGTCCAGGTAGTAGCGGCGCTTGGGCACGGCATGGCGCTTGCCGCTGGCCACCGTCGCCTCAACCTCCCAGACGCGATGCAGTTCCCAGCGCAGCTTGTCCGGGTTCATGTGGTGCTGGGCGAAGGCTTCCTGCTCCTTGGCGGTCACCAGGGCATTGGCGTTGTACGGGATGTACATTTCCTTCTTGCCCACCAGTTTCCACTGGTAGCGGTCCGGGTGGCCCATGATGCCCATCACTTCGTCGAAGTAGTTGGCACCGGAAGCGACGAAGTCCGGGGTGTCGTAGGCGACGGTGGGCGCCCGACGAACCCGGCGCTGGCCAACCAGATACTGCCAGGTCTGGCGCGGCATGGCGGCATCGACGCCGTCGCGGATGACCAGGGATTCACCGGCCTTGAACGGCGGGGCAACGGTGGAGAAGCGCTGCAGGAAGTATTCACCGCTCCATTTCTCGGGGGAACCATCCTTGTAGTAGTACGGATACTGGTTCACCTGTTCGTTCTGGGTGGCCAGGGTGCGGGCGCCGTCGGAAGTGCCGACGATGTTCTTGAAGGAAACCTCGGTGGATTCGGCCTCGACACGCAGCAGGTAATTCCAGATAGCCTCGACGCCTTCCTTCGGCACCGGGAAGGGAATGCCGCCGAAACAGCCCTCGACGGAATAGCCGCCAGCCTTGGTCTTGCAACGGGTGGCATTCTTCAAGGTGTTGTCATAGACGTACTGAGGGGCAACGGCGGTGCGGTGGGTCGGATAGACGTCCAGGCGGAAAGTTTCCGGATATTTCTTGAGCAGGGCCTGGGTGCCGTCGCTCAGCCGGTCCGCGTACTGAGCCATGTTTTTGGCGGTGATCTGCACCACCGGCTTTTCCCCGGGGAAGGGCTGGGTCGGAATATCGCCGACCTTGGGGCTGGCAGCCACCGTCGCCTTGCCGTCCCAGGCCGGGATGCTGCCATCCTTGTTGCCGGCCTTCTCACCGCCCATGGGGGTGAGGCTGGACTTCAGCTTGGCCGCCTCATCGGCCGACACTGCCGCGTAGGCCCCGGTGGAGCTGGCCACCAAGGTAAAGATGGCGGCATAGAGCATGGTCTGTTTCATTATTTATGTCTCCTCGTTATGTTTTCGACTAGAAGGTCCGCTGGACGGAAAGGGAGATGAAGTCCCGGTCGCCATGGAAATTCTTGTAGGAAAGCTCAGGGGCGGGGGCGTTGTACTTGATCACGGAACCACTCGGCCCGAAGTAGTGGGTGTAATTCAGGCCCATCTGCCAGGTCTTCTGGTACTCGCCCTTGATGCCGATGCTGATGTTGCCGCCATGCTCGGCCGGCATGAGAGCAGATACCCCGGCCACCGACGAGCGGCCGTTGATGCCGTAGCCGACGCCAATCGGCACCTGGATGTCGAGACCCGGCAGCACCTGGAAGTATTCCGGCTGGAACACGAACTGGATGGCCGTAGCGCTTTTCGTCGCCAGGGGATCGAGCTGGTCGGCATTCTTGGTAATCGACAGGCGCTGGTTGAAGGCCAATTCACCGATGAAGCTGGCCCCCTGCCACAAGGGTGATGCGCCGAGGACGCTGATCGCCGAGGCATTGAAGTGCAGGGAGTTACCGACCGGATAGGCGGGATTGCTGTTGTTGTTGGCATCAGCGCTCGTCACCATGGTCACGCCGCGGCCGACAAAGGGCATGTTGTGGCGTACCGAGAGTTCGGCCGCGACGTTGGTCTCGCCCAGCACCGTGCTGGCGCTGGCGCCGTAGGTCCGGATGTTTTCCCCATAGACCAGGGCATAGTCGCCGACAAAGCCATTGCCGGCATTGACCCCGGGACGCACGTAGAACTGGGGCATCTTGTCGTGGTACTGGGCGGCATAGAGGCCGTATTCCGTATCCCCGACCTTGAACTTGACCTGGGCGCCGCCCTGACCCTTGTCCTTGGCCTTGATATCGTCGCTACGGTGCACCGCCACCCCGGGGCCGAGGATAATGGATTCGCCCCCTTCATCGGCGAAGTCGGCAAAGCTGTAGTAGCTGCCTGCGGCGGGGATGCGGTTTTTCTTCCACTCGAACTGGTAGTAGGCGCCGAAGGACAGGGTCGGATCGACCTGAACCTGGAAGGAAGCCTGCTTGACCGGCAGGGCGATTTCCTTGAACTGGGAATTCGGCACCGAGAGGGCGCGCACCAGATCGAGCGGCGTCTGGGCTGCGGCAATGCCGTTGTAGCCAAAATAGAGCGTCTCGCCATAAAGCTGGGTGAACTGGCCACCCTTGACGTTCACATTCATGTCGCCGGGAGTGAAGTTGCCGTAGACAAATGCATCGCGGAACTCCGCCTTGCGTCCATGCAGCGTCTTGGTGGCCTCGGTGAACTGGTTGTAGGGTACCGAGGTGGAATTCACCAGCGCCCCACCCATCGCCCCCGGGTTGTCATTTCCATGCTGGTACACATCGTCGTACCAGGCAGCACCGCTGACGCGGAAGCCGTAGGCATTCTTGTAGCGAAAATCGAACTCGGACAGCAAGTCGAGGCGATTGGAAATCATCGCCCCCTTCTTGAAATTCTGATCCCCGTCGTTGGTATTGATCTGGGGCCCGATGGAGTTATCCGCCACCCGTCCATTGATGTCCCGCATGCGCCAACCGGCGCTGTACTTGAAGGTGTTATCCCAGGACATCTTCACGTCCGGATTGTCGGTCTCGAGGGCGAAGGCATGGGCCTGGCTCACCCCCCCCACCCCGAGCAACATCCCAAGCATGCCGCCAAGCAATCGGCTGACGGGCAAGCCGCCGGTGCGCCGAGCAGAACTACGATTCATCTCCATTTGTCCCTCCAAATTCTTCTGTTTTAAGCAACCGAGGCAGCAAAAATTCATCCAGAAAAATCAGCGCCATCCGGTTGTGCGAGAAAATTTACTCAGCCCATGGATTACCGTCCAATACCATAAAATGGACTTCGCAATACCCATGAGGTATGTTTCAACTTGACTGCTATTAACGGTCTTTGCGCCGCGCTTACTGCAAAAAAAATGGGGGCAAAATGCCCCCGAAGCAGAGAGGTAAAGCCGATGAATAAAGAATGAGAACGCAACATCTCATCCCCATATGCAGATTAGCCAAGGCATCAACATACCGTCCAATACCAAATAAACTGCAGCGCAATACCTTTTGTGCATGCCGTTAAAAGCCTTTCGGAGAGGAAAGAATGGACCTTCGGCACTTGAAATATTTCATTGCTGTCGCGGAAGAACTCAACATCGGCAGGGCCGCCCTGCGCCTGCATATTTCCCAGCCGCCGCTGACGCGCCAGATCCAGCAACTGGAGGAAGAGTTGGGGGTTCAGCTGCTGATTCGTACGCCCCGCGGTGTCGAGCTGACCCAGGCCGGGGAGATGTTCCTGGAGGAGGCCCGCAATGTTCGCTCCATCGTCGAACAGGCCATCGAGCGGACCAGGCGCGCCGGCCAGGGCAAGCTCGGGCGGCTGGATATCGGGATTTTTGGCACGGGCATCCTGGGCGCCATTCCCCAGTTGCTGCACCTGTTCCGTTACACCCACCCGGATGTGCGCGTCGTCCTGCACACCATGTCCAAGGATGAGCAGATCGAAGCCCTGCGCCAGAAGCGAATCACCATCGGCTTCAACCGCATGATCGCCCCCCTGCCCGACATGACCAATGAACTGATCCTGCGGGAGCCCCTTTATCTAGCCGTCAACGAAACCCACCCGCTCAGCCAGCAGCAGTCCGTTTCCATCAAGGAGTTGGAAAAATATCCCTTGGTGCTGTTTCCCACGGGAGCCCGGCCCAACTTTGTGGACCGGGTCATTGAACTGTGCCGCAACATGGGATTCACCCCGGACATTTCGCAAATCGTCGGCGACGCGGTAACTGGCGTGGCCTTGGTGGCCGGGGGGTTCGGCATTTCCGTGGTGCCCCAATCCGCGATCACCCTGAAGCTACCTGGCGTTGTTTATCGCCCGTTCCACGACTCCCTCTCGGCCACGGTAGACCTCAGCTGCATCTACCGGACGGAGGATCAATCGGCCATTCTCCAGGCATTCCTGGCCGTCATCCGGACCTTCCGCGCCCAGCATGGCGCCTATTAAGCGAAAGAGATGACTGGCGCCCGGCTCCAGCGAGGGTGCCGATGGTGGCAGGCAGACATATCTTCGCCGCGAGAGGATCGCCTGCCGACCATGGTCCTGATCTGCGGAACGGCCCTGGCAATGCCCGCGGCGCCAATCGCCGCCCGATGAATCAGGCCCGGGAAGGGGCCGGGTCGCTTCCCCCTGCATCGCCCCCATCCCCTGTGCCCCGCCGGCCGCTAGCACCAAAGGCCTGGCGCAGCGCCGAGAAATGGGCGAGCTTGTCGGCCACCTGGCGGTTAATGCTGCCTTCTGGCCACGTACCCTGTACGTCGCTCTCGCCGGCCGGCACGCCAGTGAGCAGCTCGATGGCCTGATCCACCGTGTTCATGGCGTAGATTCGGAAATCCCCGGCGCTGCAGGCCGCAACCACATCGGCACGGAGCATCAGGTGTTTGACGTTGGCGGCGGGAATCAGCACCCCCTGCTCGCCGCTCAAGCCGCGGGCCCGGCAGATATCGAAGAAGCCCTCGATCTTTTCATTGACGCCGCCGATGGCCTGCACCTGGCCATGCTGATTGACCGAACCGGTGATCGCCAGGGACTGCCGGATACCGACACCGGCCAGGGTCGACAGCAGGGCACAGAGTTCAGCCAGAGACGCGCTGTCGCCTTCCACCGGCCCGTAGGACTGCTCGAAGACCAGGCTGGCCGAGAGGGACAGGGGTCGATCAACGGCGTAACGGGCCCCCAGGTAGGCGGAGAGGATCATCACCCCCTTGGAATGGATCGCCCCGCCCAGTTCGGCTTCGCGCTCGATGTCCACCACCTCGCCCTCGCCGATGCGCGCCGTGGCGGTAATGCGCACCGGGTGGGCAAAGCGGAAATCGCCCAGGTCGATCACCGCCAGGCCATTGACCTGGCCAACCTGGCTGCCGCCCACCGCGATCAGCAGGTTGTCGCGCAGAATCTGCTCGTGCACCGTGCCGCGCAGGCGGTCGGCACGCCCGATCTGTTCCTCGAGAGCGGCATCCACATCGCCCCGGGAAACCCGCGGGCGATTCGCGCTGCGGGCGTGGTGGTCGGCTTCGAGTAACAGATCGGCGATCTGCCGGCGGTCGGTGCTCAATTTCTCACTATCGCCGGTCAGCCGGGCTGCATGCTCGATGACCCGGGCCACGGCATCGCCCTCGAAGCTCAGCAGGCCTTCGGTACGGGCCACCGTGGCGATGAATCCGGCGTACTGGCGAGTGTTCGCCTCATCCCGCGGCAGGTCGTTCTCGAAATCGGCGGCGATCTTGAAGAGATCGGCGAATTCGGGATCGAGGTTCTTCAGCAGGTAGTAGACCCGACGTTCGCCGACCAGCACGACCTTCACCGCCAGCGGCACCGCTTCCGGCTCCATGGGCAAGGTACTGGCCAGGCCGAAGACCTGGCCGAGGGATTCGATGCGCACCTGCGAGGAGCGCAGGGCACGCTTCAATCCTTCCCAAGCATAGGGCTGCATCAGTACCTTGAGGGCATCGAGGACCAGGTAGCCGCCGTTGGCGCGGTGCAGGGCACCGGGCTTGACCAGGGTGAAGTCGGTAACCAGCATGCCCATGTGGGCGATATGATCGATGCGACCGACCAGATTGGGAAAGGTCGGGTTGTCCTCGCGGACGACCGGGGCGCCCTGGCTGGCGCCATTATCGACCAGCAGGTTCACCTGGTAGCGGCCGACGGAGAGGGTGCCGCCCATCACCGCCTCCCCCCCATCGCCGTCCGGCTTCGGCTGTTCGCGCAGGGCCTCGCCAATTTCCACCACATCGGCCATGACGTCATCAAGAAAGTGCAGCACATCGGGAAGGTCGGTGTAGCGTTCCTTCAATTCCTCAATCAGATGACCGACTGCCAGGCGCATCGTGTCGCAGCTGACCGCCTTGACCCGCTCCTGGGTTTCCCGACGCCAGCGTGGAAACTGGTGCATCAGACTGGCCAAGCGCTCACCATAGGTATCGATCAGCTGGCGCAGGCGCTCCTGCTCGGCCTCCGGCAAGGCCTCGAATTCCCCCGGCGCCATCGCCTCCTCACCTTTCATGGGCGCAAAGACGAAGCCGTTCGGCGTGCGCAACAGGACGATCTGGTCATTGAACGATGCCTGCCCGAGTTCCTGCAGGGCCTTTTTTTCCCGCTCCTTGAGTTCACTGCGGATCGCTTCGATCCGGCTGCGATATTCGTCAGTTTCGAAACCGGCGATGATGGCCTGGGGCAATTCCGAGATGAAGCCATGCATGTCCCGCTTCAGCTGGCTGCCGCGGCCGGCTGGCAGACGCAGCAGGCGAGGCTTGTAGGTGTCGGCGAAGTTGTTGACGTAGCACCAATCGACCGGCGTTGGTTCGCCGGAGGCCTTGGCGGAAAGCATGCGCCGCACCATGGCATGCCGGCCGCTGCCGGGATTGCCGAGGACGAACAGGTTATAGCCCGGCCGCCGGATGTCGATGCCGAAACCGAGGGCGGTGATGGCGCGCTGCTGGCCGACTGTCTCTGCCGTGGCATCCAGTTCGGCCGTGTCCGAGAAATCGAGCAGCGCGGGGTCGCAAGGGCGGTAGAGCGAGCTGGCATCCAGGGGCTTGAGGGCTGACATATTGTTCTCCTCGCTTTTGTCTTGAGCCGGTGCGGCATCACCTGCTACCGGGGGGCAAGGTGCGCAGCTTCTCGTAAAGGGCACGCGCCTCGGCCGATATCTTTTCCGGGATGTGCAAATGCAGGCGCAGATAGAGATCGCCGCGCTGTTTGCCGCCGAACTCGGGCAAGCCCTTGCCGCGCAGTCGCAAGGTCGCATCGGGCTGGGAGCCAGGCGGCACGCTCACCTTGACGCTTCCCTCCAGGGTCGGCACCTCCAGCTCGGTGCCGAGCACGGCATCGACTGGCCCGATCCGGGCGGCATACCAGAGGTCGGCGCCATTGCGCTGGAAGTGTGCATCGGGGGCGCTACGCACCACCACGAAGAGATCACCAGGTGGGCCACCAGGGACCGGGCTGGGCCGACCGTGGCCCGGCACGCGCAGGGCCATGCCCTCTTCAACGCCAATCGGAATATTGACGGTCAGGGTCTCCTCTTCCTCGATCTGGCCCTGCCCATGACAACGCAGGCAGGGATGCTCGATGATCCGGCCGCGGCCCTGACAGGCCGGGCAGATGCCGATCTGCTGGATCAGCACCTGGCTGCCGCTGTCGCGGCGCTGCTGGCTGACTGTCTTGCGCCCGGAGCCATGGCATTCAGCGCACTCGCGCGGAGCGCTACCGGACGCGGCGCCATTCCCCCCGCACTCCGGGCAGGCGCGCGGATGTTGCAGACGCAGTGTTTCGTCACCGCCGGCCACCACCTTGGCCAGGGGGATTTCCAGATCGATCTCGATATTGCCGCCACGGGGCGGCCCCGCGGCACGACGGTGGAATATGCGGTCGAACAAGCCGCCACCGAGACCGAATCCGCTGTCGCCAAAAATGTCCTCGAAGTTGATGCCGCCGAACAGGTCTTCGCTGGAGAATCCGGCCACCCCGGCGAAGCCTTGGTTATCGTAGCCGGCACGCTTCTTGGGGTCGGAAAGCACGGCATAGGCCTCGGCAATTTCCTTGAAGCGGGCCTCGGCTCCCGGTTCCTTGTTGCGGTCCGGGTGGTATTTCATGGCCAAGTCGCGGAAAGCGTCCTTGATCTCCTTCTGGCCGGCATCCCGGGCGACACCGAGAATCTCGTAGTAATCGCGCTGGGAGCTGGTCATTGCAGTCTTCCCTCGCCTCGGCGCCGACTAGCGACTCAGCGCGATTCCTTGTAATCGGCATCGACCACCCGCCCCCCGGGGCCCGAACCGCTGGGCCGGGCGTCGCCGCCCTGGGGATGGACCTCGGGTCCCGGATAAGGCGCTCCGGCATAAGGGCGCTCGGCATAGACACCGCCGGCGCCGCTTTGCGCGTAGACCACCACTCCGGCTTCCTTGACCAGCTTGCGCAGCTTCTCGGCCCGCTCGGCGGCGAGCGGCGCATCCTTCAGGCTCAGGGCTTCCCGCGTCTCGCGCAAGGCGGCCTCCAGGCCATTGCGCATATCGGCGGTCAGCTTGTCGCCGAAATCGGCTAGCAGCGTCTCGGCCTGGTAACAGGTCCCATCGGCATCGTTGAGTTTGTCGGCCGCGTCGCGCCGCTTCTTGTCATCGTCGGCGTAACGCTCGGCATCCTTGATCATGCGCTGCTTGTCGGCCTCGGCCAGGCGCGTCGAGCCGCTGATGCGAATCGACTGTGACTTGCCGCTCCCGGTATCGCGGGCCGTGACATCGAGTATGCCGCTGGCGTCGATATCGAAGGTCACTTCGATCTTGGGTATGCCCCGCGGCGCCGGCACCAGGCCGTCCAGGTTGAATTCACCGAGGCTAGTGTTGTCGCGCGCCATCGGCCGCTCGCCCTGATAAACGTGCACGGTGACGCTGGTCTGCATGTCGGCAGCAGTGGTAAAGGTTTCGGTACGCTTGGTCGGTACCGGCGTATTGCGCCCAATCAGCGACGTGGCAACACCGCCCAGGGTCTCGACCCCCAGGGTGAGGGGGGTAACATCCACCAGCACGATGTCACTGACTTCGCCGGCCAGCACCCCGGCCTGTATGGCGGCGCCGCTTGCCACGCACTCCATCGGGTCCACACCCATTTCCGACTGGCGCCCAAACAGGGTCTCGAAATAGCTACGCACCGCCGGCATCCGGGTTGGGCCGCCGACGAAGACGATGCGGTCGATCTCCCGCGGCGTGATGCCGGCGTCGTGCAACGCCTGGTCCACCGGAGCACGGCAACGGTCGATCACCGGGCGGACGATGCGCTCCAGTTCACTACGTGAGAGATCGATGTCGAGATGCCGTGGCTCGCCGCCAATCGCTGCCAGATAGGGCAGACTAAGGTGGGTGCTGGTGGTCGTCGTCAATTCAATCTTGGCGATTTCCGCCGCCTCCAGGAGACGTGCCGCCGCCTTTTGGTCGCTGCGCACATCGATGCCCGACTGTTCACGGAAGCGCTGGGCAAGAAAATCGAACAAGCACTGATTCATGTCGGTGCCGCCGAGCCGGGTATCGCCACTGGTCGCCTTGACCTCGAACACCCCCTTGCCGAATTCCATAATAGTGATGTCGAGAGTGCCTCCGCCCAGGTCGATGACGGCGATGCGCAGCTCCTGGTTCAGACGGTCGAGTCCGTAAGCCAGGGCTGCAGCGGTCGGCTCGTTGACCAGCCGGTCGACTTCCAGACCGGCGATGCGGCAGGCATCCTTGGTGGCGGACCGCTGGTTGTCATCGAAATAGGCCGGGACGGTAACAACCGCCCGGGTCACCGGCTCGCCGAGAAAAGCCTCGGCATCGCGCTTGATCTTCTGCAGCAGGAAGGCCGAAAGCTGTTCCGGCGAGAACTCGCGATCACGCAGACGGATGATCTCGCGTCGCCCCATGCGCCGCTTGAAAGCTGTAGCCGTGCCTTCCGGGTTGCTAGCCGCCTGCCGCCGGGCCGGCTCACCAATCAACACCTGCCCATCGGCGCTGACTGCGACGTAGCTGGGAAAAGCCTTTCCGCCGAGGCTGATTCCCTCGGCGCTGGGAATGATGACGGGGCGGCCGCCGCGCAGTACGGAAGCGGCCGAATTGGATGTACCCAGGTCGATACCGATGACGGGCATGACTTTCCTCCCCGAAAAATCAACTTCACGCCGCTCGCATGCACTGAAAAGCTCCGGAGCGAATCTCTCCCTGCTTTTGCAGCATAGCACTTTGCATCGCCACCGAAAGCCATGGCAAGGCCGGGGTCTTACATCACACTGGCAGAAACGGATGGAGGACAAAGCGCCGGAACGGCCCCCAGGCAGACAGTCACCCAAGCAGGAAGATGGAAGGGGAGGAAAAGAGAGAGGCAGAAAAGAAAAAAGCCTTGATTTCTCAAGGCTTTTTTACGTTTTCTGGTCGGGGTGAGAGGATTCGAACCTCCGACTCCTGCGTCCCGAACGCCGGATGAATTGCAGTAATACAGCGGTTTTCAGCCATTTTCTTGGACTTAATGGCACAATATTGGCACAAACAACAACCAGGAAGACTCATGGCCACCATCCGCAAGAAAGGCGACTTCCAGTGGCACTGCCAAGTGCGACGTAAAGGCTACCCAAATCAGACCAGAACTTTCAACACCAAGGGGGAAGCCGAAAAGTGGGCCAGAGACATCGAAGGCGAGATGGACAGAGGGCTATTCCAAGATCGCCGTGAGGCCGATAAAAATACCCTGGCACAGGTTCTCTGCCGCTTCCGGGATGAAGTTGTCCCGTCTCATAAAGGCCGAGATGCCGAGACGATCCGCATCAATGCTCTATTAAAGGATCGCATCACCAGCTACAAGATGAGTGCGCTGTCCGGGTCTGCCTTGTCCGACTTCATATTGCGGCGTCAAAAGTTGGTTTCCTCGGCCACCGTAAGACGAGAGATAGACATCATTAGCTCAGCCGTCACGAAAGCGAGAAAAGCTTGGGGAATTCACCTTCCAGAAAATCCAGTCGCCCTGATTGAACGCCCCCGCCCCGCGAAAGCAAGAGAGCGTCGCTTGAATGGAGACGAAGAGGCGCGACTGATGCAAGCACTGGAAGACCATGCCGACGATCATGAAGACTCCAAGCAGTACCGTAAAGGTAGCCGCAACCCTTGGATCAAGCCATTTGTGCAGCTCGCTATACATACTGCGATGAGGCGAGGAGAACTGCTGTCTCTCCGATGGGAGGATATAAGTCTTGAAGAACGAACAGCCCACCTTCCGGATACCAAGAATGGGGATGCAAGGACCGTTCCTCTGTCATCCTTAGCGGCATCGACTCTAAGGCAACTTCCGCAAGACCCAAGTGGGCAAGTCTTCCCCATCACAGCAGATGCGGTGAAAAAAGGCTTTGAGCGAGCTCGAAACCGAGCCCGTGCTGACTATGTCTCAGAATGTGAGAGAAATGGCACTGTCCCGGACGATAGACTCTTGGATCTACGGCTACATGATCTTCGCCATGAAGCCACCAGCAGAATTGCAGGGAAACTGGATAACATCCTGGAATTATCGGCGGTCACTGGACACAAGGACATCCGAATGCTGAAGCGCTACTATCACCCCAGAGCGTCGGACCTGGCTCTCAAATTGGATTAGCTACTGCAAAAGGCGACTCTACCCAGGAGCGAGAGATGAGCAATGTCAGCGAAATAAAAAATGGCTTTCTGGAGGGGTTCCGGAATGGTTGGAACCTGTTCTGGTCTCCGTTTACGGGCTTCATAACCGTCTTCCGCCAGCGACTCCAAGTCCGACAGAGACATCGCTAACGCATCAGCGGCAGGCTATGCCCAGGCCTCTCCCAAAGCCTCGGCTTGCCGCAGCACCAGTTCCACCGCCCCCTCCTGCTGATCTGGTGGGTATTTGTACTTGCGCAGGATGCGTTTGACCATCAGCCGCAGCTTGGCCCGCACGCTCTCCCGAGCCGACCAGTCCACCGTCACGTTCTGGCGCAGGTTCTCCGTCAGCTCATGGGCGATCTTCTTCAGGGTCTCGTCGGAGAGTTCCCGCACTGCCGATTCGTTGTTGGCCAGGGCATCGTAGAAGCGCACTTCATCGTTGCTCAGCCCCAGTTCCTCGCCCCGGTTGGCGGCGGCGCGGAACTTCTTGGCCATGTCGATCAGCTCTTCGATCACCTGGGCCGTTTCGATGGCCCGGTTCTGGTAGCGTTTGACCACATTGGCAAGCAGCTCGGAGAACTTCCTTTCCTGCACCACGTTGGTGGCAAAGCGGCTCCTGATCTCACCCTCCAGCAGGCGCTCCAGCAGCTCCACCGCCAGATTGCGCTCCGGCAGGTTGCGCACCTCGGCCAGGAACTCGTCATCCAGGATGCCGATATTGGGCTTGTCCAGGCCCACGGCCTCGAACACGTCCACCACCTCCCCCGACACCACGGCCGAGCCGATGATCTGGCGGATGGCCAGCTCCTTCTCCTCGTCGCTGCGCTTCTTGCGGCTCAGGTCCTTCTTGGTCAGGATCACCTTCACCGCCTGCAAGAAAGCCACCTCCTCCCGCACCGCCTTGGCTTCGTCCAGGGTGCAGCACAGGGAAAAGGCCTTGCTCATGGCCAGGGCCGTATCGGCAAAACGTTTCTTGCCCTCCTTCTGGCCGAGGACAAAATCAGCGGCTCCCGCCAGGAGCTTGTGGCCGGCCCTGGCGAAATCGCTGTAATCGAAGCCATGCAGCATGGCGCGCAGGATGTCGAGCTTCTCCTCCAGCACCGCATAGGCCTCGGCCGCATCCACCGTGGGCCGGCCCCGGCCCCGGCTGGCCGTGTACTCCTTGAGGGCGCTCTTCAACTCGTTGGCGATGCCGATGTAGTCCACCACCAGGCCGCCCTGCTTGTCCTTGAACACCCGATTCACCCGGGCGATGGCCTGCATCAGGTTATGCCCCTTCATGGGCTTGTCCACGTACAGGGTATGGACGCAGGGGGCATCGAAGCCGGTGAGCCACATATCCCGCACAATGACCAGCTGGAGCGGGTCTTCCGGGTCCTTGAAGCGTTTCTCCAGGCGCTTCTTCACCTTCTTGCTGTAGAGGTGGGGCCGCAGCAGGGCCTTGTCGCTGGCCGAGCCGGTCATGACGATCTTGATCGCCCCCTTCTCCGGGTCGGCATCGTGCCAGTCGGGCCGCAGCCTGACGATTTCGTTGTAGAGATGGACGCAGATTTCCCGGCTCATGGCCACCACCATGGCCTTGCCGCGCTGGGCCTGGTTGCGCTCCTCGAAGTGGGCCACCAGGTCGGCGGCGACGCTGGCGATGCGGGGCTCGGCGCCGACGACCCGCTCCAGGGCCGCCCACTTGCTCTTCAACTGGGCCTGCTGGCTTTCCTCCTCGTCCTCCGCCAGTTCATCCACTTCCGCGTCGATCTGGGGCAGTTGCTCGTCCCTGAGGGACAGCTTGGCCAGGCGGGACTCGAAGTAGATGGCCACCGTCGCCCCGTCTTCCTTGGCCTGCTGCATGTCGTAGACGTGGATGTAATCGCCGAACACGGCCCGGGTGTCCCGGTCCTCGCTGGCGACGGGGGTGCCGGTAAAGGCGACGAAGGTGGCGTTGGGCAGGGCGTCCCGCAGGTGCTGGGCGTAGCCCACCTCGTACACCGACGTCGGCTCGGCCGCCTGGAGGGCGTTGCCGTCATTGGCGGCGACGCCGGTCCGGGCTGCCTTCACGGTCTTCAGCTTCGCCTCGAAGCCGTACTGGGTGCGATGGGCCTCGTCGGCGATGACCACGATGTTGTGCCGGTCCGAGAGCATGGGGAAGCTGTCTTCATCCTCCCCGGGCATGAATTTCTGGATGGTGGCGAAGATGATGCCGCCGGAAGGCCGGTTCGCCAGCAGGGCCCGCAGTTCCTGGCGGCTGGCCGCCTGCACGGGCGTTTCCCGCAGCAGGTCCTGGGACAGGGAGAAGACGCCGAAGAGTTGGCCATCCAGATCGTTGCGGTCGGTGATGACGACGATGGTGGGGTTCGCCATCGCCGCCTCCTGCATCACCCGGGCTGCAAAGCAGGTCATGGTGATGCTCTTGCCGCTGCCCTGGGTATGCCAGACCACGCCGCCCTTGCCCTTACGCGCCGCCTCGGTGGTGGGCCGAGAGGCCGCCACCACCTGCTGAATGGCGGCCCGCACGGCATGGAACTGGTGATAGCCGGCCACCTTCTTCACCAGCCCGCCATCGTCCTCGAAGAGCACGAAAAAGCGCAGGTAATCGAGCAGGGTGGCCGGTGCCAGCAGGCCCCGCACCAGGGTTTCCAGCTCGTTGAACTGGCCCAGGGGGTCCAGGTTCGCCCCGTCGATGGTACGCCACTGCATGAAACGCTCGGCATCACTGGAGAGGGCGCCCAGCCGGGCCTCGCTGCCGTCGGAGATGACCAGCAATTCGTTGTACTGGAAGACGTCGGGAATCTGCTCCTTGTAGGTCTGGAGCTGGTCGTAGGCCTTCCAGATATCGGCGTTCTCGTCCGCCGGGTTCTTCAGCTCCAGCAGCACCAGGGGCAGGCCATTGACGAAGAGGATCACATCCGGCCGGCGGGTATGCTTCGGCCCCTTGAGGGTGTATTGATTCACCGCCAGCCATTCGTTGGCCCCAAGGGTGTCGGCAGATTCGGCCCAGTCGATCAGGCGCACGAAGTCGCCCCGGGTCTCCCCGTCCTGCCGCACTTCCACCGGCACTCCACCCACCAGCAACTGATGGAAGCGGCGGTTGGCCGACAACAGGGCCGGAATGCCCAAGTCCAGCACCTGGCCCAGGGCATCCTCACGGGCCGCCAGGGGGATATGGGGATTGAGGCGCTGGATGGCGCTGCGCAGGCGCTCGATCAGCACCACCTGGCGGTAGTCGCTGCGCTCCGGCATGGCCCCGTCGGCGGCCAGATCCGGGCCGAACAGGGGCGTGTAGCCCACCTCGGCAAGCCAGCCCAGGGTTTCCTGTTCCAGTTGGTCTTCGCTCATCTCACGCCTATCTCAATTGCCCAGCAGAATCTGGTTCAAAGCCACATTGACGTAGTAGTTGCTGCGCCCCATCTTGTGCTTCTCCACGAAGCCGCCGGCCGCCAGGGCATCCAGGTACTTGCTGGCGGTCAGGCGCGACACCCCCAGGTCCCGCTCGATGAACTCGATCTTGGTATAGGGGTGCATGAACAGGTTGTTGATCAGGTCCTGGCTGTAAAACTTGTAGTCGGCGCGGATGCGGTGCTTGTAGTCGAACAGCGCCGCCTTGATCGCCTGGATGGTGCGGATGGTCTGTCCGGCGGTCTGCTCCACCGCTTCGAGCATGTACAGCACCCACTCCTCCCAGGCGTCGGCATCCCGTACCGCCTGCAACAGGCGGTAATAGTCCGCCTTGGTGCGCACGATATGGCGCGAGAGATAGAGCACCGGCACTTCCAGCAAACCTTCCTTGACCAGATAGAGCACATTGAGGATGCGCCCGGTGCGGCCGTTGCCATCGTAGAACGGGTGGATGCTCTCGAACTGGTGGTGGATCAGCGCCATGCGGATCAGGGGATCGACCGGGAAACGCTCGCCATCGTTGATGAAGCGCTCCAGGTCCCCCATCAGGGCCACGATTTCCGCCGGGTCCTGGGGCGGCGTATACACCGTTTGCCCCGAGCCGGTCTTCAGGGCCGTGCCCGGCAGCTTGCGGAAGCCGGCATTGTTGCGCTCCAACTCCGCCTGAATGGCCATGATGTGGTTGGCGGTCATCAGGCCCGTTTCGAGCACCAGCCGGTAGCCCAGATGCAGGGCCTGCCGGTAGCGCAGCACCTCCTTGGCCGCCGCATTGGCAAAGGCCTCCGGCAGCACATCATCCTTGAACAGCTCGTCGTGGGTGGTGACGATGTTCTCGATTTCCGAACTGTCCTTGGCCTCCTGCAAGCCCAGGGCGTTGATCAGGATGCCCTGGTTGGGAATGGATGCCGCCACCCCCTTCAGCTCCGCCAGGGCGCGGCTGGCACTGGCCAGGCGTTTCAGGATGGGCGCCGTGTCGAAGCGGGCGGTATCCAGGGTTTCCAGGGAAGACAAGGCAGTCATGGCCACAGACAGGGGCCCGGTCTCGTGCATGAGAAAACGGCATCTCTATGCACGTCGCCGGGACATGTTTAAAGAATCCGTATTTTTATACACATCCCGAAGGACGTGTATAAAAATCGTCATTTTTTATGCACGTCCCGCAGGGGTAGTAAAGCCCGCTTTAATCTGAGGTCACGAATCTAGGCAACTTCCGGCAGGCGCAACTGGCCGGAGATTAGGCGGGGCAGCAGGGTGTCGCGGAGGGTGGCGAGGGTTTTAGCTTGCTGCAAATTTGTTCTAATCCGCCTCATGACCGGCGCTAGCAAGGACTCAAAGGCCTTAATTATCCGTTGCTCTGGGTAGGTAACAATTACCCCGGCTAAGGTGTCACGGGTAATAGTGTCGAAGACGGAGCCATGGGTTCTCTGCTTTAACGTCTCGACAAGACGGAAGGTGCTGAAATAGGTGAAGTAATCGTCACCAGCTTTGCCTCGTAAGCCATAGCAAGACTGGTTCATTGCCATCTCACACCCTGCCATGGCCAATTTCCCGACAGTACCGCGGGCAGAAATAATGGTCGTTCCGGCTGGCAGCAGCTTGGTTGAAGAATTGGCAATGCCAGCTTCAGTTATGTGCTTTTGGGTATCGATGGCAAACACATCGGTCGTTACCGGCGCATCCACAACTGAAAACCACGGAATAGAGCCGTCCCAGTATTCGCTGACTGAAGTTTTTGGAGTTCCGCCACCGATGACATTTACCGTCTCGGTAAACGCACAAACTCGCCACCCCTTCGGCACCAAGCCCAGTTCCGATTCCTCGAAGCTGTCCGGAAACAAGGCGGCGGTGGCTTCGTCCATGCCGTCCGGGGCGCGGCCTGCCATCTTGGCACGCACCGGGTCGAAATCGACGAACCAGGACTTGAACAGGGCCTGGGCGATGGTTTCCAGAGTGGCATTGGTTTCGCGCAGGAGGACGATGCGGTCATCAAAGGCACCAAGTATTTGTACGATTCGTTGTTGCTCTGCGATAAGAGGTAGTTTCAGCCGGATGCCCTTTAAGGACGTTAGCGGCTGGCCGATTCCCGGAGTACCAACCTGTGATGAATTCTTTAGCAGCTCAAAACGGCCGGTGTCAGATTTGAAAAAGTAATAAATAAAATGAGGATCAGCCTTCTTTCGATGGCACCTCAGTTTCATCAGACTGCTTGAAAGAACGTAACTGTTGCCATCGTTTGGAACGATGCCTACTTCGCCGATTGCCCCACGGTGCGGAAATACAAGATCAAGTGGGTCGAGATTTGCCCCACCTAGCTCTGCTGCTTTGTCTGCAGTGACAAATACAAACTCGCCGGAAAATTCTCGGCCAGACGTAAGGTTTGTACCTCGAACAACTCGGGTGCCGGACTCCACATAGCAATCACTCTTCATGCGAGACCCGAAGGGTCCTATCGAAATGCTGGATGCTTCACTGGCCTTGATATCGTCGATGGAGTACTCCTGCCATTCAGAACTCATACCCCAGCCCCCCCAGCTTCTGCCGAATCAGGGCATCCAGTTCCGCCCCCTTGGCCAACTGCTCCCCCAGCTTTTCGGTGAGCTGCTGCATCTTCTCGGTGAAGGCTTCGTCGTCCTCCTCCACCGCCTCGGCGCCGACGTAGCGGCCCGGGGTCAGCACGTGGCCGTGCTGGGCGATTTCGGCCAGGGGCACGCTGCGGCAGTAGCCGGGGATATCCTGATACTCTCCAGCCCCCGCTTCGCCGCGCCAGGCGGCGACGGTGGCTGCGATGCGCTCGATGACCTCGTCGCTCAATTCGGCCTGGACCCGGCTGATCATGGTGCCCAGCTTCCTGGCGTCGATGAACAGCACCTGACCCTTGCGCACCGGCTTCTGCTTGACCAGGAACCACAGGCAGGCGGGAATCTGGGTGTTGAAGAAGAGCTGGCCCGGCAGGGCCACCATCACTTCCACCACGTCGGCCTCCACCATGGCGCTGCGGATGTCGCCCTCGCTGTTCTGGCTGGAACTCATGGAGCCGTTGGCCAGGACGATGCCGGCCCGGCCGTTGGCCTTGAGGTGGTACAGCATGTGCTGCAGCCAGGCGTAGTTGGCGTTGCCCTGGGGCGGGGTACCGTGGACCCAGCGGGGGTCGCCTTCCAGGCTGCCGTGCCACCAGTCGCTGATGTTGAAGGGCGGGTTGGCCAGGATGAAGTCGGCCCGCAGGTCCGGGTGCTGGTTGCGGGTGAAGGTATCCCCCGGTTCCCGCCCCAGGTTGTAGTCGATGCCGCGGATGGCCAGGTTCATGGCCGCCAGGCGCCAGGTGGTGGGGTTGGATTCCTGGCCGTAGATGGAGACGTCGCCGATCTTGCCGCCGTGGGCCTCGATGAATTTTTCCGACTGCACGAACATGCCGCCGGAGCCGCAGCAGGGGTCGTAAACCTTGCCGTGGTGGGGCGCCAGCACGGCCACCAGGGTCTTGACGATGGAGGCGGGGGTGTAGAACTGCCCGCCCTTCTTGCCTTCGGCGCTGGCGAACTGGCCGAGGAAGTATTCATAGACCTGGCCGAGCACGTCCCGGGCCTGGCCGGCGTCGGTGCCGAAGCCGATGGTGGACACCAGATCCACCAGTTCCCCCAGCTTGCCGTCGGGCAGCTGGGCCCGGGCATAGCGCTTGTCCAGGATGCCCTTGAGCTTGGGGTTTTCGCCTTCGATGGCGGCCAGGGCATCGTCGATGCGCTTGCCAATGTCGGTCTGCTTGGCGGCGGCCCGCAGGGCTTCCCAACGGGCGGATTCGGGTACCCAGAAGACGTTTACTTCCTTGTAGTAGTCCCGGTCTTCCAGCTCTTCGGCCAGGAGTTCGGCATCGCAGTCGTAGAGGAAGTACTCGTCGGCTTCGTCGGCGAAGCGGCGTGTCAGCTCGGCCCGACGGGCGGCGAAAGTGTCGGAAACGTACTTGAGGAAGATCAGGCCGAGGACCAGGTGCTTGTATTCGGCCGCGTCCATATTGGCCCGCAGCTTGTCAGCCGTGGCCCAGAGGGTTTTCTTGATGTCGTCCAGCATGGGGAAAATTAAGCATTCGATGGGACAAGGCCCGCATTATGAGTTGGGAATGAACCGGGCGCCAATTTTGCCCCCACCTCCCCCGCCAGGCTCCCAACTACCCGCCACCCCAAAACTAACTAATGAGGGGATCAATGGGAGCTGGTGCCAGTCGTGTGGGACAAACTCTAACGGTTAGATGAGAGAGAACGAGGCAAACCTGAGAGGGGAAGCCTTAATTGCGTTCAATCACGCTCATGTCCCTTGGCAGCCCCTTGGTTTTTCAGCTCTTCCAACAGCTCGTTAGTCCGCCGCTGTTCCCGGATCAAGATCATGTCGCTGTCGCAGAGCAGGCTGAATAGGGCCGCACAGATGAGGAAGACAGCGATTCCCACCTTG
>DATEZY010000258.1:0-4626 GCA_035255085.1 Azospira sp. | reverse complement strand
GCCCTGCATGGCGTTGGCAGTCATGGCGACGATGGGGGTGCGGCGGCGCTGCTGCGCCTCTTCCAGGCTGCGGATGGCCCGGGTGGCTTCGATGCCGTCCATTTCCGGCATCTGCATATCCATCAGTACGGCGGCGAAGGGTGGCGCCACCTGCCGGGCAAACTGTTCCAGGGCCTGGTGGCCGTTTTCGGCCAGGGTGACGCGGTAGCCGCGCCGCTCCAGCAGGGCCATGGCCAGCTTCTGATTGACCGGATGGTCTTCCACCAGCAGCACTGCGGGGCTGGTGCTCACTGACGCTGGCGCCGTGGGCTCGACTTGGGGCGGGGGGGGTTAGTGGCACCGCTTCCGGGGCGGCGACCGGGCCGCTGGCGGCGTTGAGGGGAAGGGCAAAGTGGAAGTGGCTGCCCACCCCGGGCTGGCTTTCCACCCACATGCGGCCCTGCATCAGCTCCACCAGGCGACGGGTGATGGTGAGGCCCAGGCCGGTGCCGCCGTAGCGGCGGGTGATGGAGCCGTCTTCCTGGGCAAAGGGGTTGAAGATGTGCTGCAGCTTTTCCGGGGCGATGCCGATGCCGGTGTCGATCACCGTGAAGTACAGCATGGGCCGGCCGTCTTCCCCGGTCTGGGGGGCGCAGCGCACCGTGATTTCGCCCTGTTCGGTGAATTTGATGGCATTGCCGATGAGGTTGAGCAGGATCTGGCGCAGCCGCACTGGGTCGCTCACCACCTGTTGCGGCAGGCTGGCGGCCAGATCGCTGTGCAGGGCCAGGCCCTTTTCCCGGGCGCGGAAGGCCAGGGACTGGCTGGCTTCGCCGATGGCCTGGGGCAGGTCGAAGGCGACGTTGTCGATGGCCAGCTTGCCGGCCTCGATCTTGGAGAAGTCCAGGATGTCGTTGATCACGGTGAGCAGGGCTTCCGCCGATTTCTTGGCGATGCCGATGTATTCCTGCTGTTCCGCCGTCAGTTGGGTATCCAGGGCCAGGTCGGTCATGCCCAGGATGCCGTTCATGGGCGTGCGGATCTCGTGGCTCATGTTGGCGAGAAACTCGCTCTTGGCCTTGTTGGCGGCTTCTGCCGCCTCCTTGGCCTGTTTCAGCTCCTGGCGGCTGGCTTCCCGCTCGTGCACCAGATCCAGGATGGAGCGGGAGAGGACGGCAATGTCGTCGCTGCCCTGGGCCGTGGCCAGCTCGCTCTCCGGCAGTAGGCCGGCCAGGGTGCCGCGCAGGGAGGCCAGGGCCTGCTCCCGGGAGTCCAGCTCCTTGCGCAGGCTGTTGGCGGTGCGGTTGAGGACCTCGAAGGTGTGCCGGAATTCCAGGGGCACGTCCTCCAGCAGGGCCTCGCCGGCCAAAGCGCCGTTCTGCGGGTGATTGACCTCGAAGGTGCGGACCCGCTCCAGGGAGCCCAGCCAGTGGCGCAGGGGGAACCAGATCAGCAGCAGGCCGCCGAAGAAGCTGGCCAGGGCCAGCAGCAGGGCCGCCTGCAGCAGCTGCCACAGGCCGGCGGCCACCACGTCCACGGCGAAGGTGAGGCGCAGCACCCCGTAGTCCCGTCCGCCGACGTTCACGGTGCGGTTGACGTCGTAGAGCTGTTCGGCGATGGCGTCCCGCAGCCACTGGGGCGGGTGCTGGGCCGGGGTTTCGCTGTTGCCGGCCTTGATGATGCCACCGGCCAGGTCGATATAGGAGGCGGCGGCGAACTGGGAGCCGAGGATGGACTTTTCCAGGGTGCGCTTGATGGTGTCGTAGTCGCCGATCACCGCGCTGTCGCCCACGGTCTGCACCGCCACCTCCACCAGCATAGTGGCCGATTGCTGGGCATCCTCCACCGCCTGGGTGAACTGGTAGTGATAAAACAGCCACAGCCCGCTGCCGACGAACAGTAGCAGGGTCACCGAGTACAGGGCATAGACCCGGGCCACCAGGGACTTGGGTAGCAGGCGGGTGAGCCAGGTGAGGAGAGCGAGGCGGGCCATCGGGCGAGTGGGACGAGTAGGGCTCTTTAGCGCAGGGATACCGGCGCCGTCTGGTAGAAGCGGCGATAGGCCTCGTAGTCGCTACCGCTGGCGGGAATGAAATAGGCCTCGGCGGTCAGGCCCACCTTGAGGGAAGCCTGGTGCAGGATTTCCCGCCCCCGGGGATCCTTGTGCATGTTGAGGAAGGCATTGGTGACTGCCTTCACGTCCTTCTCCGGCACCTTGCCGGAGGCCATCAGGGCCAGGTCGTTGAACGGCTCCGAGCGCCACAGCACGCGGAATTTCTTGTTTTCCCGGCTGGCGTAGCCGTCGATCAGGTTGGAATTGCCCCCCACCGCCTTGACCTTGCCGGAGAAGAGCTGGGCCAGGGCGCCATTCTGGTTGCCGCCAAACACCACCTTGACGTCCACGCCCTTGGACAGGAGATGGGCGTAGGGTACCTTGTAGGCGATGAAGGCCTCGGGCCCGGGGAAGGCGACCTCCTGGCCTTTCAGCTGGGCCAGGTCGGTGATGGGGGAATCGGCGGGAACGACGATCTCGCCTTGCACCGGCAGCATCTGGCGCCGGCCGAAGACCTTCCAGCCGAGCTGATCCCGCTCCGGGCTGAACAGGTGGTTGGTGAAGACGAATTCCACTTCCTGGGCCAGGACGTAGGCGGTGGTGTCGGCGGAGGTGCGGCCGATCTTGAGGCTCAGCTTGACCCCGCTGACCTCCGAGACGTACTGGATGATCGGGTTCCAGTAAGCGGCGGTGAGATTGATGTCGTATTGATTGACCGGGGAGAAGCGATAGACGGTTTCCCCGGCGGGGGCGCTGACACTGCCCAAAAGGCAGGCGAGGGTGGCTACGGCGGCGATCAGCTCACGCAACATACGCAACATACTTTCCCCATTTTTCCCAATGCGACGAATGCAGGGGATTATAGGTGGGTGGCCATCGTCCGGTCGGTGATACTTTTGGCAGTGCGGTGCTGGCGGTCAGGTAAAAAAACGGCGAGCTGAAAAGCCCGCCGTTTTTACTTGCCGTGCCGCTAAAGGGGCTTAGCGCACTTCCAGCAGGCTTTCGTCCCACTTGGCGTGCTTCTCAAAGCCGAGCAGGTTGGCCACGGTGGCGGCGATGTTGGAGAGGCCGGCGGCTTCCGTCTGCTTCAGGCCCAGCTTGCTACCGCTCACGTTGTCGTACAGCACCAGGGGCACCGGGTTGAGGGTGTGGGCAGTCTTGGCCTTGAAGGAGCCGTCCTTGTTCAGCTGGGGCTGCTTGGTCTTCTTGTCCAGCTCGAACATCTCGTCGGCGTTGCCGTGGTCGGCGGTGATCAGGGCCACCCCGCCCATGGCATCGATCACCGGCAGGATGCGCTCCAGGGCCAGGTCCACCGCCTCGACGGAGAGGGTGGCGGCGCGGAAGTTACCGGTGTGGCCCACCATGTCGCCGTTGGCGAAGTTGCAGCGCAGGGTCTTGTACTGGCCGCTCTTCAGGGCGGCGATCATGGCGTCGGCGATCTCGGCGGATTTCATCCAGGGCCGCTGCTCGAAGGGCACCACGTCGCTGGGCACTTCCTGGTAGGTCTCGCCGTCGAACTTGCCGGAGCGGTTGCCGTTCCAGAAGTAGGTGACGTGGCCGAACTTCTGGGTTTCGGAGCAGGCGAACTGGGCGATGCCGGCCTTGGCAAACCATTCGCCCATGGTGTCCTTGATCGCCGGGGGGGCCACCAGGAAGCGCTGGGGCAGCTTCAGGTCGCCGTCGTATTGCAGCATGCCGGCGTAGGTCACCTTGGGGCTACGGATACGGTCGAACTTGTCGAAATCCACTTCCTCGAAGGCCCGGGTGATCTCGATGGCCCGGTCGCCGCGGAAGTTGAAGAAAACCACGGCATCGCCGTCTTCGATGGTGCCCACGGGCTGGCCATCCTTGCCGATGACGAAGGGCGGCAGGTCCTGGTCGATGGTGCCGGGGTGGCGGGCGCGCAGGGCGTTCACCGCTTCCACGGTGCTGGTGAACTGCTCGCCTTCACCCAGCACATGGGTCTTCCAGCCGGCTTCCACCAGGGACCAGTTGGCTTCGTAGCGGTCCATGGTGATGACCTGGCGGCCGCCACCGGAGGCGATCCTGGCGTCGAAGGCGGCGTCGGAGACGTCGGCCAGGAAAGCTTCGAAGGGCTCCACGTATTCCAGGGCGCTGGTTTCGGGCACGTCCCGGCCGTCGAGCAGGGCGTGGATGCGCACCGTCTTGACGCCCTCGGCCTTGGCCTGGACGACCATGGCCTTGAGGTGGTCTATGTGGCTATGCACGTTGCCGTCGGAGAAGAGGCCGATGAAATGAATCACACTGCGGCCAGCCTTGGCGCCGGCGACGATCTGCTGCCAGGCCTCGCCCTGCCAGATGGCGCCGGACTCGATGGCCCCGGCCACCAGGGCGGCGCCCTGGGCATAGACCTGGCCAGCGCCAATGGCGTTGTGGCCGACCTCGGAGTTGCCCATGTCGTCGTCGGAGGGCATGCCCACCGCGGTGCCGTGGGCCTTGAGGCGAATGTTCGGGTATTGGGCGAACAGGCGGTCGAGGGTGGGCTTCTTGGCGGCGGCGATGGCGCTGCCCACGTCGGTCTTGGGAATGCCGTAGCCGTCCATGACGATGATGACGACGGGGCCGGGAACGCC
>DATEZY010000257.1:0-13389 GCA_035255085.1 Azospira sp. | reverse complement strand
CCGGTTGCCCTGGTCGAACTCGATCTGCTTCTGGTGCTCGTTGTCGTGGCAATAGAGGCAGAGCAGCTCCCAGTTGCTGCCGTCCGTTGGGTTGTTGTCGTGGTTGTGGTCCCGGTGATGCACCGTCAGCTGACTCAGGTTGGTGTGGGTGAATTCCCGGCCGCAGCGGCCGCAAATCCAGGGGTAAATCTTCAGGGCCCGTTCCCGGTAGCCCTTTTCCCGTTCGTCCCGGGCCTTGCGCGCCGCCAGGACCACCTGGTCCAGCCGCTCGTGGTCGATGGGTTTCTTGATCATGCTGGTATGTCCGTAAAAGTGGCGGTGCGCCTTATTTGACGATGGGACTGTTGCGCCCCGAGAACTGGTCGGAGAGGCGCAGCACCGCGTCGCCGAAATTGCCCTGGGGCTTTTCCCGGCAATAGCGGGTGACGAACTGCTCGATGGTGCCGCTGGAAATGGTGGAAACCTGCTGGCTGGGGCGGGCATAGTTGTGGCCGGTGAGCAGGCCGCGCATCCAGGCCAGGTAGAGGGCGCGCTGGTCGGGGTCGTCCTTGGATTGGCTCCAGGCCTGGCAGCTCATGTCCTCGAAGCCGAGGACATTGAGGGAGGCGGCGGCCGCCGGGGCGGCCCAGAGGGCGGCCAGAGTCAACAGGGTGAAGAGGGTTGGGACGGAAAAACGCGGGTGCTTCCGGGGGGACATGCCAGACTCCAGTTCAAGGTTCCGGTGCACATTCTAGGGCCATTCCAGGGTTTTAAGCCCCGCTGGCCATCATGCCCGGACCATAAGCCTGGCTTCCGTGCCGATCCCTGGGGTGGCTGGGCCATGCCAAGGCTCGGAGCCCGCCGTCCCCGTGGGGGCGGATGGCAATCGGGGGGCGCCGTTCTGCCCGTTTTCCCCGGAAGGGCTAGGGTCTGGTCGCCGAATCCCGACGTTGCCCGCCTGGGGGCCTGTCGCCCCAGCCTCCGGGTCAATCCACAGCCCTACAGCCGCTCGGCGATCAGGCTGGTGTAGCCGATGTGGCCGAAAAACTGGTGGGCTTCGGCCCGGCGCCGGGCTTCGGCTTTCAGGGCCTCGGCCAGGGGCTGGCCGATCTGGCCGGTGTGGGCCAAGGCGTCCGCCCCCCGATCCACCACCGTGTACAGATAGCTGGGGTCGCTGCTTTCCGTGTAGCCGTGGCTGTGGAAGGCCTGCACCCGAAAGCCGGTTTCCTTGGCCAGGAGCGGGGTGCGCCGGGCGATCCAGCTGTCGTCGATGAAGTGCTCGCGGAAGGCGTCGGCGCAGATTTCCAGGGGGTCCAGGTCGCCGGTGCCGAAGGTGGTGGAGGCATAGTCGCCGTCGAAGATGGCCAGGCGGCCCCCGGGCTTGAGCACCCGGTGGGCCTCCCGCAGGGCATCCCGGGGGGCCGAGAGGTGGCACAGGGTGGTGTGGAAAATCACCACGTCGAAGTTCTGGTCCGGGAAGGGCAGGCCGTGGGCGCCGCCTTCCTGAAAGGTGAGATGGGGCAGGTGGGCCCCCAGTTCCCGGGCCTTGGCGAGAAAGATGGGGGAGGGATCCAGGCCCACTACCGCCGCCACCTGGGGCCAGGTGGCCAGGCGCCGGGCCACGGCGCCGGTGCCGCAGCCTACTTCCAGCACCCGGGCGTCCGGTGGGAAGGGGATTTCCGCCAGGTAGTTTTCCAGCATGCGCTTTTGCTGGGGCTCGGCGGCGCGGATTTCCAGCACCTCGGCGATGCGGGCGGTGACCGCGGCGTCGGCCTCGGTGATGCTGTTGTAGATGTCGGGCATGGTGCTGTTCCTTTCCCTGCTTAGCCGGCGTGGGCGAGCAGATGTTTCTGGATCTTGCCGCTGGTGGTCTTGGGTAGGGCTTCGATGAAGTGGTAGCGCCGGGGCCGCTTGTAGTGGGCCAGCCGGTCCCCTTCCAGGAGGAAGTGGTCCAGGGCCTCCCGCTCCAGGCGGATGCCGGGTTTGGCCACCACGTGGGCCACCACCACCTGGCCCCAGGTGTTGTCCGGCTCGCCCACCACCGCTACTTCCAGGATGCCCGGGTGCTCGATCAGGGCATCCTCCACTTCCCGCGGATAAACGTTCTCGGCGCCGGAATTGATCATGTGGTCGATGCGATCGCGGATCCACAGGTAGCCGTCCGCATCCAGGCTGCCTAGGTCGCCGGTGTGGTACCAGCCGTAGGCGAGCGCCTTGGCGTTGGCCTCGGGGCGGTTGAGGTAGCCCCCCATCATGCAGGGGCCGCGCACCAGGATTTCCCCCACCTCATCCGGATCGGCCGGATCGCTGGGGTCCGAGGGACTGCCGTCGGCCTTGACCCGGGCTACAACGAGGTCGTGGTTGAGGGAGGGCAGGCCGGCGGAACCGGCGTGGGAGAGCTGTTCGTGGGGGTAAAGCACGGACATGCAGGGGCCCATTTCCGTGGTGCCGTAGATCTGCACCAGGCCGGCGCCCACCTTCCTGTCCCACTCCCGGATCAGGTGGGGGGCCATGGAGGCGCCGCCGTATTCCACCAGGCGCAGGCTGGATAGGTCCCGGGTGGCCACGTCCGGGTGATGCAGCAGCAGGGTGACCATGGTGGGGGCGGCGAAGAAGTGGGTCACCTTTTCCACCTCGGTCAGGCGCCAGGCTTCGCCGGCGTCGAAGCGGCGCAGCAGCACCTGGGTCGCCCCCAGCTGCAGGCGGGGCAGGAAGCTGGTGTGCAGCTCGGCGGTGTGGTTCAGGGGCGCCACGGCCAGGCCCACGTCCTCCCGGGAGAGGGTCATGGCCTGGTGCATCATGGCGTTGTGAGCAAGCTTGGCTCGATGGCTGTGGACCACCCCCTTGGGCCGACCCGTGGTGCCGCTGGTGTACATGAGGATGCAGGGATCGTTTTCCTCCACAATCACCGGCGGCAGGCTGGCGGGCTGGTGCCGTACCAGCTGGGTCAGCTTGGCGGTGGCGAAGGCGGGGGCCCCATCCGGGTCAGCGTAGATCCAGTGGGCCGTGGGCATGCCGTGTTCCCGGGCCCCGAGCTGGCGAGCCTTTTCCACCACCTCGCTACCTTCCTGCTCGAACAGCAGCACCTTAGCCTGGCCATCCGCCAGGATGAAGGCCAGCTCCTGGGCCGCCAGGCGGTAGTTGATGGGGTTGAAGATGGCACCCACCCGGGCGGCGGCCAGCAGGGAAAAGACGAAGGCTGGGGTGTTGTAGAGGAAGGCCGCTACCACGTCGCCCTTCTGTACCCCCAGGGCGAGGAGGGCGTGGGCGTGGCGGTTCACCTCGGCGTTGAGCTGGGCGTAGGTCCACACCCGGCGCTGTTCCTGGTGTTCGCCTTCCCAGGCGATCAGGGCGGACTTGTCGGGGAAGTAGCGGGCGGGCCAGGAGAGGGTGTCTCCCAGGGTGAGGCCGCGGCTCATGGGCGGCCTCCGGTGCGGGCTTGGGGCATGGCGGGTATTCCGGGGTGGGCAACGCCGCCAATTTAAGGGCTGGGACCAGGGGGCGGAAATACCGGTTTTTTCTTTCCATATGCCCTGGCGCACCTGCGCTTGAGGGGCGGGGCCGGGGCCCTCCGCCAATCGGCCTATGCCCGGGGCAGCGGGGAAACTTCCATTTTTCCCAGGAGTCACTTGTTAGTTGGAGCGGCGATCACTCTCCCGGGTGAGGCGCCGTTCGCCAGGAGCCGCAGTGACAGACTGAAACAGAATGCAGCGGGGAGGTTATCCGCCGCTACGGTGGTTTGAAGCGATGCAAGCCTATGGAGGCGAGATCATGGCACGCAAATTCATCGATTGTCGGGAGTATCCGAGCGACATCCACTGCACGGTGGCCCTGTCGGCGGACTCAGAGAAGGAATTGCTGGAAGCGGCGGTGCAACACGCGGTGGCGACCCACGGCCACAGCGACACGCCGGAACTGCGGGAAATGCTGAAGACCATGTTCAAGGAAGGCGCCACGGCGGCCTGAGTCCGAAGCGTTCATTCCGTTCCCTGTTTCTGCCCCGTCTGGAATACGGGCGCCGCCATCCCAATCCCCAGCCCGAGCTGATCCGGGCGCCAACGCTCTGCCGAGAGGAGCGCCATGCCGAGCAGCAGCTTGAGTATCAGGCAGGAATCCCGGGAATCCCGCTATTCCCCGGTGCATCTTCCGGCACATCTCCCGGTAGATCGGCCCCTCGCTTGGACAGGCGCTGGGCCTGGCAATGGGCGGAGAAATTGGCCGAAACCTTGGGCAAAGGGGGCCAGGTGGGCAGATTGGGGCGATGATGCCCTGGCGGACATCCGGCTGGATTCCCCAGGGGATATTCAGGATCCGCTCCGGGCCCAGCTCGCTGCCCGCTACCGGGCGGTGCGGGCGCTGTCGGGGCACCTGGCGGCCCCTTTGTCGGCGGAGGACCAGTGCCTCCAGGGTATGCCCGACGCCAGCCCGACCAAATGGCACCTGGCCCACACCACCTGGTTTTTCGAGACGGTGGTGCTGGCCGCCCTGGTGCCCGGCTACCGGCCGGTGGACGAGCGCTACGCCTACCTCTTCAATTCCTACTACGAAAGCCTGGGGCCGCGCCAACCCCGGCCCCAGCGCGGCATGCTCACCCGGCCCGGCCTGGCGGAGGTGCAGGCCTATCGGGCCCGCATCGACGCACGGTTGAGCGACTTCCTCCAGGATTGCCCCGAACCCCTCTGGCCACGAGCGGCGGCCCTGGTGGAACTGGGCCTCAACCACGAGCAGCAGCACCAGGAACTGATCCTCACCGATATCAAGTACGGCCTTTCCCTCAATCCCTTCGATCCGGTCTATCGGCCGGCCCCCTGTCCGCCGGCGAGCGCGGCTCCCCCCTTGGGCTGGCAGGAATTTCCCGGCGGCGAGGTCCTGGTGGGGCAAGAGGAGGGGAAGGACTGGGGCGATGGGGTTGGCTACCGGCTTGGCTACGAGTTTTCCTACCAGTTTTCCTACGACAACGAACGCCCCCGGCATCCGGTGCGCCTGGCCCCCTACCAACTCGCCACGCGCCTCACCACCTGCGGCGATTACCTGGAATTCATGGCCGACGGCGGCTACCGGCGGCCGGAATTCTGGCTCTCCGACGGCTGGGCGGCGGTCTGCGCCCAAGGCTGGCAAGGGCCCCTCTATTGGCGCCAGGAAGGGAACCAGGCATGGAGCCAGGGTTGGAGTCATTTCACCCTCCACGGCCGCCGTCCGGTGGACCCGGCCGAACCCGTTTGCCACCTCAGCTTTTACGAAGCCGCCGCCTATGCGGCCTGGGCCGGCGCCCGGCTGCCCACCGAGTTCGAGTGGGAGGCGGCCATGGCCGGCTTGCCCCTGCGGGGCCATTTTCTCGACCTGGAACGGCTCCACCCTCAGGCAACCAAGGAGGGGGTGGGAATGCAGCAGGCCTACGGCGACGTCTGGGTGTGGACCCGCTCCGCCTATGACCCCTATCCGGGCTTCCGGCCCCTGCCTGGTGCCCTGGGGGAATACAACGGCAAGTTCATGGTCGGGCAGCTGGTGCTGCGGGGCGGCAGCTGCGTCACACCCCTGGGCCACGTGCGGGCCACCTACCGCAATTATTTTCCGCCCGGGGCCCGCTGGCAGTTTTCCGGCCTGCGCCTGGCCCGGGACGCCTGACATGCTGGCCCCTGTTATTCAGCGCCCTGCAGGCCCAATGGTCGCACCAGCCTTGCCGGCGGCTGCGGCATCCCAGTCCGAGTTCGCCCGGGATCTGCAGGCCTGCCTGGCCGAGCGGCCCCACGCCATTGCCCCCAAGTATTTCTACGACGCCGTCGGCTCCCGGCTGTTCGACCGCATTTGCGACCTGCCCGAGTATTACCTGACCCGCACCGAGTTCTCCATCCTGGGCCGGGACATTGGTGCCATGGCCGCCCTGATCGGGCCCGGGGCGGAAATCATCGAATTTGGCGCCGGTTCCCTGATCAAGGCCAGGCTGCTGCTCGATGCCCTGGAATCGCCCCGGCGCTTCGTCGCCGTGGATATCTCCGGCGAGCATCTGGTGGCTTCCCTGGCCGCCCTGAGTCCCCGCTATCTGGGCCTGGACCTGCAGCCCCTGGTGGCCGACTTTACCCATCCCGAGACCCTGCCCCTGGGGACCGGCGGCGGGCGGCGGGTCGGTTTCTTCCCCGGCTCCACCATCGGCAATTTCACTCCCGAAGAGGCCAGCCGCTTCCTCAGCGCCGCCTCCCGCCTGCTCCAGGGCGGTGGGCTGCTGATCGGGGTGGACCTGATCAAGGACCCGGCCCGGCTCCATGCCGCCTACAACGACCGGGCCGGGGTCACTGCCGCCTTCAACCGCAACCTGCTGGGGCGGGCCAATCGGGAGCTGGGCTGCAACTTCCAGGTGGAGGCCTTCCAGCACTACGCCTTCTACCAGCCGGAGCGGCAGCGCATGGAAATGCATCTGATCAACACCCGGGCCCAGCAGATCGTCCTGGGCGGGGGGGCCTTCTACCTGGCGGCGGGGGAATCGATCCACACCGAGAATTCCCAGAAATACAGCATCGAAGGCTTCCAGGACCTGGCTGTAGCCTGCGGCTTCCGGCCCCGGGCCGTCTGGTGCGATGACGAGGGCCTGTTCAGCATGCACTGGCTGGAGGCCGCCTGAACCAAGCAGGCCCTTCGCGGAAAGGAGCGAGCAGCATGAGCGCAACGCCGACGGAAACTTCAGCAACGGACCGGGACCTGCACCTGAGCCGCTGCATCGATGCCCCCCGGGAGAAGGTGTACCGGGCCTGGACCGAGCCGGAGCTGCTGCGGCAGTGGTTTACGCCCCGCCCCTGGACCGTGACCCAGGTCGAAACCGATGTGCGGCCCGGCGGTGCCAGCCTGGTGGTCATGTGCAGCCCGGAGGGCCTGGAATTTCCCAGCCGGGGCGTCTATCTGGAGGTGGTGCCGAACCGGCGCCTGGTGTTCACCGATGCCTATACCTATGCCTGGGAGCCAGCCGCCAAGCCCTTCATGACCGTGATCCTGACCTTCGACGAGGAGATAGAGGGCGAGGGGGAGCGTACCCGCTACACCGCCCTGGTGCGCCACTGGACCACTGCCGACCGGGAGGCCCACGAGAAGATGGGCTTCCACGAAGGCTGGGCCAAGGCCACGGACCAGCTGGCCGAACTGGCGGCCAGCCTGTGAAGCGGTGCGGCAAGGAGATCGCCATGGCCCTGCAGAAAATCACCCCCTGCCTGTGGTTCGACAGCGAGGCCGAAGAAGCGGCCCGCCACTACTGCAGCATCTTCCCCAATTCCCGCATCCTCGCCGTCAGCCACTATGGCGAGTCCGGCTACGAGATTCACGGCCGGCCGGCGGGCAGCGTCCTGACGGTGGCCTTCGAACTGGAGGGCCAGGGTTTCACCGCCCTCAACGGTGGCCCCGTTTTTTCCTTCAACGAAGCCGTTTCCCTGCAGGTCAATTGCGCCACCCAGGAGGAACTGGACCACTATTGGAACCGCCTCGCCGCCGGGGGTGACCCCACCGCCCAGCAATGCGGCTGGCTCAAGGACAAATACGGCCTCTCCTGGCAGGTCGTGCCCACGGCCCTGGCGGCCATGATGGCCGACCCGGATGGAGCCAGGAGCGACCGCGTCATGGCCGCCCTGCTGCAGATGCGAAAACTCGACATCGCCACCCTGCAGCGGGCTTATGCCGGCTAGCCGGCCCCTTTATGCATGCCTATTCGGGAGACCCCCATGCTTGTTCAGCCCTATCTACACTTCGACGGACGCTGTGAAGAGGCGCTCCAGTTCTATCGCCAGGCCCTGAATGCGGAAATCGTCATGCTGCTGCGCTACCGGGAAAGCCCCAAGCCGCCGCCGCCGGGCATGGTTCCTCCCGGCTGGGAGGAGAAAGTGATGCATGCCAACCTGCGTATCGGCGACAGCACCGTCATGGCCTCCGACGACTGCACCGGGACGCAGATTGCCTTCCAGGGCTTTCAGCTATGCCTGACCGTGGTTGACGTCAGCATGGCCGAGCAGCGCTTTGCCGCCCTGGCCGAGGGCGGGCAGGTGAAGATGTCCCTCACCCAGACCTTCTTCTCCCCCTGCTTCGGCATGCTGGTGGACCGCTTCGGCGTGGCCTGGATGGTGATCGTCCCGGCGGCAGCGGTAGGGGAGGTGTGATTAAAGCTAAGCCCGTCCACTCGCCAAGGAGTGGGAGCTGCTGCCGAGGGAGCTGACCTCGCTCTGAGCCCTGGTCGGCCGGGCGGGAGCTATCTACCTGGGGCGAAGGAGGTCCACGGACCTCCCTGAGGTGTGGCGACGAGTGTTTTAATCTGGCGACGGTTCCCCGTCGCCGGCACGCCTTCCGCCCTCAGCTGAGGGGAATCTCCCGCGCCTTCGGCTTGGCCTGGGCTGATTTTGGTAGGGTGATATTGACCATGCCTTCCTTGAATTCGGCCTTCACCTTGGATTCATCCACCCCCTCGGGCAGGTGGAAGCTGCGGACGAAGCTGCCGTAGGAGCGCTCGATGCGGTGGAATTTCCGGCCCTTGTCTTCCTTTTCCAGCTTGCGCTCGCCCTTGAGGGTGAGCATGCCGCCCTCGATGCTGATCTGGATGTCTTCCTTTTTCACTTCCGGGAGTTCCGCCTTGATCAGGAACTCGGTCTCTGTCTCGCTGACGTCCACCGTCGGCGTCCAGTCCGCCAGTTTCACCATTTCATGCCCGCCGGCAGCCGGAATGGCTGGGCGTCCGAAAATGCGGTAGAGCCGGTTGGAGATATCTTCCAGTTCGGTGAGGGGATCCCACTTGGTCAGGTGCATGATGATTCTCCTTGTCGAGCGCTGAGGGGCTACCTGCCCAGCCGCCGTTTCGGCTGGCCTGGTTTCGGCCTGCGGCAGCGGGGCGATACAAGATGGCATGGCCGGGGTGCAGACACCCCGTGGGTGCCATGCCTCCTTAATTTTTGTAGACCACTTTCCGGCAAACGGCCAATTCGATCCGGGCTGCTCCGCCGCCGTCCCTAGGCCAGGGCCGACTTGAGCATGTCGATGAAGGCGGTGGTGCGGGTCGGCAGCAGGCGCCGGCCGGGGGTGACGCACCAGACGGTGACGCTGGGCAGGGACCAGTCGGGCAGCACCCGCTGCAGCCGGCCCGAGTCGAGGAAAGGTTGGACGAAGCGGTCCGCCAAGCCGACGATGCCCATGCCGTGGGTCGCCAGGATGCGCTGCATGCCTACCGAGTTGGCGGTCAGGGGACCGGTGGGCAGGCCTTCCCAGCGTTCGCTGTCGTGGGAAAGGCGGGTCAGGCGCCAGGGCTGGGCCTCGCCGCTGCTGGTGATGAGCCGCAGGCAGGTATGGTCCATCAGTTCCGCTGGGGTCTGGGGGGCGCCGCGGCGGGCGATATAGGCCGGGCTGGCGTATAGGCCGAACTGGAAATCGGTGAGGCGGCGGGCCACCAGGGTGGCGTCGTCCGGCAACTGGCTGGCCACCCGCACCGCCAGGTCGAAGCGTTCGGCGATGAGATCCACCCGGCGCGGCGACAGGTCCAGCTCCAGGCGCACCGCCGGGTAGTGGGCGACAAAGTCGATGAGGGCCGGGGCCAGGTCCAGCTCGCCGAAGTCCGGCGGCATGGAGACCCGCAGCACGCCCTGGGGCGTGGCCTGGCGATGCAGGGCCAGGGCGGCGGTGGCCTCGGTCTCCTCCAGCAGGCGGCGGGCGTGGTCCAGGATGCCCTCGCCGAATTCGGTAATGGACAGGCGCCGGGTGCTGCGGGTCAGCAGCCGTTCCCCCAGGGTTGCCTCCAGGGCGGTGATGCGGCGGGAGAGGGTGGATTTGGGCAGGCCGATGCGCTCGGCCGCCTTGGAAAAGCTGCCCACCTCCATGATGCGGGCGAACAGCACCAGGTCGTTGGCATCCAGGTTCAGGTCGGGGGTCATGGGGGCTCCGGGGATGTTGTTCCAATAATGGAACAATGATATCCATTCCGAGGTCTTCCGGAGCGTTATTGTGGGTAATAAAGTGCACTCAACGGTTAGCCGGATTGGTCATCACCAGCCCGGCCCGGCACCCCAACCCTACGGAGAAATATCATGAAAATCCTGCAAATCAACGCCAGCGCCCGTTCCGCCGGTGCCAATTCGACCCGCGTCGCCGACTCCATCACCGCCCGCCTGCAGGCCGCCAACCCGGCTGCCGTGCTGGAAGTGCGGGACCTGGCTACCGATCCCCATCCCGTGCTGGACGAGCCGGCCCTCTCCGCCCTGTTCACCCCCGCCGACCAGCGCACCCCCGAACAGGCCGCCCGGGTCGCCCTGGACGACGCCCTGATCGCCCAGGTGCAATCCGCCGACGCCATCGTGCTCGGCGTGCCCATGTACAACTTCGGCGTGCCGGTGCAGCTCAAGTCCTGGATCGACGCCATCGCCCGGGCCGGCGTCACTTTCCGCTACACGGAAAAGGGTCCGGAAGGTCTAATCAAGGGCAAGAAAGTGTATGTGGCCCTGGCCCGTGGCGGCCTGTACCGTGACACCCCGGCCGATGCCCAGGTGCCTTTCCTGAAGAACGTGCTGGGCTTCCTCGGCATGACCGACGTCGAGTTCATCTACGCCGAAGGCCTGGCCATGGGCCCGGATGCTGCCACCAAGGCCTTTGCCGAAGCCCAGGCCCAGATCGACGCCATCACCGCTTAAATTCATTCCCTGCCGGCACGGCGGCGCACCCTGCGGGGTCGCGCCGCCGGGGGAGGCGCAGTCATCGTCTGTTGCGACCGCCTGCCGGGTCGCACAGCCAGGAGTTCCATCATGACCATCCGTGCAATGCCATCCTCCACCGCTTCCAGTGTTGCTACCTTCCGTGGCGTCGAACGCCTGGTCCAGGGTGTGGCGACCTCCGACGGCGCCGGCGTACGCCTGACCCGGGTGCTGACCCAGAACCTGCAGCGCCGGCTCGACCCCTTTCTCATGCTCGATGCCTTCCGCAACGAGAATCCGGAAGACTACATCGGCGGCTTCCCCGACCATCCCCACCGGGGCTTCGAGACGGTGACCTACATGATCGCCGGGCGCATGCGCCACCATGACAGCGTCGGCAACCACGGCCTGCTCGGCCCTGGCGGCGCCCAATGGATGACCACCGGTAGCGGCCTGATCCACTCCGAATTACCGGAGCAGGAGGAGGGCCTGATGGAAGGCTTCCAGCTGTGGCTCAACCTGCCGGCCAAAAACAAGATGGTGGCGCCCTACTACCGGGACATTCCGCCCGAGGCCATTCCCGAAGTCACCACGGCGGACGGCGTGCGGGTACGGGTCATCGCCGGTGCCAGCCATGGCGTCAGCGGCGCCGTGGAGCGGCCGGATACGGAACCCCTGTACCTGGACGTGCATCTGTCCGCCGGCACCCGCTTCGAGCAGGCCATTCCTGCCGGGCACAACGCCTTCACCTACACCTACCGGGGCAGCGTGACGGTAGCCGGGAGTGGGGCAGAGACGGTGGTGCCGGATCGGCACATGGCCATCCTGGCCAACGATGGCGCCGGCAGTGTGGCCGTCGAGGCAGCGGAGGCGTCCCGCCTGCTGATCATCGCCGGCAAGCCCCTGCACGAGTCCATCGCCCAGTACGGCCCCTTCGTCATGAACACCGCCGAGGAAATCCAGCAGGCCATGCGCGACTACAGCGCCGGCAAGTTCGAATCCCCGGTGAAGGCGCTGTAAGGCCCGGGCCCATCCCCGGGGGCAGGCGGAGGCTATGCCTGCCTGCTCCCCGGGCCTAAACCCTAGCGAACGAGAAAGCTCTCCATGAATCATGTGCACACCCCCCTGGGCCCGCTGCAGCATAGCGAGGCCTTCGACCTGGCCTTCCGCCTGGCCCGGCAGCCCGCCGCGCCCAAGGCCTGCCTGGTGCTGCTGCACGGCGTCGGCGGTGCCGAGACCAACCTGGCAGAATTGGCCAGCGGGGTCGCCCCCGACACCCTGGTGGTGCTGCCCCGGGGCCCCCTGGAATTTGCGCCCGGCCAGTTCGGCTGGTTCCGCGTAGCCTTCACCGGCAACGGCCCACGTATCGATGCCGGCGAGGCCGAAGCCAGCCGCCTGGCCCTGATCCGCTTTGTCGCCCAGCTCCAGGCGGCCTACGGCGTCGCCCCGGAGAAAACGTTTATCGCCGGCTTCAGCCAGGGCGGCATCCTCAGCGCCAGCGTGGCCCTGAGCGCCCCGGAGCAGGTCGGCGGCTTTGCCATCCTCTCCGGCCGTATCCTGCCCGAGCTCGAACCCCACCTGGCCGACAAGCCCCGCCTGCAGAAGCTGAGCGCCTTCATCGGCCACGGCGAGTACGACAGCAAGCTGCCGGTGGAATGGGCCCAGGGAGCCGATCGGTGGCTGCAGGAACTGGAAGTACCGCACCAGACCCGCCTTTACCCCATCGACCATGGCATCAGCAGCGCCATGCAGGCCGACTTCGTGCAGTGGGCGAATGGGGTGCTGCAAGGCTAGGGGGTAATTGCGATCCAATTTCCCATCCCTGCCTACTGCAATAGGCAGGGATGGAAATGTGGTGGAAATGGCTTAAAGAACGTCGAGGGGGATTTTCAGGTAACGGGTGCCGTTGGCCTCGGCCGGGGGGAATGCCCCAGCCCGTATATTTACCTGCAAGGAGGGCAGTATCAGGTTGGGTACGCTGAGACTGGCGTCCTTTGCGGTACGCAGGGCGACAAAATCATCCTCGGTAACGCCGTCGTGCACGTGGATGTTATGCGAGCGCTCCTCGGCTACGGTGCTTTCATGACGATACTCATCCCGTCCTGGGGACTTGTAGTCGTGACACAGAAAAATGCGGGTGCTTTCCGGCAAGGCGAGGATCTTCCTGATGGAACGATAGAGAGTCCGCGCATCTCCTCCGGGGAAGTCGCAGCGGCCCGTTCCCAGGTCCGGCATGAAAATGGTGTCGCCGACAAACGCCGCATTGCCGATGAGATAGGTCACACACGCCGGGGTGTGGCCGGGGGTGTGGATGGCCCTGGCGGATAGCTTGCCGATGGAAAACTGTTCATCGTCCCTGAACAGTTGATCGAACTGCCTGCCATCGGTGGCGAATTCGGCCTCGGCATTGAAGAGATGGCCAAAGGTCTTTTGCACCACCGTGATGCTTTCACCGATGGCATGTCTGCCGCCGAGAATCCTTTTGAGGTGGGCTGCCGCCGTCAGATGGTCGGCGTGGGCGTGGGTTTCCAGTATCCATTGGAGCCGGAGTCCCTTGTTCCGCACAAAATCAATCAGCCTGTCGGCCCCGACGTAAGAAGTGCGGCCGGACGCGGGGGCGTAGTCCAGTACCGGATCGACGATGGCGCAGCACTGGCTATCCGGATCAACGACGATATGGCTGAAGGTGCACGAGCCAGAATCGAAGAATGTGGTGACGTCTGGTTTTGATGAAGAGTCCAAGGTCATTGGAGTGGCTCATGGGGTCGGT
>DATEZY010000256.1:0-6577 GCA_035255085.1 Azospira sp. | reverse complement strand
GCCGTCAATTCCTGGGGACGGGCTTCCTTGCGGCGGCGGCGGGAGGATTCCGGAACGGAAGGGGAAGACATGGGGAGCTCTTTACTGACTGACCGGTCAGTAATTTAAGAAAAACCCGACGGCAGGTCAAGCAGCAATGTGCGCCAAAGCATGGCGGCGGCACCTTGCGCTTTTGGCCGTAAACGCCAACGGGAGCCCTGGGGCTCCCGTTGCTCGCTAGCGGCGAACCGCGCAGCCCTTGCTCCCTAGCGGGACTCCTTGATCAGCCGCCCGTTGAGGGGCTGCACCGGACGGGCGTTGTTGCGGTAGAGGCGGGAGAAGATGGCGATCTGCTCGGCGGACAGCTGTACCGGCTGCTGCAGCACCAGCCAGAGCACGCCCTCGGTGCATGGCGGCGTGGTCAGGGAGCCCATGTAGGTGTAGTAGCCCCGGCCTTCCGGCAGCAGCTGGTTGAGGTCGATGGCGGCTTCCGGCGGCACCACCTCCAGGTTCTTTTCCAGGGGAATGTAGTTCCACAGGGTTTGGATCAGGGGATGCTCAGCCCCCTTCTCCAGCAATACCGCCACCACCGCCAACTGGTTGTCGTCGGAGCGATGCACCAGGTGGGCCACCATCTCGTAGGCCTTGCCATTCACCCGCTCTTCCGAAGGCCGGTGGAAATGAATTTGCACCAGGTTATAGGTCTTGCCCACCACGGTGATGCTGCCGCCGCCGATGGCCGCCTGCAGGGTATGGCCGTTATCCACCAGGCGGAAACGGCTCGGCCGGTAATTGAACTCGATGGGCGACAGGTCCACCTTGATGCCGTCCCAGATATCGATGGGCGACTGACGCTGGCCCTGGGCGCAGGTGGTGAAGTCGGACTTGAGCCGGCCCCAGTTCTGGGGGCCGCCCTCGCCCTCGTAATCCCAGTGAATGGCATGGGGCTCGCCGGGTAGCTCGGCGGTGGGGGGCCGCCGCACCACCGGGGGGCGCGGCACGCCCGCCGGACGGGGGCTGCGCGCTACGATAGGGGTGGAGTGGCGGATTTCCATGGTGTCGTGGGTCACCGTGTCGCCGGCTACGGGAGCCGAGGCGGCTTTGGTGGCAGAAGCGGCAGGCGCGGACGGGGCGGCGGGTGCCTTCCCGCCCTCCTTTTCGACCGCCTTTTTCACCATATCGTCGTTGGCCCGCTTCAACTCCTCCGCGGCGGCATTGGCCTTTTTCACCGTGACATCGGTGAGCTTGCGCAGGTCGGCCGCCGTGGCGGGACGGCAGATATCCCGCAGCAGCTTGTCGTCCAGGGTATTGGCCCGCACCGGCATGTCAGTCTGGACCTTGTTCTCTTCCTCCCGCAGCAGCTCGCCGGAAGCCTTGAGGTAGATGCGCTTCAGGGTGGCATAGGTACGGGCGGTGCAGTCGTAGCGGCCCAGGGCCTCGATGCTGCGATAGCTGCCGGCGACCTGGGCGTCCGGCAGGTCCCGATCCAGGACGATGCGCCCCCAGGCCGTGACCTTGCCCGACTCGTCCTTCTTGATGCTGCCCCGATCCACCTCGATGCGCTTGCCCGGCTCGGCGGAGATGGCCTGCCAGGCCCGCCCTGCATCCCCGACCTTGGCCGGGGCTGCCCCGCTGCTGGCGGGCGCCACATTCCCGGTAGCCGAGGGACCGGCGAACACCGGCAGCGCTGCAAGCGCAAGGAGGAGACCGCCAACGGGGGCGAGAGGGACACGAGACATGGGGAACTCCCTGATGTTTTTCTGGGCTAACGTCTTTATTTCGGAAACCCTCGGCGAAACTTTAGGTCGCCTTGCAATTTACCTGCGTTTCCAGTACCTTGCGCCCGTACCTTGGGGGTGCCCGAAGGCCTTGCAAACACTGGCTCCGGGCTGAGATATACCCTTAAAACCTGTACGGGTAATGCCGTCGTAGGGAAAGCGTCGCCTCGGACCCGCTGCATTGTGGAATCCGCATCTCCGCTCCTCTCCTTGCGTCTTTTGCCTCTGCCTGACTCTGCCCCCTCCCCAGCAAGGAGACACCATGAACGCCAGCGATAAATTCATTGCCACCGCCGCCCACGTGGACGAAGCGGCGGTCCAGCCCCTGCCCAATTCCCGCAAGATCTACGTCGAGGGCTCGCGCCCCGACATCCGGGTGCCCATGCGGGAAATTTCCCAGGCGGACACCCCCACCGGTTTCGGCGGCGAGAAGAACCCGCCCATCTACGTCTACGACTGTTCCGGCCCCTATACCGACCCCAACGCCAAGATCGACATCCGCTCTGGCCTGCCGGCCCTGCGCCAGCAGTGGATCGAGGAGCGGGGCGACACCGAGGTGCTGCCCGACCTGACCAGCGAATACGGCCGCCAGCGGGCCGCCGACCCGGCCCTGGACGAACTGCGCTTCCCCGGCCTGCACCGCAAGCCCCGCCGCGCCAAGGCCGAAGGTGGGAAAACTCGCAACGTCAGCCAGATGCACTACGCCCGCAAAGGCATCATCACCCCGGAAATGGAATACGTGGCCATCCGGGAAAACCTGAACCGCCAGCAGTACCTGGAAAACCTGCGCAACACCGGTCCCATGGGTGAAAAGATGGTCAAGCTGCTGGGCCGCCAGCACAAGGGCCAGGATTTCGGCGCCGCCATTCCCCAGGAGATCACCCCGGAATTCGTGCGTTCCGAAGTGGCCCGCGGCCGCGCCATCATCCCCAACAACATCAACCACCCGGAAAGCGAGCCCATGATCATCGGCCGCAACTTCCTGGTGAAGATCAATGCCAATATCGGCAACTCCGCCCTGGGTTCTTCCATCAGCGAGGAAGTGGACAAGATGACCTGGTCCACCCGCTGGGGTGGCGACACGGTGATGGATCTTTCCACCGGCAAGAACATCCACGAAACCCGGGAATGGATCATCCGCAACAGCCCCGTGCCCATCGGCACCGTGCCCATCTACCAGGCCCTGGAAAAGGTGAATGGCAAGGCCGAGGAACTGACCTGGGAAATCTTCCGCGACACCCTGATTGAGCAGGCCGAGCAGGGCGTGGACTACTTCACCATCCACGCCGGCGTGCTGCTGCGCTACATCCCCATGACCGCCAACCGCATGACCGGTATCGTCTCCCGCGGCGGCTCCATCATGGCCAAGTGGTGCCTGGCGCATCACAAGGAAAGCTTCCTCTACACCCACTTCGAGGACATCTGCGAAATCATGAAGGCCTACGACGTGGCCTTCAGCCTGGGTGACGGCCTGCGTCCCGGCTCCATCTACGACGCCAATGACGAGGCCCAGCTGGGCGAGCTGGAAACCCTGGGCGAACTCACCGACATCGCCTGGAAGCATGACGTGCAGACCATCATCGAAGGCCCCGGCCATGTGCCCATGCACATGATCAAGGAGAACATGGACCTGCAGCTGAAGCACTGCAAGGAAGCGCCGTTCTACACCCTGGGCCCCCTGACCACCGACATCGCCCCGGGCTACGACCACATCACCAGCGGCATCGGCGCCGCCATGATCGGCTGGTACGGCACCGCCATGCTCTGCTATGTCACGCCCAAGGAGCACCTGGGCCTGCCGGACAAGAACGACGTCAAGGAAGGCATCATCACCTACAAACTGGCCGCCCACGCCGCCGACCTGGCCAAGGGCCACCCGGGCGCCCAGATCCGCGACAACGCCCTGTCCAAGGCCCGTTACGAGTTCCGCTGGGACGACCAGTTCAACCTGGGCTTGGACCCGGACAAGGCCAAGTCCTTCCACGATGAGACCCTGCCCAAAGAATCGGCCAAGGTGGCCCACTTCTGCTCCATGTGCGGCCCCCACTTCTGCTCCATGAAGATCACCCAGGACGTGCGCGACTTCGCCGCCCAGCAGGGTATCGCCGAGGCCGAAGCCCTGGAGAAGGGCATGGAGACCAAGGCAGTGGAATTCGTGAAGAGCGGCGCGGAGCTGTACCGCAAGGTCTGATCGGGCCTCACCCCGACCAAAAAAAACGGCGACTCTCGGGTCGCCGTTTTTTTATTCCTGCCCGGTGACGTCTTCCGCCAGCTCCGCCGTCCACTCCTGCAGCAGGCGGTAGCCCACCGCCAGCAGGGTCGGGCCGAGAAAGACGCCGATGAAGCCGAAAGCCAGCACCCCCCCCAGCACCCCGAGGAACACCAGGGCAAAGGGCAGGCTGGCGCCGCGACTGATGATCAGGAGCTTCAAGACGTTATCCACGGTGCTCACCACGAAGAAACCCCAGGCCGCGATGAAAATCGCCCAGCCGGTGTCGCCGCGCTGAAACAGCCACAGGGCAGCAGGAATCCACACCAGGGGCGGCCCTACCGGTACGGCGGAGAGGAAGAAGGTGGCCAGCCCCAACAGCAGGGCGCCGGGGACCCCGGCGATGGCAAAGCCGATCCCCGCCAGCACCCCCTGGGCCAGGGCGGTGCCGAGAATGCCATAGACCACGCCGCCCACGGTGCCCTCGGCAATGGCCAGCAGGCGCTGGGCCCGCTCCCCGGCCAGGCGCCCCATCACCGCCTGGAGGCGGGCCGAGACCGCCTCGCCGTCGCGGAAAAGGAAAAACACCAGGAAAATACTCAGGGCCAGCTGCACCACCCCCAGGCCGATGGCCTGGCCGCCTGCCAGCAAGGCCGTCTTGGCCGGCTCAATGTAATCCTTCATGGCCGCCACCAGCCGGGCCCCATCGTGGACATAGGGCTGCCAGTAGCCAAGCAGGCGCTCCCCGACAAAGGGGATATCCGTCAGCCATTGCGGCGCCTCGGGCAGGCCGCCTTCCAGTAGTTTGCGGGCGGCGTCCGTCAGTTCGGCCACGTTGCCCGCCAGGCCCAGGGCCACGATGACGAAAGGGGCCAGCATGACCAGGGCGGTGAGCAGGGTGGTAACCAGGGCGGTGAGACTGCGATAGCGGCCCATATAGCCGTCCAGCCAGTGGAATACCGGCCACAGGGTGGTGGCCAGGATCGCCGCCCAGAGCACGGCGCTGACGAAGGGGCGCAGCACCAGGAAACAACCGACAATCAACAAGCCCAGAGCGGCCAGGCCCAGCACGCGGTCGGAACGGAAAGTCTGCATCACGGAACGGCACCCCATTTAGAATTACCGGCCCTTGCCTGCAACCGATACAGGGCCGATTATATGCCCCCGCCAGGCCCTAGCTGTCAGCCTATTCGCATGAATCCCAAGCCTTCCGCCCCGCCTTCCGTCTCCCCCCCGGCCTGCCGCCCCGGCTGCGGTGCCTGTTGCATCGCCCCCTCCATCTCCTCCCCCATTCCCGGCATGCCGGAGGGAAAGCCGGCGGGAGTGCGCTGCATCCAGCTGCTGGAAGACAACCGCTGTGCCATCTTCGGCCAGCCGGAGCGCCCCGCTGTCTGCGGCGGCCTGCAGCCCTCGGTAGAAATGTGCGGCGCCAGCCAGCCCCAAGCCATGGCCTGGCTCACCCGGCTGGAACAGGCCACCCACCCGGGCGCCTGACGGTCCTCAGGGTTCTTCGGGAAAGCGCTCCCGGTCGGCGAAGAATTCCACCAGCCGGTCGAACACCAGGCGGATGCGGGCCGCCACCGGCCCCCGCTGGGGACGGTACACGTAGAGGTTCCACGGGTCTGGTTCCAGCTCTGGTAGCACCCGCCGCAGCTGGCCGCTGCGCAGCAGGGGAATGGTGAGCAGGCTCACCACCTGGCCGAAGCCCAGGCCGGCCCGCACCGCGGCGAACTCGGCCAGGGTCTCGTCGGTGGCGAAAGCCCAGGTACTGGGCAGCCACTCCTCCCCGTCCTTGAGGAACCAGGGCCAGGGCTTGCCCGTGGCCGGGTCCATCACCACCGTCACCGGCCGCTGCTGCAGATCCGCCAGGCTGCGGGGCTCGCCCACGGCCGCCACCAGGGTCGGGCTGGCCACGGTATGGAAATGCACCTTGGCCACGGCCCGGGCAACGAAGCGGCTGTCCCGCAGAAAGCCCACCCGCACGCCGATGTCGATCTGTTCGTCCACCACGTCCGCCGGCCGGTCCGAGAGGCGCAGGTCCAGGCGCAGGCCGGGGAATTCGCGACCCAGCTCGGCCAGCAGGGGCATGACGAAATGCTGGCCCAGGGCCTTGGGCGCGGTGAGGCGCACCAGGCCGGCCAGTTCGTTGTCCGGCAGGGGGCTGGCGCGCTGGAACAGAGCATCGACGCCCTGCACGGCGCCGCGGGCCTCCGCCGCCAGACGGGCGCCGAAGTCGGTGATGCGGTTGGCCCGGGTGTTGCGGTGGAAGAGCAGCTCCCCCAGGTGTTCCTCCAGCTCCTGTACCGCCCGGGTCACTGCCTGGGGCGAGACGTGCAGGCGCAGGGCCGCCTCCTTGAAGCTCTTGGCTTCGGCGGCGGCAACGAAGAGGCGCAGCATTTCCAGGCGGTTGAGCATGGGGGCTTCTCAATAAAATTCCAAAAATCGGAATTGTGAAATCAAAACACTTTCATTTATTGGATTCAAGTCCTGACGGATACTGCTCGGCGTACACCCATTTTCCCGGAGGACTCTCCATGACCAGCCCCCTCTTCACCCCCTATGCCCTGGGTCAGCTGACCCTGCCCAACCGCATCGTCATCGCCCCCATGTG
>DATEZY010000255.1:0-2095 GCA_035255085.1 Azospira sp. | reverse complement strand
TTTCTATTCCATCTCCAACACCCAGGTGGGGCTGCGCGGCGTCTCCTTCGGCAACTTCCTGTTGAAGCGGGTGATCGAGGATCTGAAGCGGGACTTCCCCCGCTTGAAGACCTTCGCCACCCTCTCGCCCCTGCCCACCCTGCGCCTGTGGGCCGACCGCAACCCGGACGTGTTCGCCGCCTGCTTTGCCCCGGACCTGGCCAAGATCGCCAAGCAGGCCAATATCGCGCCCGACGCCGAAGCCTTGCGGGCACTGCTGCCCAAGGGCGAATGGGCCGCCGATGCCCGCCTGACGCGGCTCATCGAACCGGGCCTGACCCGCCTGGCGGCCCGCTACCTGGTGACGGCCAAGTCCGGCGACAAACCTTTCGACCCGGTGGCCCGCTTCCACCTGGGCAACGGCGCCCGCATCGAGCGTCTCAACTTCCTCGCCGACACCGCTCCCAAGGGCTTCAAGCAGTCCTACGGCATGATGGTGAATTACCTCTACGAACCGGATGACCTGGAAGAAAACGTCGAAGCCTTCGTTGGCGAAGGCCGGGTGGTGGCGGTGGCCGCGGTAAGGCATGCGGCGAAGGGATAAGCGAGAAACCGGCTTCCAATGAGGTGCTTGGTTTGTTCGGGTGGCGATAGTCTCGTATGGGTTCGACGGGACACCATACTGACGAGGTTTGATTTGAATGACCTGGGATTTAGAGAGTCTCAGGTCATTCAGGATTGTTACTTGTCGGACTGGTTTTCCCCAGATGCTCAGGGCACGAAGTGCTTTCTCCCGCCGGTGATCAATGTTGTAAACGGTAGTACCCATTTCATTTCTGGACGACACCGCACAGCAGTTTTGCTCAAACATTTAGAGCGACTGCCTATGGCGTTTTCTGCCATTTCCTTCGCTTCATCAGCAGATAGGAAGTGGCTTCTGTCGCTCTCGGAGCGACCTATTGAGGTACAGGAACTGATCGAGTTACCCGACTTGCCCGTTCTTGATGTGATCCAAGGGTAATGGGCCTACCGTCGCCGGCTCCCACTCCCTCCCAGAATCGACCCTAACACCCCACGAATGATTTCCCGCCCGATCTGGGAGCCGATGGCCCGGGCGGCGCTCTTGGCGACGGTGGTGATGACCGAGTCGCCCCGGGCGCTGCTGCGGCCGCCGGTGGCACTGCCCAGCACCTCGCCGAGAATGCCGCCGCTGCCGAAGAAACCGCCACCGTTAGCGCTGCTCTCGGCGGCTGGCGTCTGGCCGGGGGCTTGTCCGCCGTTTTGTCCGCCCACCCGGCCGGTGAGCTTCTCGTAGGCCGATTCCCGATCCACGGCCTGTTCGTAGTGGCCGTAGAGTACCGAGCCGCGGATGGCCTGCTGGCGCTCATCGGCGCTCAAGGGGCCGATGCGGGAGGCGGGGGGCAGGATGAAGGCCCGTTCCACCACATTGGGCCGGCCCTTCTCGTCCAGGCAGGAGACCAGGGCCTCGCCCACTCCCAGTTCGGTGATGGCCGTTTCTGCATCGAAGGCCGGGTTGGCGCGCAGGGTCTGGGCGGCGGATTTCACCGCCTTCTGGTCTCGGGGGGTAAAGGCGCGCAGGGCGTGCTGCACTCGGTTGCCGAGCTGTCCCAGGACGGTGTCCGGGATGTCCAGGGGGTTCTGACTGACGAAGTAGATGCCGACGCCCTTGGAGCGGATCAGGCGCACCACCTGTTCCACCTTTTCCAGCAGGGCCGGGGGCGCTTCATTGAACAGCAGGTGGGCCTCGTCGAAGAAGAACACGAGTTTCGGCTTCTCCAGGTCCCCCACTTCCGGCAGGTGCTCGAACAGCTCCGCCAGCAGCCAGAGCAGGAAGGTGGCGTAGAGCCGGGGCGAGGCCATGAGCTTTTCCGCCGCCAGGATGTTGATCACGCCCCGGCCGCCGTCGGTCTGCATCAGGTCGGCGATGTCGAGCATGGGTTCGCCGAAGAAACTCTCCGCCCCCTGTTCGCCCAGGGTGAGGAGGCTGCGCTGGATGGCGCCGATGGAGGCGGCGGAGATGTTGCCGTATTCGGTGGTGAAGTCCTTGGCGTGGTCCCCCACGTGCTGCACCATGGCGCGCAGGTCCTTCAGGTCC
>DATEZY010000254.1:0-2016 GCA_035255085.1 Azospira sp. | reverse complement strand
GTAAAGCAGTGCATGACGCCGCCCACCTCCCCTGCCCGCTCCTCGGCCATGAGGCGCAGGGTATCCACTGCCGAATCCCGGGTGTGGATCACCAGAGGCTTGCCACAGGCCTTGGCAGCAGCGATGTGGGTACGGAAGCGGGCCCGTTGCCATTCCGGTTTATCCTTGTGCCAGTAGTAATCCAGGCCGGTCTCGCCGATGGCGATCACCTTGGGGTGGTCGGCCAGGGCCACCAGTTGCTCCACGCTGGGTTCGGCCGCATCGGTGTATTCCGGATGCACGCCAACGCTAGCCAGCAAACGGGGCTCGGATTCGGCGATGGCTAGCACCCGGGGGAAGTCCTCCAGATTGACGCCAATGCAGACCGCAGCCCCCACGTCATTGGCGGCCATGTGTTGCAGCAGCTCGGGCAGACGGGCGGCGAGATCCGGAAAATCCAGGTGGCAGTGGGAATCGACCAGCATAAGAGGATGCGTTAGATGGTATGGGTGGCGCGGCTGGATTGAAGCAGGCCGCCGAGCAGGCCTTCGATCTTGCGCCTAGCTTCGACACCGCTCTCGTCGTTGTTGAAATGCACGCCGATACCCTGGGCCTTGCTGTTCTGAGCACCGGCCGGAGTCACCCAAACCACGGCGCCGGCAATCGGCAGCTTGGTCGGATCTTCCATCAGGGAAAGGAGCATAAACACTTCATCCCCGATGCCATATTGACGGTTGGTGGGGATAAAAATTCCCCCGTTCTTGAGATGGGGCATATAGGCGGCATACAGGGCCGACTTGGAATTTATGTTCAGGGACAGCACGCTGGGGCGCGGTGCGGCAGCTCCGGCAGGCTTGCTATCGAGCGTTTCGGACATTGGCCCCTCCTGGGCTCACAAAAAGATCGCGATAGCCGAAAAAAATCTCTTCCAGAAACAAGCGGCTATTCAGCGGATGTTCAGACTGTGCTTTATATTTACACAGTTTCCTATTGAAATTAAACAACTTCGATGCTGTAACCGGGGTTGCCAGCCGACCTATTGTAGCCCCTTCCCCAGCGAAATAGCGGACTGGCAGGCCTTGGGCCGCCAGGGTCAGGTCCGTTCCCCACTTCTGCAACCAATCCACTACCCGCTTCATCGTCAGGGAACCGCTCTTGTCGCCCTTAAGCGTTTTTTCCACCGCCGCGGCAGCGGCCAAGGGGTCGAGCCCAGATCCGCGCTGTAGCTGTCCCAGAAGGACATCGAGCAGGCTGCGCTGGCCGCTGGTCGCCAATTCGGCGGCCAGCAACGGCGCTCCGCCGGCCAAGGCCAACCAGCGGCCCGCATCCTGCACCTTGTTGCCCGCCAGCCAGGCGGTAGCCACCGCGGCCGTCGGCAAGGGTACATCCAGGCATTGGCAACGGCTGCGAATAGTCGGCAGCAGGCGCTCGGGTTCACTGGAGACGAGCAGGAACAGCGTTCCCGGCAAGGGCTCCTCCAGGCTCTTGAGCAAAGAGTTGGCAGTGCTCCGGTTCATCGCCTCGGCTGGATGCAGCAGGACGATGCGCAGGCCCTGCCGGTGGGTGCCGACGTGTAGAAAGTCATCCAGGCCCCGCACCTGCTCGATGGTGATCTGCTGGCTGGGCTTTTTCTTGCCTGTATCTTCGTCCGCCTCGGCCGATTCACCGCTCAGGGCTTCCGGCTGCACCAGGCGAAAATCCGGATGGTTGCCCTGGGACAGCCAGTTGCAGGCAGAGCAGCGACCGCAGGCCTGGCCCCGGCTGTCCGGCTGCTCGCACAGCAGGCCGGCGGCAAAAGCATAGGCCAGATCAAACTTGCCGATGCCGCGCTGACCGCTGATCAGCAGGGCGTGAGGCAGCTGGGCCCGGCGCCCCTGGAGGCGGGCCCAGAGCTCGGGCTGGAGTTCAAAGATATTCATAGACTGATGCGGGTGACCAAGACTTCGATGGATTGCTTGATCTCGTCCAGGCTCCGGTCAGCGGCAATGGTGCAAATCCGCCCGCCGGAGGCTGCCGCTCGGTCCAGATAGGCCTGAC
>DATEZY010000253.1:0-2631 GCA_035255085.1 Azospira sp. | reverse complement strand
CCCACCAGGGGGTGACTCAGGCGTTCCCGGTCCAGATCAGACAGGGCCAGGCCCTGGATGTCGATCATTACCGGCCCCAGGGGTAGATTTTTGACAGGGGTCATCGTTGCTTGTGTTCCAGAATGACAAAGGCGATGGCGTATTCCCGCTCGTCGCTGATCGAGAGATGGGCGCTTAGCCCCTTTTCGTCCAGGAGTCGGGCTACCTCCGGCGTCAGATCGAACCGGGGCTTGCCCAGTCCATCGTGGCCGACGCCAATGGCTGGCAACACCACCGGGGCCCGGATGCCGGTTCCCAGTGCCTTGCCGAAGGCTTCCTTGGCAGCAAAACGTTTGGCCAGAAAGCGGGCACCGCTATCGCAGCCTTTCAAGGCGGAGAATTCCCCAAGCTCCGCGGTGGTCAGGAGCTTTTCCAGGGCCCGGGTGCCGTGCCGGCGGTAAAACTCCTCCAGCCGGACTACGGCGACGATATCGGTGCCGATGCCGTAGATCATGCGGCGGCGGCTTCGCGCATGAGCAGCTTCATTTCCTGGACGGCCTGGCGCAGGCCGACGAAGACGGCACGGCTAACGATAGAGTGGCCAATATGGAGTTCCCGAATTCCCGGCAGGCGGGCGATGGGTTGGACGTTGTAATAGTTGAGGGCATGCCCGGCATTGAAGCGCATGCCCAGGTCCAGAACCCGCTCCCCCGCACCCCTGACCTTGGCCAGTTCGGCCTGTACGGCCGGGCTTTCTTCATCCCGACCCTGGGAGTAAAAGGCATGGGCGTAGGGTCCGGTATGAATTTCGCAAACCCGGGCACCGATACGGGCAGCAGCTTCCACCTGATTTAACTCGGCATCAATGAAAACGCTGGTGACAATGCCGGCATCGGCCAGGCGGGCGATCACCTCCTTGAGCCGGGCTTCCTGGCCGGCCACATCAAGGCCTCCTTCGGTGGTGATTTCATGGCGCCCTTCAGGCACCAGCATGGCCATCTCGGGCTTCAGGCGACAGGCGATGCCAACCATCTCATCGGTCGCGGCCATTTCCAGATTGAGCTTGACCTGGGTGGCTTCCCGCAGGCGCCGAACGTCATCGTCCTGGATGTGGCGCCGGTCCTCCCGAAGGTGTACGGTAATGCCGTCGGCTCCGCCAAGATGGGCTTCCACAGCGGCCCACAGGGGATCCGGCTCATAGGTGCGGCGGGCCTGGCGGAGGGTGGCAACGTGGTCGATATTGACGCCGAGTTCAATCATAGTTCCTGCAACTCCATGAAAATCTTTCGGGTTTCGAGGCCCTTGCCTCCCAGGTAGTGGGCCATAAGGGCACGCATCAGTTGTTTTGCTTCCGCCTGGGAACGGGCGTCGGTGAAGTCTTCGTGAGCCAGATCCAGCAGGGTCTTGCCACTTACCGCGAGAGCCGAACTGCCCGGCCGTGCCAGTCGCACGGGGCCGCGCTCGATTTCGTAGGCATAAAAACTGCCCTCCTCCACTGCCCGGCCGTCCGCGTCGGTACTCAAGGACAGGCCGTAGCCCAGTTCCTGGAGGAGTGATTTTTCGAAGCGGCGCAGATCCGCTTCCCGCACTCCTTCTGCGAACCTGCGCAGGGTTTCAGCATAGACCGCGTAGAGGTGCTCATGGGCGTCCTCCCGGGGCAGGAGGTAGATCAGCAATTCGTTGAGGTAGTAGCCGCAGAACAGGGCCTGACCAGAAAGTAATGGCTGCCCCCCCTGCCATTCCGCCTTCATCAGGGTCAGCACCTCGCCCTTGCCGGCCCAGCCAACTTCCAGGGGTTGAAAGCCCATGAGCAGTCCCCGTAACGCCGAACGGGGACGGCGAGCGCCGCGGGCCAGGAGTGCGACACGGCCGAAATCCCGGGTAAATGCCTCGACGATGAGGCTGGTTTCTCGGAAGGGATAGGCATGTAGCACGTAGGCCGGCTGCCCATCCACCCTGTTGCGTTGGCTCACGGTGGCTAGCCGCTGATTTGGTTATTCGTAGCCGAGGCTACGCAGCAGGCGCTCATCGTCGGTCCAGCCGGACTTCACCTTGACCCAGACTTCCAGGTACACCTTGCCGTCGAACAGCTTCTCCATGTCCTGGCGGGCTTCGGAGGCGATGCGCTTGAGGGTCTCGCCCCCCTTGCCGATGACGATAGCCTTGTGTCCAGGGCGATCCACGACAATGGCCGCGAAAATACGGCGCAGCCCTTCTTCCTGCTCAAATCGCTCCACTTCCACCGTGGTGGCATAGGGTAATTCGTCACCCAGCAAGCGGAAGAGTTTTTCCCGGATGTATTCTGCAGCGAGAAACTTTTCGCTCTTGTCCGTCAGTTCATCTTCGGCGTAGAGGAGTTCCTCATGAGGAAGATGCTTGCGGGTCTCGGCCAGCAGATCATCCAGTTGCCGACCTTTGGCGGCGCTGACGGGAACGATGGCGGCGAATTCCCGCTTGCTGGCAATATCCGCCAGGAACGGCAGCAGTGCCGCCTTGTCCTTCAACTGGTCGGTCTTGTTAACCACCAGGATTACCGGACGATCCGGCGGCAGGAGGTTGAGTACCGTCTTATCCTTGGCATCGAAACGGCCGGCCTCGATGACAAACAGCACTACGTCCACATCGGCCAGCGCCTGGGTCACGCCCCGGTTC
>DATEZY010000252.1:0-5785 GCA_035255085.1 Azospira sp. | reverse complement strand
GAGGGTTTCCTCGCTCGCCAGTTCGATGCCCAGTTCGGCCAGGCGGGTCTTGAAGGCATTGCGGCCGGAGTGCTTGCCCAGCACCAGCTTGTTCTGGGTCCAGCCCACATCCTGGGCGCGCATGATTTCGTAGGTTTCCCGGTGCTTGAGCACCCCGTCCTGGTGGATGCCGGATTCGTGGGCGAAGGCATTGGCGCCGACGATGGCCTTGTTCGGCTGCACCGGGTAGCCGGTGATCTGGGACACCAGCTTGGAGGCGGGCACGATCTGGGTGCTGTCGATGCGGGTTTCCACCGGGAAGACGTCGCCCCGGGTGCGCACCGCCATCACCACCTCCTCCAGGGAGGCATTGCCGGCCCGCTCTCCCAGGCCGTTGATGGTGCATTCCACCTGACGGGCACCGGCCAGCACGGCAGCCAGGGAGTTGGCCACGGCCAGACCCAGGTCGTTATGGCAATGCACCGACCAGACCACCTTGTCCGAATTGGGCACCCGCTGCAGCAGCTGGCGGATGGTGTCGGCGAACTGGAAGGGCAGGTTGTAGCCCACGGTATCCGGCACGTTGATAGTGGTGGCGCCGGCCTTGATCACCGCGTCAAATATGCGGCAGAGGAAGTCGATGTCGGAACGCCCCGCGTCTTCCGCCGAGAACTCCACGTTATCCGTGTATTCACGGGCCCAGCCGATGGCCTTGACCGCCTGCTCCACCACCTGATCCGGGCTCATGCGCAGCTTCTTTTCCATATGGATGGGGCTGGTGGCGATGAAGGTGTGGATACGCCCGCTGGCGGCCGGACGGATAGCCTCGCCAGCCTTGCGGATGTCGTTTTCGTTGGCCCGGGCCAGGGAGCAGACGGTGGAATCCTTGATCACCTCGGCGATACTGTGGATGGCGTCGAAGTCGCCGGGAGAGGCAGCGGCAAAGCCGGCCTCGATCACATCCACCTTCATCCGCTCCAGCTGGCGGGCAACGCGCAACTTCTCTTCCTTGGTCATGGAAGCGCCGGGGCTCTGCTCGCCGTCGCGCAAGGTGGTATCAAAAATTACCAACTGGTCTTTCATGTCCTGACTCCGAATGCTGGGGATTACCAATACACGCCTGAACGGCCCACTCCTGAGACAACCGGGGCGGCAACCAAATTCACGGCCTGCACTGTGGGGAATTTTCCTGGGACGCGAAGCGCTGCCGAAAAAAACGGGCAGGATCGGCCAAAGGGGGAAGGTTACGACAGTGGCGAGGGGATTGCTAGCCATGGGCCAGGGCCCGGCCCGGTTTTTTCCGCTGGCAAGGGACAGGAAAGGGCTGGTGGAAAAGCATGGGGGGAGTTCCTGACAGCAGAAACTCCCCCCATGGCTGGGACCGACCGCCTAAGCCGCCTTATTCATTGGGTTTGCAAATCGCCGGGAAGATCAGGGGCAACAACAGCAGGGTAAAGATGGTGGCGGAAACGATGCCGCCAACGATGACCACGGCAAAGGGGCGCTGGGTTTCGGAACCGATGGCGTGGGACAGGGCTGCCGGCAGCAGGCCCAGGCCAGCCATCAGGGCGGTCATCAGGATCGGGCGCAGGCGGCTGATGGCGCCATCGCGCACCGAGTCGGCCACTTTCTGGCCATTGCGCACCCCGGCCAGGAACTGTTCGACCATGATCACCCCGTTCTGCACCGAGATGCCGGCCACGGCAATGAAACCCACGGCAGCGGAAACCGACATGTGCAGGCCGGCCAGGGCTAGGCCAAGAATGCCGCCGATCCAGGTGAAGGGCACCATGAACAGCACCAGCAGGGCGAACCGCATGGAGCGGAAGGCCCAGAAGAGCAGTACGAAAATGCCCAGGACCGACAGGGGTACGATGACCATGAGACGCTTGGTGGCCCGCTGCTGGTTCTCGAACTGGCCGCCCCAGGTCATGGTATAGCCGGCCGGCAGGCGCACCTGGGCCTTCACCTTCTGCATCGCCTCGTCCACGAAACTGCCCTGGTCCCGGCCCAGCAGGTTGGCCTTCACCGCCACATAGCGGCCACCAGCCTCCCGGGCGATGCGCGCCGGGCCCTGGCGCACCTCGACATTGGCGATGTTGGCCAGGGGAATGGTCGCCGGTTCAGCCAGGGCCGGATGATCGCTCTGGGGCAAGGCGATGGGCAGCTCGGAGACATCATCGACCGCATCGCGGAAGGCCTTCTGCAGGCGCACCACCACGTCGTAACGCCGGTCGTTATCGTAGAAGGAGGACACGGTGGCGCCGGCCAGGGCGGTCTGCACCGTGGCATTGACATCGTTCGAGCTGACGCCGTAGCGGGCCATGCGTTCCCGATCCAGGTTGATGTCCAGCTCAGTCTGGCCGCTGACCTTGATCGCCGCTACGTCGGCGGCGCCGCGCACGCCGTTGAGCACCGTCACTACCTGCTCCGCCTTGTCCTCCAGGATATCCAGGTCCGGGCCAAAAATCTTCACCGCAATTTCGCCCTTCACACCAGAAATGGATTCCTCCACGTTGTCCTCGATGACCTGGGAGAAGTTGGTGGGAATACCGGGGATGGACTTGATCTGGCGCGTCATGTCCGCCACCAGGGCCTCCTTGTCGTGGAAGCGCCATTGCTCGTGGGGCTTCAGATCGGCCAGGATCTCCATGTTGTTCGGCCCCTTGGGGTCGGTGCCGTCATCCGGCCGGCCGACGTGGGCGATCACCTTATTCACCTCGGGATAGGACATCAGGATGCGCCGCACATCGCGTTCGATATCCTTGGTCTTGTTCAGGTTGGTGGCCGGCGGCAAAGTGATGGTCAGCCAGATGTTGCCCTCGTCCAGCTTGGGCAGGAATTCACTCCCCAGCTGGGGCACCAGGGCCATGGAGAGCGCCAGGATCCCCAGGGAAGCCGCAATGACCCGGCGACGGCGGCCATCGGCCCAGGCCATGACCTGGCCATATAGCTCCTGCAGGCGATGCATCCAATGCAGGTGCTTTTCCGCCAGGTTGTGGTTCTTCAGGTAGAAGGAGGTCAGGGCCGGGGTCAGGGTCAGGGTCAGCAGGATGGCCCCGAGGATGGCGAAGGTCAGGGTATAGGCCATGGGGGCGAAGATTTTCCCCTCCACCCGCTCGAAGGTAAAAATCGGCAGAAAAGCCAGGATGATGATGGCCTTGGAGAAGATGATCGGGTGCCCCATATCCACCGCCGTATGCTTCAGGGTGAGCATGCGCCACTGCAGGGTCCCGTGGGTGGGGTGCCCATCCTGGGCGCCCATGGCGAGGCGCACCATGAGCGCTTCCACCAGCACCACGGCGCCGTCGATGATGATGCCGAAGTCCACCGCCCCGAGGGAAATCAGGTTGGCCGCCACCCCCTTCATATGCATCATGACGAAGGCAGTGAGCAGGGACAGGGGAATCACGGCCGCCACCACGGCGGCAGCGAACCAGGAACGCAGGAATATGATGAGGATGCCCACCACCAGGGCCGCGCCCACCAGCAGGTTCTCGGTCACCGTGTGCACCGTGTGCTTGACCAGTTCGGTGCGGTCGTAGATCGGCACCAGTTTGACCCCGGCGGGCAGTTTGACGCCGGTCCGTTCCAACTCTTCCTTCACCGCCGCCACCACCTTGGTGGCGTTCTGGCCCTTGGTCATCTGCACGATGCCCTGGACCACATCGTCCCGCTCGTTGAAGGAGACGATGCCGGAGCGGGTCCGGGGACCGATCGATACCTCGGCCAGATCCCCAACCAGGATGGGCTTGCCGTCCCGCACCGCGACTGCCACCCGGGCGATGTCTTCCACCTTGGTCAGGAGACCAATGGACCGTACCACCAGAGCCTCGTCGCCACGGACAATGGCGCCGCCGCCGGTATTGGCGTTGTTGGCCGCCAGGGCCTGGGCCAACTGATCCGTACTGACGTTGAATTTACGCAGGCGATAGGGATCGACCCGCACCTGGTATTCCTTCACCGCCCCACCGAAGCTGACCACGTCGGCCACGCCGGAGACCCGGCGGATGGCTGGCCGCACCACCCAGTCCTGGAGGGCGCGGATTTCATAGAGCGGCATGTCGGCCGGGGCGTCGATGACGTAGCGGTAAATTTCCCCCACCGCCGTGCTCAGGGGCGCCAGGCCAGGCTGGGCGCCGGGGGGCAGGGTGACGTTCTGCAGCTTTTCCGTCACCTGCTGCCGGGCGAAATAGTCATCGGTGTTGTCGGCGAAGGTCAGGGTGACGATGGACAGGCCGGTGATGGACACCGAGCGCAGCTGGGTCATGCGCGGCACACCGTTCATTTCCCGCTCGATAGGCAGGGAAATGCTGCGCTCCACCTCCTCCGGCGCCAGGCCCGGGGCCTGGGTGACGATATTCACCTGCACGTCCTGGACATCGGGGAAAGCCTCGATGGGTAGGTTCTGCAGGGCATACCAGCCGCTGGCGATGAGCACTACCACGGCAGCCAGGACAAACACCCGCTGGGACAGGGCAAAGGTAACAAGCCTTTCCAGCATGGCTCAGTTCCCGGCCAGTTCGGCGTTGAGCAACAGGGCGCCAGCCGTCACCACCCGCTCATCGGGCTTCAGGCCCTCGGCCACGTAGCTGTGTTCATGGCCGCGGAAGGCCAGCTTGATGCGGCGCCGCTCGATGCTGCCGGGGGCATTTTCGACGAACAGGTAGGTATGCAGGCCCTCGGTCACCAGGGCGGTGTTGGGTATCCGGGGCAGGCGCAGGTCCGGGCTCTCGGGAATGATGCGGGCGAACATTTCCGGCTTGAGCAGGCGGTCGGCGTTATCCACCCGGCAGCGCACCGGCACGCGCCGGGACTGGGGGTCGAGGACGTCGCCCACGGCCTCCACCACGCCGAGGAAGGGATGGTCCGGATAGGCATCGACGCTGATATCCACCTTCTGCCCCACCTTCACCTTGCCCAGATCCTTTTCCGTCAGTTCGGCCATGGCCCACAGGTGTTTGGGGTCGCTTACCACGAACAGGGGCTGGGCCGCGTCGGGGCGCACCTCGGTGCCCGGGTTGGCCTGGCGCTCGGTGACGATGCCCGCCAGGGGGGCGCGCAGGGCAAAGCCCGCCTCGCCGGCCACCGGGGTCAGATTGCGCATGCGGGCCCGGGCCCGATCGGTTTCCGCCTCGGCTGCCTTGAGGTCGTTGGCGGCGGCTTCCAGATCCTTGCGCGCCATGACCTCGCCCTCGTACAGGGTCTTGGCCCGTTCGAAGGCGGACCGCTTGGTCTCCTGGTCCGACTCGGCCCGGCGCAGATCAGCGTAGTCCGGCACATCCAGCAGCAGCAGGGGCTGGCCGGCCTTGACCGTATCGCCGGCCTGGGCCACCACCTTCAGCACCCGGCCGGTCACCGGCACGAACACCCGGGCGGTGACATTGTCGTCATAGGCCAGGCGGCCGTTGAGGGGCTCCAGCAAGGGCACCGGCAGCAGCGGTGCCGCCTCGATCTTGAGGTAGGAAAGCTGGGGCGAGCCGGGGGCGAAGGTCAGGGTCTGGCTGCCATTCACCGCGGGATGGGCCGGCTCACCCCGTTCCTCGGGGGCGGCAGCGCGGAACTGATAGATCCCAGCCCCCGCCAGGAGCAGGACGACAAGGGCAGCAACGGTGAGTTTGTGTTTCTTGGTCATGGTTTTCATCCGGATCATTTGCCCTGGGTAGCCTGCCAGGCGGCCAGGGTCTTGGCGTGCTCGGCCCGCAGGGCGGCAGCATCAAAGCGCACGGCGCGCAGGGTGCGGCGGGCATCGAGCAGGTCGAGGAGGCTGGAGGCCCCCTTGCTGTAAGCGAATTCAGCGGCCTTG
>DATEZY010000251.1:0-18778 GCA_035255085.1 Azospira sp. | reverse complement strand
GGCTCCCAGCCCGTGGCCCTGCCCTTCATGCCCAAGGACGACCCCCGGGTCATCGACTCCACCGGCGCCCTGGAACTGCGCACGGTGCCGAAGAAGATGCTGGTCATCGGCGGCGGCATCATCGGCCTGGAAATGGCCACGGTGTACAGCGCCCTGGGCGCCCGCATCACCGTGGTGGAACTGGGCCCGGGTCTGATGCCCGGCGCCGACCGGGATCTGGTCAAGGTCTGGGAGAAGAAGAACGCCCAGCGCTTCGACCGCATCCTGCTGGCCACCGGCGTCACCGCCGCCGAGGCCAAGGCCGAAGGCATCGAGGTCACCTATTCCACCGGCGAGAAGGAAGCCTTCGACCTGGTGCTGGTGGCGGTCGGCCGTACTCCCAACGGCAAGAAGATCGCCGCCGACAAGGCCGGTGTAGCCGTCACCGACCGGGGCTTCATCAACGTCGATGCCCAGATGCGCACCAACGTGCCTCACATCTTCGCCATCGGCGACATCGTCGGCCAGCCCATGCTGGCCCACAAGGCGGTGCATGAAGCCCACGTTGCCGCCGAAGTGGCCGCTGGGGAAAAGGCTGCGTTCGACGCCCTGCAGATTCCCAGCGTGGCCTACACCCACCCGGAAATCGCCTGGGCCGGCAAGACCGAGGACCAGCTCAAGAACGATGGCATTAAGTTTGAAAAAGCCGTGTTCCCCTGGGCGGCTAGCGGCCGGGCCATCGCCAACGGCGCCGAGGAGGGTTTCACCAAACTGCTGTTCGACGCCGAAAGCCATCGCCTGCTGGGTGGCGGCATCGTCGGCATGAATGCCGGCGACCTCATCGGCGAAGTCTGCCTGGCCGTGGAAATGGGCTGCGATGCCGTGGATATCGGCAAGACCATCCACCCCCATCCGACCCTGTGCGAATCCATCGGCATGGCGGCGGAAGTGGCCCATGGCAGCTGCACCGACCTGCCGCCGATGAAGAAGAAGTAAAAGTACGTAGCTCCCCCGACAAACGGCCGCCTTGCGCGGCCGTTTTTCTTGCAAAAAATGGGGAAACCTCCGCTCCTCTCCCCTTTCTAAACCAAAAGTAATAAACTCTAGCCAGTTTTGCCATTTCCGCTCTATGAAAGCCCATGCTTAACTGGATCGTTTCCCGCATCAAGTCGGCCGATAGCGACCACCCCTTGGGGTCCGAAAAAGGGATCGGGGCTTACCTTGCCCAGGTGCCGGTGGTAAATCCCCAAAGCGCCTTGCAGGATATCGGCCATTGGTTTGCCGAACCGGAGCGGCTGGCGGCGGACCTGAGCCCTGAAAACATGGCCCGGGCGGTGGAACGGCTGGACGAATTCGCCCAGGATGCCATCCGGCGCTGCTGGTCCGGCTATTTCACGGAAAACCTGCAGGACTACCTCTCCGACCTGGCCCTGCGCCCCCTGGAAACCTACTACCGCCACACCTTCCTGGCCATCCGCCACACCCTGGCGCTGCTGACGGCACCGGGACGCAAGGAAGCGGACCGCGACCAGCTGACGCGCCTGGCCATCCGCGCCATGCACGCCCTGGTCCAGGGCAAGAAAATCAGTCATTTCGCCTACCGGGGACCGGATGCGGAATGGTGGCGAACCTGCCACGAACTGCTCTTTTTCGCCCGCAATTTCAACATCCTCCACACCAAGCAGGCGATCTACCCGGAGGACGAGCAGCAGACCAGCGTCTGGCGCGAATACCTGGTGGGGGTGCTGTTCGAAGTGGCGCCCCTGTCCAACCTGTCGCCGCCTGCCATGGAAGCCCTGGATTGCATCGTGCGCTGGGTGGAAGCCCATTGCCTGTTCATCGACACCTTCACGCCCCAGACTCCCTTCCGCATCAACCTGGAGGCCACGGATGGTCCCCAGCGCTGCACTCCGGACCAGGAGTCGGGCCCGGCCTGGCGCTACTTCGGCCCCGGCCCGGGCACCAGCAATCTCATTCACCTGCGCGCCGCGGTACAGAGCAAGCGTGAGGTTCCCGAATGGCTAAAGGACACCCAGTGCAGCGCCAAGACCTGCATTGACCTGCTGCACCTGCTGATTCAGCACTGGTCCCTCACCCCCCCTTCCCGGCAGCAGGAACGGCAGCGCCTCGACCGTCCCATCGTGGTCGTCAGCGGCCTGGCCACGGCACGGCGAGCCATCGCCGCCTCGGAGTTCGCCCGCTCCGGCCGCACCCTGGACTATCGCGGCCACGTACGCATCCTGGACCTGCACCGGGTCGAAGGCGGCGCCCGCCCGGTCGAGGCACCGCCAGCGCCGAAGACACCCATGGAAACCCTGGAACAGCTGGAAAGTACCGGCATCAAGCCGGTGCTGGACGAATGGGAGGCCCTGGACATCAGCCCCGGCGGCCTCGGCGCCCGCTTGCCCTTCCGCCGCCCATGGCAGGCCATCGGCGCCCTGGTCGCCTATCGCTTCGCCGATGAAATCGACTGGCGGGTCGCGCTCATCCGCCGCCTGGGCCGCAGCCAGGGAAGGCCCAATGCCGGCCTGACCATTTTCGAAGGCCTGCCCTACTGCGCCCAGGTGCAGTTGCCCAAGCAGGGCGAGGAATGCCCCTGGGACGAACAGATTCCCGAGACCTCGGGCCTGGGCCTGCTCGACGCCATCCTGGTGTCCCGCGGATCCCGCCTGCTGCTCGCGCCCCCCGGCACCTTCGCCATGGACCAGCGGGCCGACCTGATCGTCGGCGGCCAGCGCCGGCCGGTACGCCTCGCCGGCCTGCAGGAGGCCGGTGCCGATTATGAGCTGATCCTGTTCCGGGAAAACGAGGCCTGAGGCGCACCTTCCAGGATTTTTCGCCCGGATTCTGTTCCCTTCGCCTCCCTTTTAACCGCCGCCCCCAACAGCTAACTCGCCCATCACCCGCCAAGCCCCTCCCTAGAGCAGGGGCTTGGGCTCCGGTAGAATGGGCGAATTCATTTTGCGAGCCCCACCATGACCCAGGACGAACTCAAACAGGCCGTTGCCCGTGCCGCCGCCGACTATGTCACCCGCCACGTCGCCCCTGGCGCCGTGATCGGCGTCGGTACCGGCTCCACCGCCAACTGCTTCATCGATGCCCTGGCCGAGGTCAAGGAGCGCTTCCGCGGTGCCGTCCCCAGTTCCGAAGCCACGGCCAAGCGCCTCGCCGCCCACGGCATTCCCCTGCTGGATTTGAACGACGTCACCAGCATGCCGGTCTACGTCGATGGAGCCGACGAGGTGACCGCCCAGCTGCACATGGTCAAGGGCGGCGGCGGCGCCCTGACCCGGGAAAAGATCGTGGCGGCGGTGGCCGACAGTTTCATTTGCATCGCCGACGGCTCCAAGCTGGTCCCGGCCCTGGGCAAGTTCCCCCTACCGGTGGAGGTCATCCCCATGGCCCGGGCCCAGGTGGCGCGCCAGTTGGCGGCCCTGGGCGGCACCCCGAAGCTGCGCGAGGGCTTTGTCACCGACAACGGCAACGTGATTCTGGATGTGCATGGCCTGACCATCACCGACCCGGTGGACCTGGAAACCCGCATCAACCAGATGGTGGGCGTGGTCACCAACGGCCTCTTCGCCCGGCGCGGCGCCGACGTGCTGCTGCTCGGCACCGCCGAGGGCGTCAAGACCCTGACTGCCTGAGAGCCTGACCGTCCAGGCACCTGAAACTTAACTGTCACATTCACATGCTAAGGTCGTGGGTCTGCGTCAACAGACGGGACCCCGAATAATGGAAGCCATGAGCGAACACACCTATAAGCAATTCGACATCGAACTGGAAAGCCTGCGCACCCGCGTGCTGCAAATGGGCGGCCTGGTGGAACAGCAGGTGAAGAAGGCCATGCAGGGCCTCTACGAGGCCGATACCAGCCTGCTGGAAACAGTGGTGCGGGACGATGCCCGGGTCAACCAGCTGGAAGTGGAACTGGATGAGGCCTGCAACCAGGTCATCGCCAAGCGCCAGCCCACCGCCATCGACCTGCGCATGATCACCACCGTGATCAAGGCCATCTCCGACCTGGAGCGGATTGGCGACAAGGCCCACAAGATCGGCCGCCTGGGCCTGGCCCTCAATGCCCAGCACACCTCCTTCACCCCGGACGTGGAACTGCGGCACATGGCCGAACGCTCCCTGGAAATGCTGCATACCGCCCTGGACGCCTTCGCCCGCCTCAATGTCGTGGCGGCCGCCGAGGTGGTGCACCAGGACGAGGCGGTGAATACGGAATACAGCGCCGTGGTGCGCCAGCTGATCACCTACATGATGGAAGATCCCCGCACCATCTCCCGCTCCCTGGATATCATGTCCATCGCCAAAGCCATCGAGCGGGTCGGGGACCACGCCAAGAACATCGCCGAATACGTGATCTACATGGTGAAGGGTCTGAACGTGCGCCACGCCAGCCTGGACGAGATCGACCGGGAAATCGCCAACGGCTGACCCCCCCTAAGGTCCATCCCCCCCAAAAAAAGGCCGCGGATCACAGGATCCGCGGCCTTTTTTGTTGCTGTCGTTCCCGGCTTACTGCTGGGGCGGAACGTAACCCTGGACCTGGTCGGCGCCGTCGCCGAAGAAGTGCTTCTCCAGCTGCTCGGCCAGGTACTGGCGGTGGCGCTGGTCGGCCAGGTTGAGGCGGTTTTCGTTGATCATCATGGTCTGCAGGCGAATCCACTGCTGCCAGGCTTCCTTGGACACATTGGCGAAAATCCGCTTGCCCAGCTCGCCGGGATAGGGGGGGAAATCCAGCCCTTCGGCTTCGCGCCCGAGCTTGATGCAGTTGACCATTCTTGCCATGGTTATCTCTCCGGTAGATCGGTAATTGACTGACAGCGATTATAGCCCGAGGTCCGGCGCACACCCCCAATACCCCCTGGCACTGTGGGGGCTCCGGGGCTTTCCCTAGCGCCCCAGGCTCTTCATCAGCACCTTGGAACGGCGCTGGAGGTTATACATGTGGCGCTTTTCCTCAGGCAGCTCATCCACCGAGGCCAGGGTAAAGCCCCGTTCGATGAACCAGTGGGTGGTGCGGGTGGTGAGCACGAACAGGCGCTTCACCCCCACCGCCTTGGCTTTCATCTCGATGTGCTGCATCAGGCGCTCGCCGTAGCCCCAGCGCCGGTGTTCGGGGGATACAGCGAGGCAGGCCAGCTCCGCCGTCTTGGCCCGCTGGCCATCCTCGGCATAAGGATAGAGGGCGGCGCAGCCGACGATGACGCCATCGTGCTCCACCACCGAGAAGCGGCCGATTTCCCGCTCCAGCAATTCCCGGGGGCGATGCACCAGGGTGCCGTCGTCTTCCAGGGGGCCGATCAACCCCACCAGGCCGCCAATGTCGTCGGGCTTGGCATCCCGCAGGGTATCCAGGGGATCCCGGGTAACCACGGTGCCCACCCCGTCGTGGGTAAACAGTTCGTGCAGCACCGCCCCATCCAGGTCATAGCCGATGATGTGCACCCGGCCCACGCCGCGGCGGCTGGCGCGCACGGCACAGGGCAGGTAGCGCTTCAAATCCGGCGACAGCCACTCCCCGACCCGCAACAACTGCTCCGCTGCATCGGCGGTGAGTTCGTCGAGCAGCTGCCCTTCGGCATCGGTGGCACCCTGACTGTCGGTGAGGAAAATCATCTTGTCCGCGCCCAGGGACTTGGCCACCTCTTCCGCCACCTCCTCCATGGAGAGGTTGAAGATTTCGCCGGTGGGGCTGGCTCCCAGGTTGGAGAGCAGCACGATGTTGCCCAGGCCGAGCTGGGCCTTCAGGCCCTCCGCATCGACCTTGCGCACGGTACCGGTGTATTGCAGGTCCACCCCATCCAGCACCCCCAGGGGGCGAGCGGTGATGAAGTTGCCGCCGACAACGCGGATGGTGTTGCCGGCCATGGGGGTATTGGGCAAGCCCTGGGAGAGCAGGGCCTCCACTTCCAGATAGACGCTGCCCACCGCATCGATGACGCAGTCCAGGGTATCCGCGTCGGTAATCCGCTGGCCGGCATGGAAACGGCTCTCCAGGCCTTTCTCGCGCAGTTCCTCCTCGATCTGGGGACGGGAGCCATGGACCAGCACCAGGCGCACCCCCAGGTTGGCCAGGAGGCTGACATCGTAGGCGAAGGTACGGGCCAGGGGGCCGGAGCTGAACTTGCCGCCGAAGGCGACGACGAAGGTCTTGCCGCGGAAGGAATTGACGTAGGGCGCCACGGAGCGGAACCAGGCAACGAACTGGGCGGCGGAGGGCGGCTGGCTGGAAGAGTCGGTCATATTGGGCTGGCGGTGGGCAGACAGGATGAGGGGAAGGAACTCACTTCTTCTTTTTCAGGAGATTGGCCGGAGGCGGATTCTTCAGGGCCTTTTCGAGGTAGTCGCAGAGGGTGCGCAGCACCTGGATGCGGGCGTAGTTCTTGTCGTTGCCCGGCACCAGGGTCCACGGGGCGATCTCGGTGCTGGTGCGGTCCACCATGTCGCACACCGCCTGCTCGTACTCGTCCCATTTCTCCCGGTTGCGCCAGTCCTCGTCGGTGATCTTGAAGCGCTTGAAGCGGGTGTCTTCCCGCTCCTTGAAGCGACGGAACTGCTCGTCCTTGGAGATAGCCATCCAGAACTTGAGGACGATGGCGCCATGGCGCACCAGCTGATCCTCGAAATCATTGATCTCGGCGTAGGCCCGCATCCAGTCGGCCTCGCCGCAGAAGCCCTCGACCCGCTCCACCAGCACCCGGCCGTACCAGGAGCGGTCGAAAATGCTCACCCGGTCGTGGCGCGGGATATGGCGCCAGAAGCGCCACAGGTAGGGCTGGGCCCGCTCCTCCTCGGAGGGGGCGGCAATGGGGAAGACCTGGTATTGCCGCGCGTCCAGGCCACCGGTAATGCGGCGGATGGTGCCCCCCTTGCCGGCGGCATCATTGCCCTCGAAGACGACGATCAGGGAGCGGGACTTGAAGCGCTCGTCCCGGCACAAGGCATGCAGCCGGCCCTGGAGGATTTCCAGCTCGTTGTCGTACTTCTTCTTGCCGATGGTCTTGGTAAGGTCGAGGGAGGAAAGCAAGTTCTTGCCGCCGACGCCACGCAGGAAGGGGGCTGCCGCCACCCGCAGATTGGTGTCGGGCCGGGCCAGACGCTTCTGCATCGCCTCGAGCAGGATCTTGCCGACGGTGAGGGAGCGATAGCGGGGATCGAAGCCATCGACGACGATCCACGGCGCATTGCCGGTGCTGGTGTGGCGCAGGGTGTGCTCGGACACCTCCCGGTAGTCGTCATAGTGCTCGTAGCGCCACCAATCCTGCTCGCTGACCCGCCAGCGGGTCTTGGGGTCCTTGGTCAGGTCCTTGAGGCGCTTCTTCTGGTCCGCCCGGGACAGATGGAACCAGAACTTGAGCACCAGCACGCCTTCGTCGGTGAGCATTTTCTCGAAACGGACGATTTCCTCGATGCGCTGGTCCAGTTCCGAGGCCTTCATGCTGCCGTTCACCCGGCCCTGGATGGGCTGGGTGTACCAGTTGCCGAACATGATGCCGATCCGCCCCTTGGGCGGCAGGGTGCGCCAGTAGCGCCACATGTGGGGGTGCTGGCGCTCCTCCTCGGAAAATTCGGGGAAGGCGTGGGTATCGATATGGCGCGGGTCCATCCAGGCGTTGAGCAGATTCACCGTCTCGCCCTTGCCGGCCCCATCCACCCCATTCACCAGGATCACCACGGAAAAGCGCTTGGCCTGGAGCACGTCGTACTGGGCGTCGAGCAGATCGGCCCGCAGTTTGGGCTCCTCCTTGGCATAGGTGGCCTTGTCTATCTGGTGTTCCAGTTCTGCAGACTCAAACATGCTCCACCTCCTCCCGGAAATCGCCCCACAGGGCGTGAATCGCCGCCAGGGCAGCCAGCCCGGCGGTTTCGGTGCGCAGCACCCGGGGGCCCAGGCGCACCGGCGTAAAGCCGGCCTGGCGGGCCACTTCCATTTCTTCCGGTGCCAGTCCGCCCTCGGCACCGATCAGCAACTGCACTTCCCCGGTCGGCGGCGGCAGAGCCGCCAGGGCCTGGGCCGCGTCCGGCGCCAGCATCAGGCGCAGGCTGCCGGGCGCTGCCGGCTGGGCGAGAAAGGCTTCCAGACTGGCCAGGGGCGCCACCTCGGGGGGTCGGTTGCGGCCGCACTGCTCGCAGGCGGCAATGGCCACGCCGCGCCAATGCTCGACCCGCTTCACCGCACGATCTCCATCCAGGCGCACGACACTGCGCCGGCTGGATACCGGCACGATGCGGGACACGCCCAGCTCCACCGCTTTCTGCACCGTGAAATCCATCTTGTCCGCCCCTTGCAGGGCCTGCACCAGGGTCAGGGGCAAGCGGGCCTCCCGCTCCACCGGCTGGCGCGGGCCGAGCTCCACGGCGACCCGGTCCTTGACCACGGCAGTAATGGCAGCCGTAACCTGGCCGCCCTGGCCATCGAACAGCACCAGCCCGTCGCCTGGGCGCAAACGCAGGACCCGGGCGGCATGGCGGGCCGGCCCTTCCGGCAGGTCAAAGGAACGGTTATCCCCGGCGGGCAGGGGTTCTGGACAGTAAAAGCGGGGCAAATTCATCGTGCTATTATAGGCTGTCGCTTATATGTAACGGCCCTGTAGGACGTCAGAATCCAGCTCTTTTTATGGTGCTGCATGACATTCGCCACAGTCCTAGCATTCAACGCACGCAACCAGCTCCACGACCTTCCCTTGCCCAGAAGAGGATACCCATGGCGGCCCTGACCACCCCGGTCTGCAATTTCGGCTGGAAAGCCGTGGACTTCAACCTGCCCGGCACCGACGGCCTGCACCACAGCCTAGCCACCGCCCGGGGTCCCCGGGGCCTGCTGGTGATGTTCATCTGCAACCACTGCCCCTATGTGAAAGCCGTCATCCAGCGCCTGGTCGAGGATTGCCGGGCCCTCAAGGCCCAGGGCATCGGCTGTATCGCGGTGATGAGCAACGATCCGACGGATTATCCCGAGGACGGCTTCGAATCCATGGTGCACCTGGCCCGGCAACTGGACTTCCCCTTCCCCTATGTGCTCGACCGGGATCAGGCGGTGGCCAAGGCCTACGGCGCCGTTTGCACCCCGGACTTCTTCGGTTTCAACGCCGACCTGGAACTGCAGTACCGGGGCCGGCTCGACGACTCCGGCCGGGGTCCGGCCCGGCCCGATGCCCGGCGCGAACTACTGCAGGCCATGACCCAGGTCGCCGCCGCTGGCAGGGGCCCGGAAGAACAGACGCCCAGCATCGGCTGCTCGATCAAATGGACCACCTGAGATACTCGGACCCGGCCGCCCGGCACACGGTGGAGACAGTCATTGCTGCCGTCCACCAGGTGGCCCAGCAGGAGATCGTGCCCCGCTTCATGCGCGTCATCCACCACCGCAAGGACGACGGCACCCTGCTGTCCGAAGCCGACCTGGCCTCCCAGCAATTTCTGGTGGACCGCCTGCCCCACATCGTGGATTGCCCGGTGATCGGCGAGGAAATGTCCCGGACCGACCAGGAGGCCGCCCTGGCCGCGGGCAATGGCCACGCCTGGGTGATCGACCCCATCGACGGCACTACCAATTTCGTGAACGGTCTGCCGGTATTCGCCGTATCCGTTGCCCTGCTGCGCGAGAACAAGCCCTTCCTGGGGATCACCTACAACCCCATGAGCAATGAGTTGTTCTACGCCTGGGACGGTGGCGGTGCCTTTCTCAACGGCAAGCGCCTGCCCCTGCGGCCGGTGACCGACCGCCTGGATCTGGCGGTGGCCAACGTGGACCTGAAACGCCTGCCCAAGCCCCTGGCCACCTGCATCGCCACCGAACCGCCGTTTTTCTCCCAGCGCAACTTCGGCAGCAGCACCCTGGAATGGTGCCAGGTGGCGGCCGGGCGCATCGACGCCATTGTCCATGGCGGCCAGATGCTGTGGGATTACGCCGCCGGCAGCGTGATCTTGCGGGAAGCCGGCGGTTTCATGTGCACCCTGGGCCAGGATGACTTCGACGCCGACAACCTGTGGCGGCGCCCCGTCGTCGCCGCCCTCAGTCCCTCGGTCTTCGCCTCCTGGCGGGACTGGCTGCGGGCCAACGGCGCCTGATTCCCCGGGGAGCGGGGATCAAGCCCCGCCCTCCCCACTACTCCCTCAAGCCTCTTCCCGGCGCCATTCGCCTTGCAGGATTTGCGGCGCCGGCCGGCCGATGAAATAGCCCTGGGCCATGTCCATGCCCATGCGCTTCAGCTCGTCCAGCACCTCGCCGGTCTCGACAAACTCGGCGATGACCTGGATGTTCAGTTCGTGGGCCAGGGACTGCATGCTCTGGACGAAGGCCCGGTCCTTGGTGCTGTTGAGAATATTGACCACGAAGTCCCCCTCCACCTTCAGGAAGTCCACCGGGAAGCGGCGCAGGTAGTGGAAGGAGGAGAAGCCCGAGCCGAAGTCATCGATGGCCAGCTTGAAGCCGTCGAACTTCAGGTCGTGGAGGAAGCGCTCGAGCAGGGACAGGTTTTTCACCGTGTCGCGCTCGGTGATTTCGAAGACGATGCGGTCCGGGGCGATGCCACTGTCGGCGACGATCTGGCGCACCGACTTGGCGAATTCGTTGAGCACCATGGCCCGGGGCGAGAGGTTGAGGAAAATGTAGCCATCGTGGTTCATTTTCTTCAGCTGCTTCAGGGCCTGTTCGATGATGAGGCAGTCCAGGCGGTGGATGACGCCGATTTTCTCGGCGATTTCCACAAACTCGTCGGCGCGCATGATCTGGCCGTCCAGCTCCATGCGGGAGAGCACCTCGTAGGCCACCACCTTGCCCGCCTGCACGTCCAGGATGGGCTGGAAGAACGGCACCAGGCGGCGCTCCTCGATGGCCTTGAGGATGGTGACGCTCTTCAGGGAAATGTCCCGGAATACTTCCACCACGTCCTCCGGCGTCGGGATAGAGACCCGCTCCTTACCCTCGGCCTTGGCCTTGTACATCATGTTGTCGGCGAAGAGGAACAGATCCTTGGGCTCGGTGGCGTGCTCGGGGAACACCGCCAGGCCGATGGAGGCCGTGCCGTGCACCACATCGCCGTTCTCCGCCTTTACCAGGCTCTGGCGCGCGGCATCGAGAATGCGGTTGGCGATCAGGGCGGTCTGCTCCAGGTCGGCCTCGGGCAGCACCACCACGAACTCGTCGCCGCCGTAGCGGGCGAAGATGTCGCCGGCGCGCAGCACCGTCTGCACCTCCTTGGCGAACTGCTGCAGGAATTTGTCGCCCAGGGCGTGGCCGTAGTTGTCATTGACCAGCTTGAAGTTGTCCAGGTCGATGAGCAGCAGGCCGAAGGTCTGGTCATGGCGCTGGGCCCGGTTGATCTCGTAGCCGATCAGTTCCCAGAACACCCGCTGATTGAACAGATCGGTGAGGGGATCCCGGGTGGCGTAATACTCCAGGTCCCGGGTGTATTTGTAGATGGCCTTCACCGAGCCGACCACGTTGAGCAGGGTGGACAGCACGGAATCGAGCACCAGGTGGCGGGTTTCGTCCTCCAGCTCGTCGGCCTGGACGCCAATGCCGACGATACCGCCGATCTTGGGCGTATCGACGAAGAAGGACTTGACCCGCATCTGCACCTCTTCCTCCCCCAGTTCCAGCTGCTCGCCGCCAGGCTTGGCCACGTGATGGTTGATGTTGAAGGCGGTGATGGCGGAAAAGCGGGGATGCTCCTTGAGTACCTTGCGGATATGGGTCTCCACCCGGGCCTTGGTGGCGGGAGAGGGCTCCTGGTACCAGAAAATTTCCAGGTCGAAGAGCTCGTCGTCGATCTGGAAAATGGAAAACAGCACGTGGGCGCTCATCACCTTGTTGATATCCACCACCAGGTGATTCACGTATTCGCTCCAGTCCCGGATGATGTCCGAGGTGATGACGAACTTCTCCAGCAGGCCGATCTCGAACTTGAGCATGTCCTTGTCCACCGCCACCGTGCGCAGCTTGGCCACCAGCTCCTCGACGGCGCTGACGATGCGGCTGACCTCGGCAAAACTGGGACGATGGCCGCGCAGCTCCAGCTTGCGCAGGTCGGACACGGCATTGACCCCGGCCACGCCCTCTTCCACAGTGCGCAGGGCCTCCTCGATGCGGTGATTGACCCACCACACGGCCACCACGGCCAGGATCAGGCCGAAGGGAGCCAGCAGGGCCAGGGACCAGAAGAATTCACCCCGGGCCTGATCCACCATGCCGCCCACGTTCTGCCGCACCTCGATGACGCCCAGCACATCGCCCGGCGAGGCATTCTGATGGCAGCGCAGGCAGCGCTCCTCGGCGCGCAGGGGGGAGACATAACGCACCTGGCGGCCATCCAGCTCATCCTGGGGCTGGCCCGAGGCAAAACTCTTCTGCAGCAGGGCATCCAGGGGCGGCTGGTCGATTTCGCCGAACATCTCCGCCACCTTGGGGCCGCGATAGATCTCGACTACCGCATTGTTGCCGCGGCTGGCAGCGCGCATGCCCTGGAGGAAATGCTCCACCTGCTGCCGTTGCCAGCCGGTGCTCATCAGTTCATACATGGAAACAAAGGCCATGCGGGCCATGGCGCTGGCGCCCTCCCGGGCGTTGTCGCGGAGGGTAGAATCGAAGGCGCGGCTTACCGCCCAGTAACTACCGCCGAAAAACAACGCCATGACCAACGCCGACGTTGCCAGAACGAAGGTTCTTATTTTCATTATTTCTCCCTGGGCGGCCCTCGGCCGCCAAGATGCTTGGCCCGCATCAATATGATGGGTGGGAAACTACTATAGGGGAACAAGGCCGGCAAGCCGGAAACGCAAGGCCACAGCAAAAACTGGGATAATGTAGGGTTAAATATCCTCACCCAAACTTCCCACGCCCATGCCCCTGCGCCGAGAAACCCAGCTTCAGGCCACCTTGGTTGCAGTGTTTATCGCCCTCACCATTGCCCTGGGGCTGGCCAACGTCTTCTTTTCCCGGGCGGAAGAGACCTCGGCCCGGGACCAGGTGTTCCAGGAGCTGCAGGCCGTCATCGACCTGAAGAGCCAGCAGATCGCCACCTGGCGCTCCGACCACCTGGGCCGGGTCCAGGCCTGGCAGGAGAGCCTGCGCCTGGGGGAGATATTGCAGCGGCAAAGCGGCCGTACCCTGCCCGCCCAGGCCCGGGAACAGCTTCTCTCCATCCTGCGGCCCCTGGTCAATTTCGACGACACCCAGGGCTACAGCATCCTCAGCAACGACGGGGCCCTCCTGCTCAGCACCGACGCCCAGCCCCACCTGGCCGCGCCCACCCTGAACCTGCTCACTGCCGCCGACTACGGCGCCCAGCCCCAGCTGTCGGACCTGCAGATCAGCCCCTCCGGCCAGATCTACCTGGACATCGTCGCCCCCATCCGCGCCCCCTATAGCGATGCCCGGCTCGGTTTCCTGGTGCAGCGCATCGCCCCGGAAAAATATTTCTTCCCCCTCATCCAGAGTTGGCCGGGGCCGAGCCAGACGGCGGAAACCCTGCTGGTGCGCCGGGAGGGCGACCAGGTGCTGTTCCTCAATGAACTGCGCCACCAGCCCGGCACCGCCATGCGCCTGACCCGCCCCATCAGCGATCCGGCGCTGCCCGGCGCCCATGCCGTGCTCGGCCAGGAAGATGTTTTTAGCGGCAAGGACTACCGGGGCAAGGCGGTGTTCGCCGCCACCCGGCAGATTCCCCACACCCCCTGGTCCATGGTGGCCAAGATCGATAGCGAGGAGATCCTCAGCCCCCTGCGTCGCAACAACCTCAACGCCTTTGGCTGGTCCCTGGCGCTCATGGTCGCCGGCGCCGCATTCACCCTCTATCTGCTGCACCAGCAACGGACCCTGTTCCAGGAGCAGCATGCCCGGGAAAAGCGGGCCGCCGAGGAACTGGCCCAGACCCAGGCGCGGCTCATGGAAGCCCAGCGCATCGGCCGCATCGGCAGCTGGGAAAGGGACCTGGCGACGGGCGACATCTGGTGGTCGGAAGAGGCCTACCGCCTGTTCGGCCTGGACCCGGATACCAGCGAGGCCACCCTGGAATGCTTCCTGGAACGGGTGCATCCGGAAGACCGGGAACGGGTGCGAAGCACCACGGAACATCACCCGGCGGATGGCCAGCCCCTGGCGGTGGAATTCCGCATCGTCCTGCCCAATGGCGAGGTGCGCCACTGCATCAATCACGGCCGCCTGTTCCGGGACGAGGCGGGACAACCGGTGCGGGTCGGCGGCACGACCCAGGACATCACCGAGCGCAAACTGGCGGAGGATGAATTCCGCCGCCAATCGACCCAGCTGCGCGCCGTGCTGCAGAACATGCCCCAGGGCATCAGCGTCTTCGATGAGCAGCTGCGCCTGCAGCTATGGAACGACGGCATGATGGAAGTCCTGGGCCTGCCGCGGCAGGCCATGTACCGGGGCGTCCCCTTCGAGGATCTGGTGCGCTATCCGGCCGCCCGGGGCGAATACGGCCCGGGGGACGTGGAGGAGTTGATCCAGGCGCGCAAGGCCCTGGCCATGAAGTTCGAACCCCACCGCTTCGAACGCACCCACCTCAACGGCCGCACCACCCTGATCCAGGGCGAACCCCTGTTCGAAGACAACCGGCTGGCCGGCTTCATCACCACCTACACCGACATCACCGAGTCCAAGCGGGTCCAGGAAACCCTGCAAAAGCAAAACACCGTGCTGCAGAGCATTCTCGACAACATCCCGGACGGTATCTGCCTGTTCGATGCCGATCTGCGCATGGTGACCTGCAACGAGCAACTCAAGACCCTGCTCGACCTGCCGGAAGAACTCTTCGCCCGGGGCCTGCCCAGCCTCAAGACGGTCCTGGAATTCAATGGGGCCCGGGGCGAATACGGCGACGAACATCCGGAAGCGATGATCCAGGAAACCCTGAAACGGGCCAGCCAGCCCACCCCCCACGCTTTCGAGCGCACCCGCCCCAACGGCACGGTGCTCCATGTCCGCGGCGTGCCCCTGCCCAACGGCGGCTTCGTCACCGTCTATACCGACGTGACCCAGCGCCGGCGTGCGGAAGAGCGCCTGCTCCTGGCCGAGAAGGTGTTCGCCAACAGCCCGGAGGCGATCATGATCTGCGACCTGGGCAACCGCATCATCTCGGTAAACCAGGCCTTCTGCGACATCACCGGCTACCCCCAGGAAGAGGTCCTGGGCCGGGACCCGCGCATGCTGGCCTCGGGCCGCCACGACAAGGAGTTCTACACCCGGATGTGGCAAACCCTGGCGGAAACCGGCGCCTGGGCGGGAGAAATCTGGGACCGGCGCAAGAACGGCGAAATCTATCCCAAGTGGATGACCATCAACGCCCTGCACGACACCCAGAGCGGCGCCCTGACCCACTACATCACCCTCTTCTCCGACATCACCGAGCGCAAGGAGACCGAGGCCCGCATCCACCACCTGGCCCACCACGACCCCCTCACCGGCCTGCCCAACCGCTTCACCCTGGAAGCCCGGCTGGAGCAGTCCCTGGCCCATGCCCGGCGCCACGGCAACAAGGTGGCGGTGATGTTCCTGGACCTGGACCGCTTCAAGACCATCAACGATTCCCTGGGCCATGCCGTGGGGGATGCCCTGCTCATGGAAATCGCCCACCGCCTGCGCGCTGCCGTGCGCGAGTCGGATACCGTGGCCCGCCTCGGCGGCGACGAGTTCGTGGTGATCCTGCCCGAGGTGGACGGGGCCAGCGACGCCGCCCACGTAGCTGCCAAGATCATCGAGCAGATTGCCCTGCCGGTGCAGGTGGCACCCCACGCCCTGCATACCTCGGCTTCGGTCGGCATCAGCCTCTATCCGGATGACGGCGAGGCGGTGGCGGCGGTGATGCAGAACGCCGACACCGCCATGTACCACGCCAAGGCCGTGGGCCGGAACAACTTCCAGTTCTTTGCCGCGGCCATGAACCTGGCCGCCACCGAGCGCCTGGAACTGGAGCGCAAGCTGCGCCAGGCCATGGCCAAGCAGGAATTCACCCTGCACTACCAGCCCCAGTTCAGCGTCGCCGCCGACCGCATCACCGGCGTCGAGGCCCTGCTGCGCTGGAACCATCCGGACGACGGCATGATCCCGCCGGATCGTTTCATTCCCCTGGCCGAGGAAACCGGGCTCATCGTCGGCCTCGGCGACTGGGTCCTAGAGGCCGCCTGCCGCCAGCTCAAGACCTGGCTCGACGCCGGCCTGCCACCCCTGCGCATGGCGGTCAATCTGTCGGTGCGCCAGTTGCGGCAGCAGGACTTCCCCCAGACGGTGGCCAGAATCGTCGCCGCCGCCGGCATCCCGCCCGATCTCCTGGAACTGGAGGTGACCGAAAGCGGCGTCATGGAACGCCCGGAGGAAGCCGTCATCATTCTCCGGGCCCTCAACGCCATGGGCGTCACCCTGGCCATCGACGACTTCGGCACTGGCTACTCCTCCCTTTCCTACCTCAAGCTGCTGCCCATCGACCGGCTCAAGATCGACCGCTCCTTCGTGCGCGACATCGAGCGCGACCCGAACGACGCCGCCATCGCCCGGGGCACCATCGCCCTGGCCCACAGCCTGGGCCTGGAGGTGGTGGCAGAGGGGGTGGAAAATGCCGAGCAGCTGCGCCTGCTGTCCCAGGACGGCTGCGACGAAATGCAGGGTTACTACTTCAGCCGCCCCCTGGCGGCGGAGGCGGCCGGCGAATTCCTCGCCCGCCCGGCCCCTGGACAGCCGGGGTAGAATAGCGCCTGCAGTAGGACCGAACCCCGGCCGGAACGCCGGTCGCCCAGGCCATGAACAGGGGCCGCGCCGACAAAAACACCCGCTCGCAGCTCCCCGAACAGAACCATTTTCAGCGTCACAACCCGAAGGATTTCCATGAGTCGTCCCACCCTTTCCCGCCACCTCATCGAAGCCCAGCGCGAGGGCCGCATCAACGCCGACCTGCGCTTTCTCATCGAAGTCGTCGCCCGGGCCTGCAAGGCCATCGCCGTTTCCATCGGCAAGGGCGGCCTGGGAGGCGCCCTGGGGGAGGCCGGTAGCGACAACGTGCAGGGCGAGGCCCAGAAGAAGCTGGACGTGATCTCCAACGAAATCCTGCTCGAAGCCAACGAGTGGGGCGGCCACCTGGCGGCCATGGCCTCCGAGGAAATGGAGCATCCCCACCCCATTCCCGGCCGCTACCCCAAGGGCGAATACCTGCTGATGTTCGACCCCCTGGACGGCTCTTCCAACATCGACATCAACGTCTCCGTCGGCACCATCTTCTCCGTGCTGCGCTGCCCGGAAGGCATGGAACCCACTGAACAGGCCTTCCTCCAGCCCGGCACCCAGCAGCTGGCCGCCGGCTACGCCCTCTACGGCCCCACCACCCTGCTGGTGCTGACCCTGGGCGACGGTGTGCACTGCTTCACCCTGGACCGGGAAGTGGGCTCCTTCGTGCTCACCCAGTCCAAGCTGAGCATTCCCGAAGATACCAAGGAATTCTCCATCAACATGTCCAACCAGCGCTTCTGGGAAGCCCCGGTGCAGCGCTACGTCGGCGAACTGCTAGCCGGCAAGGAAGGCCCGCGGGAGAAGGACTTCAACATGCGCTGGGTCGCCTCCATGGTGGCCGACGTGCATCGCATCCTCACCCGGGGCGGCATCTTCATGTACCCGGTGGATAGCAAGACCCGGGAAAAGGGCGGCAAGCTGCGCCTGATGTACGAAGCCAACCCCATGAGCCTGATCGTCGAGCAGGCCGGCGGCGTTGCCACCACCGGCCGGGAACGCATCCTGGACCTGCAGCCGACCCAGCTGCACCAGCGGGTGCCGGTGATCCTGGGATCGAAGAACGAGGTGGAGCGGGTGACCGCCTACCACCTGGACGCCTAAACCGGTCCGGAGGAGGAGCATGTCGGCCAAGCACCCCATCATCGCCGTCACCGGCTCCTCCGGCGCAGGCACCACCACGGTCAAGAAGACTTTCGAGTCCATCTTCCGCCGCGAAAAAATCAACGGCGCCATCGTCGAAGGCGATGCCTTCCATCGCTACACCCGCACCGAAATCGGCCAGGCCATCGAGGCCGCCGAACGGGAGGGGCGCCGCCCGCCCTCCCACTTCGGCCCCGAAGCCAACCTGCTGGCCGAACTCGAAGCCCTGTTCCGGGAATACGGCGAACAGGGCACCGGCAAGATCCGCCAATACATCCATGGCGCCGCTGAATCCCGCCTGTGGGGCCAGCCCGAGGGCACCTTCACGCCCTGGGAGGCCATCGCCCCGGGCACCGACCTGCTGTTCTACGAGGGCCTGCACGGCGCCTACCAGGATAAACAGATCGACGTGGCCAAGCACGCCGACCTGCTGATCGGCGTGGTGCCGATCATCAACCTGGAATGGATCCAGAAAATCCACCGTGACACCCGCACCCGGGGCTATTCCCTGGAAGCCGTGACCCACACCATCCTGCGCCGCATGCCGGATTACGTGGAGCACATCACCCCCCAGTTCTCCCGCACCCACATCAACTTCCAGCGGGTGCCGGTGGTGGACACCTCCAATCCGGCCATCGCCCGGGACATCCCGAGCAACGAGGAATCCCTGGTCGTCATCCGCTTCCGCGACCCGCGGGGCGTGGATTTCCCCTACCTGTTGGCCATGATTGGCGGCGCCTTCATGTCCCGGCCGAACACTATCGTGGTGCCGGGAGGCAAGCAGGATCTGGCGATGCAGCTGATCCTGACGCCGCTCATGTGGAAGCTGGTGGAAGGAAGTAGCCGAGGGGGATAGTCCTCGGCCCTTTTCCGAAGGGCTTTTGCACGGGGCTTCTTCCTACG
>DATEZY010000250.1:0-3560 GCA_035255085.1 Azospira sp. | reverse complement strand
CCAGGCCACCGTCGGGCTGCTCAATGCCAGCGCCGGCTGGCTGATCCATCCCTTCGACGTGCCCGGCGTGGCGGTGCTCATCTCCGCCGGCCCCCGCGTCGCGGCCGTATGGAAGCCGGCCGCCCTGGGCGCCTGCGTCGGCATCGCCGTGCGCACCCTGGGCCACGTCCTGGCGGGCTAGGGGCAGGATCACGCAATGACACACTGTTACGAAAAAGCCGCCCAAGGGCGCGCCCGCCTGTGGCAAAGTAGCGCCATGGACTTCCAACCCCGCAACTGCATCACCTCCCGACGCCGCCGGCATTCCGCCCGGTCGCCGTCGCTCGTCCCCAGGTAAAGCAGCACAGCGAAGTCCCTAGACTTCCCTCCCCCAAAGGCCACGGCAACCCCGTGGCCTTTTTGTTTTTTTGCGCCCGACCAGGCGCACCCACTTCCCTCGAAAGGAGAAAGCAGCAATGGAAACGCCCCTCGCCGCGCCCCTCGCCGCCAAAGAGTCCCTGATGTGGATCACCCATCGGCCCGACCTGGTCTTCACCGCGGGCCGCGGCTCCTGGCTTGCGGACCACCAGGGCAAGCGCTACCTGGACTTCGTCCAGGGCTGGGCGGTGAACTGCCTGGGGCATAGCCACCCGGCCATCGTCGAAGCACTGACCGAGCAGGCCGGCAAGCTCATCAACCCGAGCCCGGCCTTCTACAACGAACCCAGCCTCAAGCTGGCCGCCGGGCTCACGGCCTGCTCCGGCTTCGACCGGGTGTTCTTCGCCAGCAGCGGCGCCGAGGCCAACGAGGGCGCCATCAAGCTGGCGCGCAAGTGGGGGCAGAAGCACAAGGACGGCGCCCACGAGATCATCACCTTCGAGAACAGCTTCCACGGCCGTACCCTGGCCACCATGTCGGCCTCGGGCAAGGCGGGCTGGGACAGCCTGTTCGCGCCCCAGGTGCCGGGTTTTCCCAAGGCAAAAATGAACGACCTGGATTCGGTGGCCGCCCTGATCAATGCCAAGACCGTGGCCATCATGCTCGAACCCGTCCAGGGCGAGGGCGGCGTGGTGCCGGCCTCCACCGAGTTCCTGCAGTTGCTGCGCCAGATCACCGAGGACCGGAGCCTGCTGCTCATCGTCGATGAAGTGCAGACCGGCATGGGCCGCACCGGCACCCTGTTCGCCCATGAGCAAGCGGGTATCGCCCCGGACATCATGACCCTGGGCAAGGGTATCGGCGGCGGCGCTCCCCTCGCGGCCCTACTGGCGAGGGAGTCGGTCTGCTGCTTCGAGGCTGGGGACCAGGGCGGCACCTACAACGGCAACCCGCTGATGACCGCGGCGGGCTGCGCCGTTCTGGAGACCCTCACCGCCCCCGGCTTTCTGGGGGAAGTGATGGCTAAGGGCGAGTATCTGGCCGCCGGCCTGCAGGCCCTCTCGGACAAGCTGGGCCTGGCCGGGGAACGGGGCCGCGGCTTGCTGCGGGCCTTGCTGCTAAACGACGAGCGGGCGCCGGCCATCGTCGAGGCGGCCCGTAACCGGGCGCCGGAAGGCCTGCTGCTCAACGCCCCCCGGCCCCACCTGCTGCGCTTCATGCCGGCCCTGACGGTGAGCCGGGAGGAAATCGACCTGATGCTGGCCTGGCTGGAAGAACTGCTGCGGGCCTGAGCCGCACTTTAATCAGGGCACAGCCATGCAAGCCAATAGGGACGCCATTCTCCGTCATGCCATACGCGGAGAATGGCGTCCCTCCTATGTCTTAGGCCAGCCTCTCAGGCCCGGGCCGCGTAGCGGGCCGCCAGCAGGGAGCAGACGAAGAGCTGCAGTTGGTGATAGAACATGATGGGCAGCACGATCAGGCCCAGGGCCGGGTGGGCGCCGAAGAGCAGCTTGGCCATGGGCACGCCGGAGGCCAGGGTCTTTTTCGAGCCGCAGAACACGGCGGTGATTTCATCCTCCACCGGCAGACCCAGGCGACGGGCCGTCCAGGTGGACAGCAGCAGCACCAGGGCCAGGATCAGGGCCGCCCCCGCCAGGGCTGCCAGCAGCAGGCCAAAACCATGGGACTGCCACAGGCCCGAGGCGACGGAATCGCAGAAGGCGGCATAGACCAGCAGCAGGATCACCCAGCGGTCCAGCAGGTTGGTGAAGCGCTTGTGCTTCACATGCCAGCGGTGCAGCAGGGGCCGCAGCAGCTGGCCCAGCACCAGGGGCAACAGCAGCAGCTTGGCGATGCTCAGTACCGCCGCGCCGAAGGACAACCACTGGCCGCCGACGGAGATGAAGAGGGCAATGAGGGCCGGGGTCAGGACGATGCCCAGGAGGCTGGACAGGGTGGCATTGAAAATCGCCGCCGGCACATTGCCCCGGGCCAGGCCGGTCATGGCCACGGAGGAGGAAATGGTGGAGGGCAAGGCGCACAGGTAGCAAAAGCCCAACCCCAGCCCCGCTGGCAGCCAGCGCCCGACCAGGGCATCGAGAGCCAGCCAGAGCAGGGGGAAGACAGCGAAGGTAAACAGCTGCACCAGTACATGGACCCGCCAGCGCAGCAGCCCTTCCTTGAGACTGGCGAAGGAGATGCCCAGGCCGTGCAGGAAGAACACCAGAGCGATGCCCACGTCCGCCGCCCGGTCCGCATGCAGGGTGCCGCCGCTGCGCCCCAACTCCGGCGCCAGGGAAGCCAGGAGCACGGCGCCGATCATGCCGGAGAGGAACCACTCCTTTTTCAGGTAGGCCAGCAGGCGGGCCGGGGCCTGGGGCAAGGCAGCGAGAAAGGTCGGGGCGGACATGGGGAACTCCACAGCTTGATGGGGATGGGAGCGAACTCTAGACTGGCCCCGCATGTCCGTCTAACGACAGCTTGCCAACCCATAGCGCCAAAGCGACAAGACAACGATCCATGCAACGCACCGTCCCCGAACTAGCCGCCCTGCCCCGGCCCCTCTACAACCGCAAGGAATCCCTGGCCCCCGGCTCCTGGACCGAGGAGCACCGGCACCCCTGGTGCCAGTTCTCCTACGCCATCAGCGGCGTTCTCGGCGTGCGCACTCCGGACGGGGACTACGTGGCGCCGCCCCGCTACGCCGTCTGGGTGCCGCCGGGGGTGCCCCACCAGGTCGTGAACCGGCGCCAGACGGAGATGCGCAGCCTCTACCTGGACCCGGCCTTCGCCGCCGCCCTGCCGACAGAATGCCGGGTGCTGGAAGTGACGCCCCTGGCCCGGGAGCTGATCCGGCGGGTCTCCGCCCTGCCGGTGGAGTACGACGAGGCCGGCCCGGCCGGCCGCCTGGTGGCGGTGCTGGGGGACGAGCTGGCCCAGCTGCAGCCCGCCGCCTTCACCCTGCCCCTGCCCCAGGACCGGCGCCTGGCGGCCCTCTGCGCCCGCCTGCAGGAATCCCCGGAGGACCGGGACACCCTGGCCGACTGGGCCGCGCGGGCCGGCGCCTCGGAGCGCACCCTGACCCGGCTGTTCCAGAAGGAGACGGGGCTGACCTTCCGCGAATGGCGCCAGCGCCTGCGCCTGCTGCTGGCCCTGCCGGCCCTGGAGGCCGGCGACAGCGTCACCCGGGTGGCCCTGGC
>DATEZY010000249.1:0-9897 GCA_035255085.1 Azospira sp. | reverse complement strand
CACAATCAGACGGCAATGCGGTGATTAGCTGCCACTCGGTCACTGATTACGATCAATGGCTACTTTCGTCACCTGTGAAGGACGGTTCCCGACCCAACACAGACGGTCAATCGGACACAGCTGTAAGTCTGCTTGTCGGCCTTTGCTGTCGCTCACCCCATGTGACGCCAACGGCGCCTCCGGACCTGATAGCGGACGGTGTAACGAAGGCGGTTGCCCTCATTTTCTCGGCCAGTGATGTGGTAATTCTGAGTGGACAGGTCAAGCTCGGTTTGCCGGAGCACCACCCACCATGGTGACACTGGGCGCCTACTTGTGCCGTTCGTAGTCGGCATGCGGCACGTTGGAATAGCTCGTGCTGGTGCCTATTTCCCAATTACGTCATTCGGTGCTGCTCTGGTTGTGATGATTGGAGAAGCGATCGCATCGGATACCAAGCATACTCATGTGCATCGGCATGAGCCGGTGGAGCGCGTTCATGTCCATTTCCCTGGCACCCCCGATCAGGGGCATAGTCACCAAATCAGCGACTTATTGACTACCCATTCTGCCAACCGTAACCCCCTTCCAATGGGCGACTATTGGTCAGCAAACGAACCTATATCCCACTCCCGACTCAGTAAGCAGGTGCTTAGGGCGAGAGGGAATATCTTCGATTTTCTTGCGCAAGCCCCCCATATATACCCGGACATAGTGGCTGTCTTCAGTATGTGCTGGCCCCCAGACTGCATGCAGCAGCTGACGGTGTGTCAAAACACAGTCGGGATTAGCCAACAGATAAGCAAGAAGACGAAACTCAATTGGCGTGAGGTGTAATGGCTGACCATTTTTTTCAACAATGCGTTTTGCCAGGTCCACATGGATATTTCCGAAGTCCACGACCGATGAGCCCTCTGTTCCAACCTTGGTTCTACGACGCAAATGAGCCCTTACTCGGGCCGCCAGCTCGGCAGCCCCGAAGGGCTTGGTCAGATAGTCATCAGCACCTGCATCCAGAGCTCGGACTTTTTCCGGTTCGGTCGTTCTGGCCGATAAGACAATGATGGGAATTTCGCTCCAGGTCCTTATATCTCGGATGAAATCGACGCCGTCCCCATCCGGCAAGCCGAGGTCCAGAATAACCAGGTCAGGATGGCGAGTACCCACCTCAATCAATCCACGGTTGATGCAGTCAGCCTCATATACATGACACCCTTCGGTCTCCAGGGTGAGACGGATAAAGCGGCGGATTTGTGTTTCATCCTCTACGACAATCACGGTGGACATAGGCATGGTCATGGTGCAGGGTGCTCCTCTGCATCAAGGTCCTCATCCTCAGAGTGTATGGTTGGAGGATTTCCTCTAGGTAAGGAAACCAGGAACCTGGCTCCGCCGCCACTCCGGTTTTCCGCCCGGATTGTGCCACCATGGGCCTCCACAATAGCTCGGCAGATGGCCAGTCCTAAGCCCACGCCCGGGGTGGCACTTTCCTTCTGACCCCGTTCAAATTTGTTGAAAATCGCTTCCTCCCGACCAGGGGGAAGGCCAGGCCCATCGTCAGCAACCCAAACATCAACCATCTCGGGATGAACTGCAGCGCCGATCTCGATATGACTACCTACTGGGGTGTACTTCACTGCGTTCTCTAGCAGGTTACAAAACACACGTTCCAACAGTACTGCATCCAGTTCAAGCAAGGGAAGTTCGTCTCCCAGAATAATGGATACGCGGTGATTGGCCAGAATGGCATCCATGGCCGTCAGCGCAGTTCCAACGATTTCCTCCAGGGGCTGCCACTGCCGGTTAAGTTGTACCGTACCTGCCTGTAGTCTCGCCATGTCGAGCAGATTACTGACCAGAGCATTCATCCTCAGGGCCTCTTCCCGCATTGCCTTCGCAATTTCTAGTTGTTGGCCGGCCAAGGGGGGATTTGTCATGGACATGGATTCGGCCAACCCAACCAGGGCGCTTAGCGGTGTGCGCAGATCGTGGGAGATGGCGGACAACAGGGAATTGCGTAACCGCTCGGACTCCATTTGCACTGTGCTTTCCTGGGCTACATCCACATAATGTACTCGCTCCAGGGCAATGGAAATCAGCCGAGCAAAGGTGTCGAGCAGGCGGCGCTGTTCGGGAATCTGCAACTTCTCAGCGTGGGACCCTTCGATGGCAAGGACACCCCGTACCCGCATGGGGGCTTGTAGTGGTAGATAGAGAATCGGGCTACCAGGAAGAGTATCAGTTCCTTGTCCAGCAGCCTCAGCATGGTCAAAGGCCCACTGGGCGATTCCCATGTCGATGGTTACACTCAGGCCCGATGTACTAACAGGAGGTTGCAAGTGGTCCAGAGAGTCGGCCAGCAGGATCGCACTCTTGGACTGAAATTCCGTGTTCAGGAAACGTTCGCAAATCTGGCTAATCTGCTCCGGCAGCAGAGCCCCGGACAGGTCTCGGGACATTTCGTACAGAGCCCGGACCCGATCTTCGCGCCGGGTTGCCACCCGTGCCTGGTATTTCAGTCCGGCGGTCAGCTGGCCCACCAGCAGGCCCACCACCAGCATCACCGCAAAGGTCATCAGGTACTGCACATCGCTGACCGCGAGTGAAAAGCGCGGCGGAACAAAGAAGAAGTCGAAGGCCGCCACACTGAGCAGCGACGCGAACACGGCCGGCCCTCGCCCGAACCAATAGGCGGCCATGACCACCCCCACCAGGAACAGCATGACGATGTTGGCCAGGTCGAAATAGGCCATCAGGAGGGCCGCAATCGCGGTGGCAACTCCGCAGATCAGTGCGCTCATACCGTAGGCAGCCCAGGGAGCCTGGAAACGCCGCAGCAGAGTGGAAGCCGATTCCCTGTCCCAATCCGCCGACTCCTTGCGTGCTACCTGAATGACATCTAGCTCCGGCCCTTGTTCGCAGATCCTGTCCACGAAGTGGCGTGGCCATGGCTGCCGCAGAGAGCGCCGGCTACGCCCCACCACCACCTTGGAAAGATTGTGGTCCTGGGCATATTTGACAGCGATGGCAGCGGCATCGCTACCCGCCAGGGTAGCGGTCTCGGCCCCCATCTCCTGAGCCAGCTTCAATGCCTTGAGAATCCTCTCCCGGCGGGTATTTGCTAGGCGTAGTAACTCCGGGGTTTCAATGTATATAGCGTGCCAGGGAACATCGAGTTGGTTGGCAAACCGGGCAGCGCTGCGCACCACTTTGTCCCCCGCATGCCCAGGCCCGATGCAGGCCAGCAGGGATTCCCGGGTCTGCCAGACGGGTGCCACCGCCTGCTTGCGGCGGTATTCCAGCATGTCCTCATCCACCCGATCAGCGGTTCGGCGCAACGCCAGTTCCCGTAAGGCAATCAAATTGCCCTTGCGGAAGAAATTGCGAATAGCCCGCTCGGCCTGATGAGGCAGATAGACCTTGCCTTCCTTGAGACGCTGTAACAGTTCGTCGGGCGGCAGGTCCACCAGGACCACCTCGTCGGCTTCATCGAACACTCGATCTGGTAGCGTTTCCCAAACCCGAATACCTGTAATGCCGTTCACCACGTCATTCAATGTTTCTAGATGCTGAACATTGACGGTGGTATAAACATCGATGCCGGCTGCCAGTAATTCCTCTACGTCCTGCCAGCGCTTGGGGTGGCGTGACCCGGTCACGTTGGAGTGCGCCAACTCGTCGATAAGGATCAGGGCCGGCTTGCGGGCCAGGGCCGCATCCAGGTCGAATTCCCGAAGGATCCGGTCACGATAGGGGATTTCTCTGGGGGCCAGGCGTTCCAAGCCATCGGTCATGACCTCGGTTTCCATGCGGCCATGGGTCTCTACCACGCCGATGACCAAATCCACGCCCTGCAAAACCTGCTGGCGGGCTGCCGACAGCATGGCGTAGGTTTTGCCCACCCCAGCATTGGCACCGAAGAAGATTTTCAGCTTTCCCCGTAGGGAGCGCGCCTCCTCTTCCTTGATTTGCGAGAGCAGTTGGTCTGGATCTGGACGCTGATCACTCATGGCAGTCCTATCTTTCCGTCGGTTGAAACTGCAGTGGCTCCATACGCCGGCGGTATCGTCATTTGAGCTATCGCCATACTACGAACAAGCGCCGGGGCCCCATAAGCGGAATGATGGCCCTATGAAGGAATGCCGGCCCAGCATTTCAACGTGCATCACTCCGGCCCTGACAAGGAAACGCAGGGAAGATTATCGGGGTGGGATTCGACAAAATCCAGATCGCTCCCAGCCCTTATCGAACCAATTCATTTCACATTCATCCGGTCCAGCGCCAGGTTGAGGGCCAGGACATTGACCCGGGGCTCACCGAAGATGCCCCACTGGCGGCCTTCGGTATGGGCTCGCACCAGGGACCGGACCGTAACTTCCGTCAGGTGCCGGGCCTGCGCCACCCGGGCCACTTGGTATTCGGCAGCCGCCGGGCTGATGTGGGGGTCCAGACCGCTGGCGGAAGCGGTCACTAAATCCACCGGGATGGGATGGTCGTTCTCCGGATTGGCGGCTTTGAGGGCGTCGATCCGGCCTTTGATGGAGTCTACCAGGGCCGGATTCAGGGGCCCCTGGTTGGAGCCGCCGGATGCGCTGGCGTTATAGGGCTGGGGCGCGGTAGCCGAAGGGCGGCCCCAAAAGTGGCCGGGATCGGTGAAATTCTGGCCAATCAGGGACGAGCCCACACCCTTGCCATCCTTCATCACCAGGCTGCCGGCGGCCTGCACCGGGAAAAGTAACTTGGCCACCCCGGTCACGGCCAGAGGATAGGCCAGACCGGTGACCACGGACAGCACCACGAACAGGCTGAGGGCGGGACGAATCAGTTGTTTCATGAAGTTCTCCTGTAACGATCAGGCCAGGCCAGCGACCATCAGCAACAGGTCGATGAGCTTGATGCCGATGAAGGGCACGATGACGCCGCCCAGCCCGTAGATCAGCAGATTCCGGCGCAACAGCACCGCTGCTCCCAGGGGCCGGTAGGGCACGCCCTTGAGGGCCAGGGGGATGAGGAAGATGATGATCAGGGCGTTGAAGATCACCGCCGACAGGATGGCTGAGGCAGGGCTGGACAATCCCATGACGTTGAGAGCCGCCAGCTGGGGATAGGTACTGACGAAGGCCGCCGGAATGATGGCGAAGTACTTGGCGATGTCGTTGGCGATGGAGAAGGTGGTGAGGGAGCCCCGGGTCATCAGCATCTGCTTGCCCGTCTCCACAATCTCGATCAGCTTAGTGGGATTGGAGTCCAGATCCACCATGTTGCCGGCCTCCTTGGCCGCCTGGGTACCTGTGTTCATGGCCACGGCCACGTCGGCCTGGGCCAGGGCCGGAGCGTCGTTGGTGCCGTCCCCGGTCATGGCCACCAGCCGGCCCTCGGACTGATGCTGGCGGATCAGGGCCAGTTTGGCTTCGGGGGTGGCTTCGGAAAGGAAGTCGTCCACCCCGGCCTCGGCAGCAATGGCTGCGGCCGTCAGACGGTTGTCGCCGGTCACCATCACGGTCTTGATACCCATGCGGCGCAGCTCGGCAAAGCGCTCCTTGATGCCGCCCTTGACGATGTCCTTGAGCTCGATGACCCCCAGCACCCGGGGCTTGCCGTCCACCACCTCGGCCACCACCAGGGGCGTGCTGCCGCGGCGGGCGATGTCATCCACCGATTTGCCCACCGGGGCGGGGAAGACGCCGCCCTGGGATTGAACAAAGGTGCGGAGAGCATCCACTGAGCCCTTACGGATTTGCCGTCCATCCAGATCTACACCGCTCATACGAGTCTGGGCCGAGAAGTGCACGAAGCTGGCCCCCAGGGCATGAATGTCCCGCTCCCGCAGGTTAAAGCGCTGCTTGGCCAGCACCACCACGCTGCGCCCCTCGGGCGTTTCATCGGCCAGGGAGGCCAATTGGGCGGCGTCCGCCAGTTCGGACTCGCTGACCCCGGCAGCGGGGACGAAGGTAGAGGCCTGGCGGTTGCCCAGGGTAATGGTGCCGGTCTTGTCTAGTAGCAGCACATCCACGTCCCCTGCCGCTTCCACGGCCCGGCCGGAGGTGGCGATCACATTGGCCTGCATCATGCGGCTCATGCCCGCCACGCCGATGGCCGAGAGCAGGCCGGCAATGGTGGTGGGAATCAGGCAGACCAGGAGGGCGATAAGGACGGTAATGCTCACCGGCTGGCCGCCGCCGGCCACTTCCACGCTGAACTGGGAGAAGGGCAGCAGGGTCACCGTCACCCCCAGGAAGACGATGGTCAGGGCCACCAGCAGGATGGTCAGGGCGATTTCGTTGGGGGTCTTCTGCCGCTTGGCGTTTTCCACCATGGCGATCATCCGGTCCACGAAGGTTTCCCCGGGATTGACCATCACCCGTACCACGATCCAGTCCGACAGCACCCGGGTACCGCCGGTAACGGCGGAGAAATCGCCGCCGGATTCCCGAATCACCGGGGCGGATTCGCCGGTGATGGCGGACTCGTCCACCGAAGCCACCCCTTCAATGACGTCGCCGTCTGCCGGAATGGCATCCCCGGCCTGGACCAGCACCACATCCCCCTTGCGCAGGTCCGAGGCGGGCACGGTATGCCACTGGGCGCCGAAGCGGGGTTCCTGCAATTTCTTGGCCCAAGTTTCCTTCTTCAGGCTGCGCAGGGAAGCGGCCTGGGCCTTGCTGCGGCCCTCGGCCAGGGCCTCAGCGAAATTGGCAAACAGCACGGTGAACCAGAGCCACAGGGCCACCGCCAGAATGAAGCCGGCAGGCGCCTCTCCCTGCCCGACCAAGGCCTGGACCCACAGCAGGGTGGTGAGTATGCTGCCCACGTACACCACGAACATCACTGGGTTGCGCCACTGGATCCGGGGACTTAGCTTGCTGAATGACTCGGTAATGGCGGGTTGGACCAGGGCTGCATCGAACAAGGAAAAAGTTTTGCGTGTCATCTTATTCTCCCTTAGCTCAACGGCCAGCCCAGAGCACCAGGTGCTCGACGATGGGCCCCAGGGCCAGGGCAGGGACGTAGTTGAGCAGGCCGACCAGTAACACCGTGCCGATCAGCAGCGTAATGAACAAGGGACCGTGGGTCGGCATGGTGCCGGCAGTCACCGCGATGCGCTTCTTGGCCGCCAGGGAGCCGGCCATGGCCAGCACCGGGACGATGACTCCGAAGCGGCCGAACCACATGGCCACAGCCAGGAGGATGTTGTAGAAGGGCGTATTGGCGGATAGCCCGGCAAAGGCGCTGCCGTTGTTGTTGGCCGCTGAGGTCAGGGCATAGAGGATTTCAGAGAAACCATGGGTGCCCGGGTTGGCGATGCCGGCTCGGCCGTCTGCCGTTACCACGGCGATGGCAGTGCCCGCCAGGACCAGCAGCGGCGTCACCAGGATGGCGATGGAGGTCATCTTCATCTCATAGGATTCGATCTTCTTGCCTAGGTACTCCGGCGTCCGGCCAATCATCAGCCCGGCAATAAAGACCCCCAACACGGCAAAGACCAGCATGCCGTAGAGCCCGGTGCCCACCCCGCCGAAGACCACCTCGCCCAACTGCATCAGGGCTAAAGGCACCAGTCCGCCCAGCGGGGTGAAAGAATCGTGCATGGCATTGACGGCGCCGCAGGAGGCACTGGTGGTAATGGCTGCAAAGAGGCCGGAATCGGCGATACCGAAACGGGCTTCCTTGCCCTCCATATTGCCGCCAGGCTGGGAGATGCGGACACTCTGATCCACACCCAGGTCGTTCAGAAGTGGATTGCCCTGCTGCTCGAAGAGCATGCCGCCGATGGCGAAGACCAGGAACAGCAGGGACATAGCGGCGAAGATGCTCCACCCCTGGCGGCCATCCCCCACCATGCGACCGAAGGTGATGCACAACGCCGCCGGGATGAGAAAGATGGACAGCATCTGCAGGAAGTTGGTCAGGGGCGTGGGATTCTCATAGGGATGGGCCGAATTGGCATTGAAGAAGCCGCCGCCGTTGGTCCCCAGCATCTTGATGGCTTCCTGGGAAGCCACCGGCCCCATGGCCAGGGTCTGCACCTCGGTGCTGGCCGGCTCGGTCACCGGGTTGCCCTGGGCATCCTTGAGAGGCTGACCCGCATCGTCCAGCTTGGGATTGTCGTAATGGGTGACTTCCAGGGTGGTCACCTCCTTGTAGGCATCCAGGTTCTGGATCGTCCCCTGGCTGACCAGCACCAGAGCGAAGATCACGGACAGCGGCAGCAGGAGGTAAAGGTTGATGCGAGTCAGATCGACCCAGACGTTGCCGATGGTTTTGGCGGAATGGCGGACAAAGCCGCGGATCAGCGCCACGACAACGGCAATCCCGGTGGCAGCAGAAAGGAAGTTCTGCACCGTCAGCGCCAGCATCTGCACCAAGTAGCCCATGGTGGATTCGCCGGCATAGCCCTGCCAGTTGGTATTGGTGACGAAACTGACCGCCGTATTGAAAGCAGAATCCGGCGCCACATTGGCCATGCCCTGGGGATTGAGGGGAAGCCAAACCTGCAGGCGTTGCAGGCCATAGACAGCTACCACCCCCAGCCCATTGAACAGCAACAGGCCCACGGCATAGGGTAGCCATCCCATTTCATCTTCACGACGAATACCGCAAAGCCGATAGATCAGGCGCTCAATTCCATTGCCAATGCGATTGGCCCACTGGCTTCGCCCCTCCATCACATTGGCAATATAAATCCCCAGCGGTCTGGCTAGAAGGAGGAGAGCCGCAAAATAGGCGGCCAAGATCATCCACGCATGAGTGGTCATGAAAAGTCCTCCGGATTAAGCAGGGCTGCTATCAGGTAAACCAGTAGCCCCAGGGCAACAACGCCGCTCAATACAGTGAGCCAGCTCATTGCTTTCCTCCCAGGCGGTTGCATCCGACTGCCATGGCAACCGTCAACCCGAACAGCAGAACAAGGCCTGCCAAGAAAACCGCATCCATAACTCACCTCCACGGTGTGTGTTTACACAATGGATAGTAGATATTTAGATTTCAAAAAAAGCTTAAGAGTTGGGGCGTGTATATAAAGGTTTAATAAAGATGAATAACCCGAGCTTAAGTAGTCACTTGAATCGCCCCGTGAATTACCCCGGCTTTATTAGATGCACCGGAGGGCTCTTTTGACTCCCAGAGCGGACGGCAGATCAACTTGGGTCGAGCGTCAGCAATGGCCGAATTGTTGCTAACCAGAGTTGCAGGGCTGACCGTCAGCAATTGGCCGGTAGCACCGGTTGGCCACGTTGCCGATAAGCAGCCGTTGGGGAAACGCTCGGTATTTGGATGTCGGCCTACCGGGATATAACCCCGAAGGCTCACCTAAAGGGCGTTCTCGGCATGACCGACTTCGAGGATCTGGCGATGAGTGAAGCCGCTGGCAGGGAGCATTCAGAATGGTAAATCCTGAGGACTGGAACGCTGCGGTTCGGCCGTTGTCATCTGGAGAATTCCTTAGGGGAGTTCAATCATGCAAGAACAAGAATTGTCGCCGGTGTTTTACCGCTACTTTTTCTTCGGCTGGTTGTTCCGCGACGCCGGCAGGGGCAGTCTGTCCGAGCGCCGCGCGGCGTGGCGCCACAACCTGGCTCAGGCGCGCTGGCTGCCGACCTATCTGCGGCGCTGGCTGACGCTGAGCGCACTGTTCTTCTCGGGCGGCGTCGGCGCGGAAGCCATTGGTGGCGTCTGGTCGTGCGCCGCGTGCTTCGTTCTCTTTTCGTCGGCGCTGCCGGTGATCTCGGTCATCATCGTCGCGATGCTCGGCTTCCGCTATTTGCCGAGCCCCTGAACTGCTGCGCGGCAGGCACTCAGGGGGAATCGCCTGTCTTTCTTAGAGAGGTCTAAGCGTCGGGAATGGCCGAGAGGCGCTATGCCAATCTCTACTCAGGCAAGAGGGATTCAGAACCACCCCAGCCGCTTCACGGCGCCATG
>DATEZY010000248.1:0-3602 GCA_035255085.1 Azospira sp. | reverse complement strand
TCGCGCATCCGCTATTTCGAGGTCCAGCCTTGAGCCTTTTCCCCTCCCAGCGCCACTCCCTGCTGGCGGCCTTCGCCCTGCTCCTCGGCCTGGGCGCCGCCGCCTGGCGGGTGCCCCACGGTGCCGCGCCCCAGCTTGCCGCGCCTCCCGCCCAGACTGGAGCCCCAACGGCTTCGGCCCTGCTCACCAGCACCCTGCTGCCCCAGGCTGCTCCCTCGGCCCACGCCGCCGCCCTGGCCCAGCTGCCCGGCGGCGAGGTGCTGGCCGCCTGGTTCGCCGGCAGCAAGGAAGGGGCGGCGGACGTGGCCCTCTACCTGTCCCGTTACCGCAACGGGGCGTGGACGCCGCCCCAGGCCATCGCCACCCGGGAGCAGACCCAGGCCGACACCCGCCGCTACGTGCGCAAGCTGGGCAACCCGCTGCTGGCCGTGGATGGCGCCGGGCAGCTGCATCTCTGGTACGTCAGCGTCGCCGTCGGCGGCTGGGCCGGTTCCTCCCTCAACCACCGGGTTTCCGCCGATGGTGGCGCCCACTGGTCCCCGGCCCGGCGCCTGATCACCGCTCCCTTCCTCAACATCAGCACCCTGGTGCGCAACCCGCCCCTGCTGCTGGCCGACGGCAGCTTCGCCCTGCCGGTGTATCACGAGTTCATCAGCAAGCACGGCGAATGGCTGCACCTGGCCCATGACGGCGCAACCGTGCTGGACAAGGCCCGCCTGCCCGGGGATCGGCCCCTGCTGCAGCCGGCAGTGGTAGCCACCGGCTCCGAGCAGCTGCTGGCCGTGCTGCGCGATGCCGGCCCCGGCCCGGGGAGCCTGCGTCTGGCCACCTCCGCCGACGCCGGCCAGCATTGGACCGCCGCCCCGCCCCTGGACATCGCCAACCCCAACTCGGCGGCGGCCATGATCCGCCTGGCCGACGGCCGCCTGCTCCTGGCCTGCAATCCCCAGGAGAGCAACCGCAACAAGCTGTCCCTGTGGCTCTCCGACGACAGCGGCGCCACCTGGCGCGAAGCCCGGGTGCTGGAACAAAGCACCAGCAGCGACGACGAGTTTTCCTACCCGGCCCTGCTCCAGGACCAGGACGGCCGCATCCATGTCGCCTATACCTGGAAGCGCCTGGGCATCAAGCACGTGGTGCTGACCCCGGCCGTGCTCAACCTCGCCAGCGGAGGCCGGCCATGAACCTGTTGCTACCCGACCTGATCGGCCTGGCCGGCCAGGGCCTGCTGCTGGCTGCCTGCCTCCTGGCCCTGCCGCCCCTGCAGCGCCTGCGCCCCCTGTGGCGGGTGGAACTGGCCGTGGCCCTGGTGCTGCTCGCCGCTCTGCCCCTGGCTGGCGGCCTGTCCATCGCCCAGGCCCTGCGCGGCGCCTGGGGCGACCTCAGCCCCACCACCCTGCTGCTCTGCCTGCTGGCCCTGCCGCGCCGGGACTGGCAAGGGGGAAAAGCGCTGAAGACCCAGGATCGACGCCAGCACCTCCGCCCCTGCCCGCCGTTTTGCGACGAGGGAAATACCACCGCCGCTTCCTGGCAGGAAACCGGCCCCCTGTCCTCCCCGACCCGCCGCCTGGTACTGGCCCTGGCGCTGCTCGGCGGCCTGATGCTGTACCCGGCCTCCCTCGCTTCCGGCGATGTGGATCCCTACCGCTGGGGTTTCGCCCCCTGGGGGTTGCTGGCGGTCGTCGGCACCGCGGGCCTGGCCGGCTGTTCCCGCTACCCGGGCCTCACCCTGATCCTGGCCGTCGATCTCCTCGCCTACAGCCTGCGCCTGACCGGCTCGGACAACCTTTGGGATTACCTGGTAGACCCGTTGCTGGTAACCTACGCGCTTTTCGCCACCCTCCTGGCCTCGGCGTTCCGCCGCCGCCTCGCTTTTTTCCGCCGCCGCCCGGCCTGAGTCCCCATGAACGCATCTCAAATCGATATTTCCATCGTCATTCCGATCTATAACGAGGCGGAAAACCTGCCCAATCTGGTGGCCCGGGTCGGCGAAGCCATCCTGCCCACCGGCCGCAGCTTCGAGCTGATCTGCGTGGACGACGGCTCCCGGGACAACTCGGCGCGCATCCTGCAACAGCTGGCCCAGGAAACGCCCTGGCTGCAGCCCCGCTACCTGATGCGCAACTACGGCCAGACCGCCGCCCTCCAGGCCGGCTTCGACGCCGTGCGCGGGCGCTACGTGGTGACCCTGGACGGGGACCTGCAGAACGACCCCCTGGATATCCCGGCCCTGATCGACCGCCTGGAAACCGACGCCAACATCGACATGATTTCCGGCTGGCGCAAGGACCGGCAGGACAAGGCCATGTCCCGCAAGCTGCCCTCCAAGCTGGCCAACCGCCTCATTTCCTGGGCCACCGGCGTCACCCTCAACGACTACGGCTGCGCCCTCAAGGCCTATCGGGTGGAAATCATCCAGCGCATCCGCCTCTACGGCGAACTGCACCGCTTCATCCCCATCCTGGCGGCGGAAGCCGGGGCCCGCATCATCGAAATCCCGGTGCGCCACCATGCCCGCACCGCCGGCGTCTCCAAGTACGGCATCGACCGCACCTTCCGGGTGATCCTGGATCTGCTGTTGATGAAGTTCCTGCTGCGCTACCTGCACCGCCCCCTGCATGCCTTCGGCGGCGTCGGCCTGGGCCTGCTCACCCCGGGCCTGCTGGCCCTGGGCTGGCTGCTGATCCAGAAGATTCTCGGCGCCGACATCGGCGGCCGGCCCCTGCTCATGGCCGGGGTCACCCTGTCCCTCATGGGCGTGCAGTTGATCGGCCTGGGCCTGCTCGGCGAGATCCTGATCCGCGTGTACCACGAGCCGGAAGGCCGGGCCCAGTATCGCCTGCGGGAACTGCCGCCCCCGGATAGCCGTTCCTAGGCGCCGGGTTCATGCGCCTCAAGACCGGCCTCAAGCTCCTCGCCGCCCCCCTGCTGATGGCAGCGGTGGCCTGGGTGGTGGAGCCGGGCCGCCTGATCCGGGCCATGGCCCGGCTGGACCCGGCCTGGGTGCTGGCAGGCTTTGCCTGTTCCCTGGTCGCCAACCTCTGTTCCGCCTACCGCTGGCAGCGCCTGGCCCGCTGGCTGGGTCTCACCCTGCCCCTGCCCGCCGCCCTGCGCACCTACTTCCACGGGGTCACCGCCAACGCCCTGCTTCCCGGCGCCACCATGGGCGGCGACGTGCTGCGGGCGACCCAGCTGGTACGCCTGGGCAACCCGGTGCTCGAATCCGGCCTGTCAGTGGCCCTAGACCGCTTCAGCGGCCTGTGGGTGCTGGTAGCCCTGTCCGGCCTAGCGGCCACCCTCCAACTGCTCGGCGCCGGCCTGCCGCCTTTCTGGCACGGTCCGGCCCTGGATCCCCGGCCCCTCGGCCTGCTGGCGGCAGAGAGCACCGTGACGCTGCTGCTGCTGCCCGCCGCCGGCTACTGGGGCAGCCGCCATGGTCTGCTGCCGCGCCTGCCGGAAAAGCTGCGCAACCAGGCCGCCCGCCTGCTCGGGCGACCGGCGGCCGGCGCCCAATACGGCCTGCAACTGGGCCTGTCTGGACTGGTGCAGGGCCTCTCCATCGCCTCCCTGATCTGTGCCGGCCGGGCCGCCGGACTGGATTT
>DATEZY010000247.1:0-2354 GCA_035255085.1 Azospira sp. | reverse complement strand
CCAGGAAACGGGAAATCTGGCCGGCACCGATGATCAGCAGGCGCCGCCGGGGGCCATGGGGCACGCTGAGCTGGCGGCCGTCGAAATCGAGGCGATCCGCCGGCGTTCCGGCCTCGATGGTGGTGGTACCGTCGGCCAGGGTCACCCGGCGCCGGGCCAGCTGGCCGGCGGCCAGGCGTTGGCGCAGGTCCCTCAAGGCGGCGGCATCGGGGGAGGGCTCGATCAACAGTTCCAGGGTGCCGCCGCAGGGCAGGCCGAAACGCTGGGCCTCCTCCTGGCTGGCGCCGTAGGTCAGGAGGAAAGGGGCGGGGGCATCGAGGGCGCCCCGGCCCAGGCGATCCACCAGGTCGTCCTCGATGCAGCCGCCGGAGACCGAGCCCGCCACCTGGCCGTTGTCGGCCAGGACCAGCCAGGCCCCGGGGGGCCGGGGGGAGGAGCCGAAGGTGCGCAGCACCGTGGCCAGGAGCACCCGCCGCCCCTGGTCGAACCAGGTGCAGGCGGCTTCGAGCACTTGCAGGTCGGCGCTGTCCATGGGCTCAGGCCTTGAGGGGGGCGGTGTCGAAGGGCAGCTTGTAGAGGCGCTTGCCGGTGGCGGCGAAGAGGGCGTTGGCCACCGCCGGGGCGATCACCGGCGTGCCCGGCTCGCCGACGCCGGTGGGCGGGGCGGCGGAAGGCACGATATGCACCTCCACCCGGGGCATTTCCGGCAGGCGCAGCACCGGGTAGTCGTCGAAGTTGGATTGCTCCACCTGCCCATCCTTGAAGGTGATGGCGCCGGAGAGGGCGGCCGCCAGGCCGAAGCCGATGCCGCCTTCCATCTGGGCCCGCACCACGTCCGGGTTGATGGCCAGGCCGCAATCCACGGCGCAGACCACCCGGTCCACATGGAAGCTGCCGTCCGCCTGCACCGTCACTTCCGCCACCTGGGCGACGACGGTGTTGAAGGACTCATGCAGGGCCACGCCCCGTCCCCGGCGTTCGCCGGCCTTGCCCGGGGCCAGGGGGCGGTTCCAGCCGGCCTTGGCCACGGCCAGTTCCAGCACACCGAGATGCCGCGGGTGGTCCTTGAGCAGGTTGCGGCGCCAGACCACCGGGTCCTGAGCGGCGGCCTGGGCCAGCTCGTCGGCGAACGTCTCCGTGGCGTAGGCGGTGTGGGTCGAACCCACCGAGCGCCACCACTGCACCGGCACCGGCAAGGCCGGGGAGTGCAGGTCCACCTGCAGGTTGGGAATGGCGTAGGGCAGGTTGGCGGCGCCTTCCACCGAGGTGAGGTCCACCCCGTTCTTGATCAGGTTGGCGGCGAAGGCGGTGCCGGCGATGATGGATTGGCCGACGATGCGCTGCTGCCAAGCCACCGGCCGGCCGCTGCCATCCACCCCGCCCTGCAGGCGGTGCACATAGGCCGGGCGGTAGTAGCCGGCCTGCATGTCGTCCTCCCGGGTGCGCACCAGCTTCACCGGCGCCTTGCCGTCGATGGCCTTGGCGATGTGGGCGGCTTCCAGCAGGTAGTCGGAATGGGGATTGGCGCGGCGGCCGAAGCTGCCGCCGGCGTAGAGCATGTGAATTTTCACCTGCTCCGGCTTGAGGCCCAGGACTTTGGCAATGGCCCCCTGGTCCACCGTCTGGAACTGCTCCCCGTTCCACACCTCGCAGCCTTCCGGCGAGAGGCGGACGACACAATCCATGGGCTCCATGGCGGCGTGGGCCAGGTAGGGAAATTCGTAGCTGGCTTCCAGGCGCTTGGCGGCCCCGGCCAGGCCGGCAGCCACGTCCCCGTCGTTGCGGGCCACGGCGCCGGGCTGGGCGGCCAGCTGCCGGAACTGGGCCAGAATATCCGCCGAGCCGAGGCGGAAGGCGGTGCTCTCGTCCCACTCCACTTTCAGGGCATCCCGGCCCTTCTTGGCCGACCAGAAATCCCTGGCCACCACCGCCACGCCGTTGGGAATGGCCACTACGTCGACCACGCCGGCCACGGCCTTGGCCGCCGTGGCGTCGAAGCGCGTCATCTTGCCGCCGAAGCGGGGCGGGTGGGCGACCAGGGCGGTGAGCTGGCCCGGGAGCTGCACATCCTGGGTGAACATGGCCCGGCCGTTGATCTTGTCCTTGGTGTCCTGGCGCGGAATGGTTTTGCCAATGAGGGTGAAATCCTTGGGGTCCTTGAGCGTCACCGCCTGGGGTACCGGCTCCTGGGCGGCGGCCTCGGCCAGCTGGCCGAAGCTGGCGTGGCGGCCGCTGGCGCTATGGCGCACCACCCCATTCTTCACCGTGATGCTTTCCGGCGCCACGCCCCAGCGCTTGGCGGCAGCAGCCACCAGCATGACCCGGGCGCTGGCCCCGGCCTGGCGCATGACCTC
>DATEZY010000246.1:0-5642 GCA_035255085.1 Azospira sp. | reverse complement strand
CCGCCAGCCGCATCTTTGCCGTCTGCGCCGTGCTCGGCGCCCTGTGCAACGGGGCTTTCGCCCTCTTTGCCCAGGGCCTGGCATCGGGCATCCCCCTGCGCTTTGCCGTGGGCTTCTGCCTGGCCGGGGTCTATCCCCTGGGCATGAAGCTCGTGGTGAGCTGGGTGCCGGAGCGGGCCGGGGCGGCCCTGGCCCAGCTGGTGGGCATGCTCACCCTGGGTACTGCCTTGCCCCACGGCGTGCGCCTGGCCGGGGCCGGCTGGTCCTGGCCGGCGACCATCCTGGTGTCTTCGGGCCTGGCCCTGGTCGCGGCGGCCCTGATTTTCCGCCTCGGCGACGGTCCCCACCTGAAGCGCCGCCACGACGCCCCGCCCCTGCGCCTGGGCCAGGTGTTCTACGCCTTCTCGGTACGGGAATTCCGGGCGTCCGCCTTCGGCTATTTCGGCCACCAGTGGGAGCTCTATGCCTTCTGGACCCTGGTGCCCAGCCTGGTGGTGCTGAGCGGCCTGGCGGCCCGGGGCAGCCCGGGGCTGTCGGGCCTGGCCTTCGCCATCATTGGCATCGGCGCCCTCGGCTGCCTGGCCGGGGGCTGGTGGAGCCAGCGCATCGGTAGCGCCCGGGTGGCGGCCACGGCCCTGGCCCTGTCGGCCCTCTGTTGCGCCCTGTTCCCCTTGGTCGGCGCCTGGGCGGCCTGGGCCAAGGTGGCCCTGCTGCTCCTCTGGGGCGCCACGGTGGTGGCCGATTCGCCCCATTTCTCGGCCCTCTCGGCCCGGGCCTGCACCCCGGAGATCGTCGGCAGTGCCCTGTCGTTCCAGAATTCCATCGGCTTTGCCATCACCATGCTGTCGATCCAGCTGGGCACGGCCTGGGTTCCGGCCTGGGGGGCGAACATCGCCTGGCTGCTGCTGCCCGGCCCGTTGCTCGGCCTGCTCGGCCTATTCCCTCTGTGGCGCGGCCAGCCTTGATTGCTGGGCACGCGCCTGCTGAACCGCTTCGTTAGCGTTGCGCTAAAGGAGAGGGCGGGGCGGCTTGCTGGTCACACCTGCCTAGTCGCACTGTCCCGCAGCCGGGGCTAGCCCGCCACGCCGATGGCGACGAGTACTTCTCATCCGATGAGATGTCCCTCCGGAAGCTACCGATACGGTGGAAGTTTTGCGCCCCGTTCTGGTGCGTTGCACAATATAAAATGCTTTCTCCAATGCGTAATTAAGACTATCGTGATATTGGTTTATGCCAAAGAACCACCTAGGAGGAGCGCTCAAAATGCAACTCGATCGACGGCAGTTCTTCAAGATTTGTGCTGCCGGGCTGGGAGGATCATCCATCACCATGATGGGCTTCTCGCCCACACCAGCCCTGGCGGAAGTGCGGAATTTCAAGCTGGCGCGAGCCACCGAGACCCGCAACACCTGTCCCTACTGTTCCGTGGCCTGCGGCCTGCTCATCTACTCCCTGGGCGACAAGTCCAAGAATGCCCAGTCTGAGATCATCCATATCGAAGGCGACCCGGATCATCCGGTGAATCGGGGCACCCTTTGCCCCAAGGGCGCCGGCCTGCTGGACTTCGTGCACAGCCCGAATCGCCTCAAGCACCCGGAGGTGCGGGAAGCCGGCAGCAACGAATGGAAGCGCATTTCCTGGGATGAGGCCCTGACCCGCATCGCCAAGCTGATGAAGGCTGACCGGGACGCCAATTTCATCGCCAAGAACGCTGATGGCGTGACGGTGAATCGCTGGCTGAGCACCGGTTTCCTCGCCGCTTCGGCTTCCAGCAACGAATCGGGTTACATCACCCACAAGGTGGTCCGTTCTCTCGGCATTATCGGTTTCGACAATCAGGCCCGTGTTTGACACGGCCCGACGGTGGCCAGTCTGGCTCCGACGTTTGGCCGTGGTGCAATGACCAATCACTGGGTCGACATCAAGAATGCCGACCTCGTCCTGATCATGGGCGGCAATGCTGCCGAGGCGCACCCCTGCGGTTTCAAGTGGGTGATCGAGGCGAAGAAGCACAACAAGGCGAAGCTGGTCGTGGTGGACCCGCGCTTCACCCGTTCGGCTGCCGTGGCCGACTACTATGCCCCGATCCGCACCGGTACCGACATCGCTTTCCTCGGTGGGGTGATCAACTACCTGCTGAGCAACGACAAGATCCAGCACGAGTACGTCAAGGCTTACACCGACTTCAGCTTCCTGGTGAACGAAGGCTATAGCTTCGACAACGGCCTGTTCTCCGGCTACAACGCCGAGAAGCGCAGCTACGACAAGTCCGCCTGGACCTACCAGATGGGCGCGGACGGCTACGTCAAGACCGACCCGACCCTGCAGGACCCGCGCTGCGTCTATCAGCTGATGAAGCAGCACTACAGCCGCTACACCCCGGAGATGGTGGAAAAGGTCTGCGGCACGCCCAAGGAGCAGTTCCTCAAGGTGGCCGAGATGATGGCGTCCACCGCCGCGGCGGACCGCACCATGACCATCATGTACGCCCTGGGCTGGACCCAGCATTCCCAGGGCTCCCAGATGATCCGCACGGGGGCCATGGTGCAGCTGCTGCTGGGCAACATCGGCATGGCCGGGGGCGGCATGAATGCCCTGCGCGGCCATTCCAACATCCAGGGGCTGACCGACCTGGGGCTGATGTCCAACCTGTTGCCCGGCTACATGACCCTGGCCGGCGAGAAGGAGGCCGACTACCGGGCCTACATCGACAAGCGCGCCGCCAAGCCTCTGCGGCCCAACCAGATGTCCTACTGGCAGAACTACGAGAAGTTTCACGTCAGCCTGATGAAGTCCTGGTTCGGCGATGCCGCCACCAAGGACAACAACTGGTGCTTCGACTGGCTGCCCAAGCTGGACAAGGTCTACGACGGCCTGCAGGTGTTCGAGAACATGTTCCAGGGCAAGGTGAACGGCTACTTCTGCCAGGGCTTCAATCCCCTGGCCTCGTTCCCCAACAAGGCCAAGCTCGGCGCAGCCCTGGCCAAGCTCAAGTACCTGGTGGTGATCGATCCCCTGGCCACCGAGACCTCGGAGTTCTGGCGCAACTTCGGCGAGTACAACGAGGTGGATCCGGCCAAGATCGCGACCACGGTGTTCCGCCTGCCGTCCACCTGCTTTGCCGAGGAGGACGGCTCCCTAGTCAATTCCGGGCGCTGGCTGCAATGGCACTGGAAGGCCGCCGAACCCCCGGGGGAGGCCCGGTCCGACGAGGCCATCATGGGCGGGCTGTTCCAGAAGCTCAAGGCCATGTACAAGGCCGAGGGCGGCGCCTTCCCGGACCCCATCCTCAACCTCACCTGGCCCTACCGCAACCCGGAGGAGCCGGCCCCCGACGAACTGGCCAAGGAATTCAACGGCAAGGCCCTGGCCGATCTGCCCGATCCCAAGGACCCGACCAAGATCCTGCGCAAGGCCGGGGAACAGCTGGACGGCTTCGCCCAGTTGCGGGACGACGGCACCACCGCCAGCGGCTGCTGGATTTTCTCCGGCTCCTGGACCCAGGCCGGCAACCAGATGGCGCGGCGGGACAACAGCGACCCCTGGGGCAACGGCCAGACCCTCAACTGGGCCTGGGCGTGGCCGGCCAACCGGCGCATCCTCTACAACCGTGCCTCCGCCGATCCTTCGGGCAAGCCCTTCAACCCCAAGCGCAAGCAGGTGTGGTGGAACGGCATGGCCTGGACCGGTTCGGACGTGCCCGACTTCAAGCCGGACTCCAACCCGGCAGACGGCATGGGCCCCTTCATCATGAACCCGGAAGGGGTGGCACGCTTCTTCGCCGTGGACAAGATGGCCGAAGGGCCTTTCCCCGAGCACTACGAACCCTTCGAGACCCCGCTCGGCACCAACCCGATGAACACCAATCCCCTGGCTGTGAGCAACCCGGCGGCCCGGGTGTTCAAGGGCGATCTGGAGGTGTTCGGCAAGGCTCAGGACTTCCCCTATGCCGCCACTTCCTACCGGCTGACCGAGCATTTCCATTACTGGACCAAGCACTGCGAGATCAATGCCGTGCTGCAGCCGGAGCAGTTCGTGGAAATCGGCGAGGAACTGGCGGCGGAGAAGGGCATCCGCACCGGCGACAAGGTGAAGGTGCGCTCCAACCGCGGCCACATCAAGGCGGTGGCGGTGGTGACCAAGCGCATCAAGGCGCTCAACGTCAATGGCAAGCAGGTGCACCACGTCGGCATCCCCATCCACTGGGGATTCAAGGGCGTGGCGCGGATGGGCTTCCTGTCCAACACCCTGACGCCCTTCGTCGGCGACGCCAACACCCAGACGCCGGAGTTCAAGTCCTTCCTCGTTAACCTCGAGAAGCTCTAAGGAGGCGAGATGAGTATCCCTACACTCACGTTCGCCTCCTTCGAGGCGGCCCGGCAGGAGGTGTGACATGGCACTGCAATCCCTCGATATCAAGCAGCGCTCGGCGACCACCACGCCAACGCCCCAGGTGCGCCAGACGGTGGAAGTGGCCAAGCTCATCGACGTCTCCGCCTGCATCGGCTGCAAGGCCTGCCAGTCGGCCTGCATGGAGTGGAACGACATCCGCGACGAGGTCGGCAGCTGCGCCGGGGTGTTCGACAACCCCACCGACCTGACGGAAAACTCGTGGACCGTCATGCGCTTCTCCGAAGTGGAGCAGAACGGCAAGCTGGAGTGGCTGATCCGCAAGGACGGATGCATGCATTGCGCCGACCCGGGCTGCCTCAAGGCCTGCCCGTCTCCCGGCGCCATCATTCAGTACGCCAACGGCATCGTCGATTTCCACCAGGAGAACTGCATCGGCTGCGGCTACTGCGTCACCGGCTGCCCCTTCAACGTCCCCCGCATCTCGAAGAAGGACAGCAAGGCCTACAAGTGCACCCTGTGCTCCGACCGGGTGGCGGTGAATCAGGCCCCGGCCTGCGCCAAGGCCTGTCCCACCGGGGCGATCCAGTTCGGCAGTAAGGAGGACATGCAGGATTACGCCGCCGAGCGCATCGCCGATCTCAAGGAACGGGGCTTCGACCAGGCCGGCCTGTACGACCCGGCAGGGGTGGGGGGCACCCACGTCATGTACGTGCTGCACCATGCCGACCAGCCCCAGCTCTACGCCAACCTGCCGGAAAATCCCGGCATCAGCCCCCTGGTCTCCCTGTGGAAGGGCGTCGCCAAGCCCCTGGCCACGGCGGCCATGGGCCTGGTGGCCCTGGGCGGCCTGTTCCACTACGTCATGAAGGGCCCCAACGAAGTCTCCAAGGAGACCGAGGCTGAAGTCGAGAAGGAGGATGCAACATGATCCGCGATCCGAAAGACCTGAAGCGCTACACGGCTTCCGAGCGGGCCAACCACTGGCTGGTGGGCATCTGCTTCATTCTCCTCGCCCTGTCCGGCCTGGCCTTCTTCCACCCGGCCTTCTTTCCCCTCACCCTGCTGTTCGGGGGCGGGGTCTGGGCGCGCATCCTGCATCCCTTCCTCGGCGTGCTGATGGCCCTGGCCTTCATCGTCATGTTCCTGCGCTTCCGCGCCCTCAACGTCATGGCCAAGGCCGACTGGGAGTGGCTCGGGCGGGTACGGGAAATGGTGGACGGGGACGACCACAACATGCCGGAGCAGGGCAAATACAACGGCGGCCAGAAGCTCCTGTTCTGGGCCCTGGC
>DATEZY010000245.1:0-2419 GCA_035255085.1 Azospira sp. | reverse complement strand
CAAGCGGGGCGTCCCGTCATAGCCGGTCACCCCGGTGTTGGCGACATTGACGGTGAAGGCGCTGAGGGTGAAAGCGTCGCCGGCCACATTGGGCGGGGTGGGAAAGCCGCTCAAGGCGAGCCCGAAGGAGGCCGGGCGAATAGCGAAATTATCGGAGGAGCAGGAGGTCCCCTCGATGCGCACCCGCACGTTGCGGGCGGCGTTGGCAGCGGTAAAGCTATAGGTATGGCGTCCGTTGTCCTTGCCGGCCCCCGTGAAGGTGTAGTTGGCCGGGGTCACCGTCACCCCGGCCAGGGCCGGTGCCGTAGCGCAGGAGAAGGTGCCGCTGGCATCCACCAGTTCCACCTTCGGCGTCCCCGTATAACCGACGACCAGGTTGCCGCCGCTGTCGAGGGCCAGGATATCCAAGGCAAAGGCGGTACCGGCGATCTTGGTGTAGAGGCGACTCCCCTTGGCCTGCCCTACTTCCACAGCATCGAATGCAGCGGCCCCGGCGCAGGCGGAAAAGGCATAGGAACCGGAAGTGGACGCAGTGGCCGAATACAGCTGATCGACCGCCGTCAGGGTGAAGGTTTCGCTGCTGGCGTCATTGAGGGTGATGGTTTTCTGCCCCAGGTCCGCCGTGGTAAACGTGAGAGTCTGTGAATTGACGTGGGCGCCAGACGACGGCGTGATGGTCACCGTACCAACGTACTTGGTCTGGACATTGCCGTAGGCATCCAGGGCCTTGATGGTGATGCTGCCGTTCTGGCCGGTACAGAAGCCACTGTTATTGGGAGTAAAGCTGAATTTCGCCGCATGGGCCACCCCCGGTTGATTGGAGGAGCCAAAGGTTGGCCAGCCACTCGGATCCACCACCCAGGAACCAGAACCGTCGATGCTCCGGGATATATCCGTGTTGCTGGCAGTCCACGGCACGCAGGCCGAACTACAACCGCCCGTTGGGGCGGCCCAGGTATCGGTAATCGGGCAAGTCCCTGTCGTATATGCCAGGTAGTCGATCAGGTCCGTGGTATGGGAAGCGGTGCTGCCATCACCAAGAATGAACGAGCCCGTCTGGGGATTCATGGAAACGATGGGGCAGATCACATAGGCGGGATAACTGAAGATGGTCTTGCTTGTCCCACTGCCGGCAGCATTGTCGGCTCCCATCAGGGCTCCGTTGGCATCATAGACATTGCAGTTGCCCTGCCCCAGGGCAATATAGGTCGGATCCTTGCTGTTCGTATCCCAATAGCCCGTCTCCCACCCCCGCAAATCCACACCGCTGGCCATGATGAACAATTCAATGAAGGTGGATCCCGCCGAACCCTGGGACTTCACCTCGTTGATCTTAAGCTTGGGGTAATTGGCCGAGGTCGGAGAACAGGAGGTGGGCGTTGCTGTCGATGCCCCCTGGGCAACGGCGCCCCCGAAGATCGAGATGAAGAGCAGGAACAGACGCAGCAACGGTGCCATTTCAGTACTCCACCAGGGCAGTCATCTGCCGCTCGACATAGGCCAGGCTGCCCGCCCCGCCCCCGGCGCTGGCCTGGGAGGTCAGCATATAGATGCTGCGGGGATCGGCCCCTTCCTTATAGCTGTTGCTTGCACAGCTGACCGCCACCGTAAAACCCTCGATATTGAAGCTCGACGGACTGGCCGGGCAGGCGCCCGCCGCTTTGATCTTCGCCGCCCCCCACTCGATTCCGGCCCGGGAGGCCCAATAGGCGCGGGAGCCGTTGATATCGGCAGCGGAACTCATCTGCTGACCGGAAGAAAAGGTGAGCAGGAAGGCCACCAGGGCCGAGAGCACCACCAGCAGGAATATCGCCGAGGGCAGGGCGAATCCGGCGCCAGCTGATCCGGGGAAAAGACGCTTGGCAATCATGGCTGGTTGTTGATACTGGCCTGGTGGTAGAGGCTTACCGCCTCCCCGTCCTGGCTCACCGTGAGGGTCATGGAAACGATGCCGTTATTGGCCAGAGCCCCGGAGGCCCCCTCGTACTTGAGGCTGCACTGGGTCAGGTGGTCCGCCAGGATGGGCGCACCCATCGGGGAAGGACAACTCGAAGGCCGGGGATAAGCGGCACTCAGGGTACGGGCGTAGCGATACAGGACGCCACCGCTGCAGATATAGGTCACCACATGCTCACCGGCAGGAATCACCTGAAAGCGGTTGGCCGGCGATGGGCTAGGCAGCTGCTTGCGCTGGAAAGGGGCGCCGGTGCTCGCATCAACGAAGGTAATGGTGGCCGTCTTGGCCAATGCATTGTCCGCCACCGAGGCCACCTTGATAGCGTTGTTGCCCGAGTAGGCATCGCCACTGCTGCTGCCATCGTTGTATACCACCACCACGTCACCGGCCCCGATCTGGCTGGCGGCAGGCAGGGCGGCATTGGTCCAGAGCATATCGAAGGCATCATCGACCAGGGTGAAA
>DATEZY010000244.1:0-14993 GCA_035255085.1 Azospira sp. | reverse complement strand
AGTTCCAATTCCTTGCCGGCATTGGCACCGTTGAGAACCCGGATACTCCCCAACTGGGGTACCGCCCCCGGACCACCGACCAGGGTATCGCCCGGACTCGAACGGGGCGTCTGCGCCGGAAAAATAGGCTCAGCCGATGCCGTCGGGGGGGCCAAATCCGGCCGGGCACCCACTGCATGTCCGGCCGCGCTGGTGTCATCCCGAGCCACTGCAGCCTCGGTGATGAACTTTATCTGGTATTTGCCCATCTCGATCAGGTCGCCGTTTTGCAGGAAATGTTTCCTGATCGGTTGGCCATTCACCAGGGTGCCGTTGGTGCTGTTGAGGTCCTCAATAAAGGAGTCATTGAGAACGGTCACCAGCACCGCATGCTCACCACTGATGGCCAGATTCTCAATCTGGATGTCGTTATGGGACTTGCGGCCGATTGTCATCCGGTCCTTGGACAGCGGGATTTCCTTCAATACCAGGCCGTCTATGGAGAGAACCAGCTTTGCCATTACACCATTCCTTTGCGTGAAATCATTTGAACCAGCCCAGAATCCGCGACCACCACCCCCTCGGGGCGGGGAAGGGGCGCCGGATCTTGACCAGAATCACGGACACATTATCTCGGCCACCATGGTCGTTGGCCATCTGGACCAACTGGTCTGCCGCCAACTCCAGGTTGGCAGAAAGGTTTCGGAGGGTCCGAGCGATATCCTCGTCCTCCACCATGTCGTTCAAACCGTCCGAGCAGAATAGGAAAATATCGCCAGGCTCAACGGCATAGGAATGGATTTCCGGCTCCACCTCCGGATCCACCCCCAGGGCGCGGGTTACCAGATTCTTGTTCTGGGAGAACCGCGCCTGCTCCGGGGTCAGCAAACCACAGTCGATCTGTTCCTGCAGCAGGGAATGATCCCGGGTAACCTGGGTGAAGGACTCATCCCGCAACCGATAGAGGCGGGAATCACCGATATGGGCAACGGTCACCCCATTGTCGGCGAACAAGGCGAGAAGCAGGGTGGTGCCCATGCCCGCATACTGCGGCTGGCTCTGGGCTGCATGGAAAATGGCCGAATTGGCGGTAACGATGCGTTCCTGCAGTAAAGGATTGACGTAGGGTTCGCCACTATCCTGGTCCAACTCCCAGGCCCCTTTCAGAGCAAGCCCCTCCTCGATCTCGGTGGACAGCAGGGTAACCGCCATGGCGCTAGCCACCTCCCCGGCGCTATAGCCTCCCATGCCGTCGGCGAGAATGGCCAAGCCCAGATGGGGATTGGCAAATACCGCATCCTCATTTTGGGAACGGACCTTTCCCGGATCGGTTTTGGCGACGATTTCCAGCACGTCGCTGAGACTATTCGACACGACGCCTCCTAAGAAGAGGTTGCCACAAGAACTCCATCCCGGGGGGTGGCAGCAGAGGCAGGGCCTGGGGCACTCTTGGCAAGGGGAAACCCGGCATCGGTAATGCTTTGCAAGTCGGGAAGCGATACATTCGGGTGGCCTGGCGGGCAACCATCGGCCTCATGCCAAAAGCCTTACATGGGGAGCCCGGGGGCCAGTCATCGTTGCTGATGACAAGCGGGGCAAAACTCCAGCTCCACTCAAACACCCCACTGTGCGCATGGCGCAGGCCTCCAATGCCAATTTGATTATTTTTCTATTTATCGGGACTTCGGGAGACGCTCCCCGCCCTCTGATGCAAACGATCCGTGCCGGCGGCACGACATATGGCCGCATGGGGAATATACGACGCTATGTTTCGTATACTTACAGGGCCCCATGGGCGAGTCAAATGCGGATCCTGAAATAAAAACAGGCGCCAGGACAGGAAATATGTCACTGGCGCCCAAGATAAGAAAGCACGCGGTGGAAGAGTGGTGGCTTTCAGCTACCGAACGGCAACTCCACGCCCAGCCCCTTCTCCCGGGCCAAATCCAGCACCCGTGCAGCCAAGGCCAGATCCTGCACTGCCAGCCCCTGGGATTCGAAAAGCGTGATTTGCGCTGGAGATGCACGCCCCGGGCGCCGACCGGCAACGATATCACCCAATTCCACCAGTTGGCGCACCTGGAGGCGCCCCTTCTCAAGCAAGGGCAGCAGGTCGCCGGCCTCCTTCAGGGCAGTCTCCACCGTATCCACCACCACCAATTCGCACTTGCGCACCGCCGCTTCGGACAATTCCTGGCGAATCAGGGCATTGGAGCCGGCCGCATTAATATGGGTCCCCGGCGCCAGCCACTCGGCTTCGAACAGGGGTGCCGCCGCCGTGGTCACGGTACCCACCAGATCGGAACCCCGCACGGTTTCCTCGGCAGACGGGCTGGCAACGATTTCAACCTGGGGCAGACGCTCGCCCAGACGGGCACAAAAGGCGGCCAATTTATCCTGATTTCGCGCGAAGACCTTGACCCGACGCAGGGGCAGGGCCGTGCAGATGGCTTCCACATGGCCTTCCGCCTGCCAGCCTGAACCGAACACCCCTGCAACCTCCGACTCGGGCCGGGCCAGCCATTTGGCTGCCACCCCGGAGGCGGCACCAGTACGCATCATGCCGAGAAAATCGGCGCCAACCACACCGCGCAATTCGCCGCTGGCTGCATCGAACACATAGACGTTGAAACGGTTACCGCTGCGGTTACTGGTGTAAGCCTTGAAGCCGAGGATACCCATGCCGGGCAGGCCCCCGTGCAACAGATGCAGGGCGGTCTGGGGCAGGCGGGTACGGGCCCGGGGGGTATCCTGGGCGACCAGTCCGCCCTCCCGGGACAGCTCCCGATGGGCCGCCTCCACTGCCTCCAGGGCCAGGGGCATGGTCAGCACCTGTTTCACATCGTCTTCACTCAAATACAGCGCCACGGCACTTCCTTTCATTCGATACTAATATCCCGGGCCGCCCCATGGCGGCGCTCGATGATCTTGCCTACGACCACCACCAGCACTGCTCCGGTGATGCCTGCAGCCTTGGCCTGCCATTCGGGGGCTTCCACCAACCAGGCGGAAACACCGGGATCGGTAAACATCATCTGCCCGGCCACGTAGCCGAGCAGGGCTGCCCCCAGGGTCACCACCGCCGGCCAGCGCTCCATCAGGCGCAGGATCAGCTGGCTGGACCAGACAATGAGGGGAATGCTCACGGCCAGGCCGAAGAGCAGGAGGAACAGGCTACCGTGGGCCGCCCCAGCGACGCCGATGACGTTATCCAGGCTCATCACGAAATCGGCCACGACGATGGTCTTTACTGCCCCCAAGAGGTGCTCCGCCGGCGCGATGTCGTGACCATCCTCATCCTCGGGTAGCAGCAATTTGACGCCGATCCACAACAGCAGCAAACCGCCGCCAAGCTTGAGCCAGGGCAGGTTCATAACCATGGCGGCAAACACGGTCAGCACCACCCGCAGGCATACCGCACCGGCAACCCCCCAGAAAATGCCCCGCTTGCGCTGATCAGGGGAAAGGTTGCGACAGGCCAGGGCGATGACCACGGCGTTGTCGCCGGAAAGCACCACGTCAATGGCGATGATCTGAGCCACGGCGAGCCAGAAATCGGCGGAGAAAAGGTCGAAAGGCATGGGGGCGGATTGTACAGCCCCGAGCCGAGGGGCTCAAAAAAGCGGCCTTAAAATGAAAAAAAGGCGGGCCGCAGCCCGCCTTCTGTAGACAGCCAGGCTGCTTACTTCAGCAGACCCTTGAGCAGCTTGCCCATTTCGGAGGGGTTGCGGGTCACGGTGAAGCCGCACTCTTCCATGATGGCGAGCTTGGCATCAGCGGTGTCGGCACCACCGGAGATCAGGGCGCCAGCATGGCCCATGCGCTTGCCTGCGGGGGCAGTCACACCGGCGATGAAGCCAACGATCGGCTTCTTCATGTTGGCCTTGCACCACTGGGCGGCTTCGGCTTCGTCCGGACCGCCGATTTCGCCGATCATGATGACGGCGTCGGTGTCGGGATCGTCATTGAACATCTTCATGACGTCGATGTGCTTCAGACCGTTGATGGGGTCGCCACCGATACCGACGGCGGAAGACTGGCCCAGACCGATTTCGGTCAGCTGAGCTACGGCTTCGTAGGTCAGGGTGCCGGAGCGGGAAACCACGCCGATGCGGCCCTTGCGATGGATGTGACCGGGCATGATGCCGATCTTGATTTCATCGGGGGTGATCAGGCCGGGGCAGTTGGGGCCCAGCAGCAGGGTCTTCTTGCCGCCCTTGGCTTCCTTTTCCTTCATCTTGTTGCGCACTTCCAGCATGTCCCGGACGGGGATGCCTTCGGTGATGCAGATGGCCAGGTCTAGGTCGGCCTCAACAGCTTCCCAGATGGCGGCAGCAGCACCGGCGGGCGGCACGTAGATGACGGAAACGGTGGCGCCGGTTTCCTTGGCAGCGTCCTTGACGGAACCGAAGATGGGGATGTCGAAAATCTTTTCGCCAGCCTTCTTGGGGTTCACGCCGGCGACGAAGCAGTTCTTGCCGTTGGCGTATTCCTGGCACTTCTCAGTGTGGAACTGACCGGTCTTGCCGGTGATACCCTGGGTGATGACCTTGGTGTCTTTGTTGATCAGGATGGACATTCAATAACTCCTTACTTGACCGCGTCGACGATCTTCTGGGCCGCTTCGGCCATGGTGTCGGCGGAGATGATCGGCAGACCGGAATCCTTCAGGATCTGCTTGCCCAGGTCTTCGTTGGTACCCTTCATACGCACCACCAGAGGCACGGAGAGGTGGGTTTCCTTGGCCGCGGTAACCACGCCGGTGGCGATGGTGTCGCACTTCATGATGCCGCCGAAGATGTTGACCAGGATGCCCTTGACCTTGGGGTTCTTGAGCATGATCTTGAAGGCTTCGGTGACCTTCTCGGTGGTGGCGCCGCCGCCCACGTCCAGGAAGTTGGCCGGCTCGGCGCCGAACAGCTTGATGGTGTCCATGGTGGCCATGGCCAGACCGGCACCGTTCACCAGACAGCCGATGTTGCCGTCCAGGGAGATGTAGGCCAGGTCAAACTTGGAGGCTTCGATTTCATCCGCATCTTCTTCGTCCAGATCGCGGTATTCGACGATCTCGGGGTGACGATAGAGGGCGTTGGAGTCGAAGTTGAACTTGGCATCCAGGGCCTTGATGTTGCCGTTGCCTTCCAGGATCAGCGGGTTGATTTCCGCCAGAGAAGCATCGGTTTCCATGTAGCACTGGTACAGCTTCTTGATCTCGGCCTTGGCCTTTTCGATGGAATCGGCGGGCACACCGATGCCACGGGCCAGGTTGTCGGCCTGCTGGTCGGTCATGCCAACCAGGGGATCAACGAATTCCTTGAGGATCTTCTCGGGGGTAGCGTGAGCCACTTCCTCGATGTCCATACCGCCTTCGGAGGAGGCCATGACGGCAACCTTCTGGGTCGCGCGGTCGGTCAGCACGGCCAGGTAGTATTCCTTCTTGATGTCGGCGCCTTCTTCAATCAGCAGGCGATTGACCTTCTGGCCTTCGGGGCCAGTCTGGTGGGTCTTGAGCTGCATGCCCAGGATCTGGTTCGCGTATTGGCGCACTTCATCCAGGGACTTGGCCACCTTCACGCCACCGCCCTTACCGCGGCCACCTGCGTGAATCTGAGCCTTGACGACCCACACCTTGCCGCCCAGTTCCTCGGCGACTTTGACAGCTTCGTCGACGGAGAAGGCAGGCTTGCCGCGCGGCGTCGTCACGCCGAACTTTCTCAGGATCTCCTTACCCTGATATTCATGAATTTTCATGCGCTTTCCTTGCTTGGTTGAAGTTGCGAGCAAAAAGGCAGGGGGGTCTTCCCCTACCCCGTTTTCTGGTTGCGGTACCAGCGCGGGTAATAGCGCCGTACCGCTTCCGAAGATGATTCCAGGGCATGGCAGCGATCAAGCTGATAGGGCTTGGTGCCACGGTCCTCATTGTCTTTCATATCGCTGGCGAAGGTCTGGATGGCTGCCGTTGGCAGCACCATCACCAGTTCGGTGAGATGGGAGCAGCCTGCGACGCCGCCGAACAATTCTCGCACCGCACGGCGGAAGCCATGGAACAGATTGAGCCCGACCAGTTTGCCGTAATCCGGGGCGATGCTGTCGCACAAACCCGCATAAGGCATGCCATCGGTCCGGGCCTCCGCCGCCTGGATATTAAAGTCCCGATCGATGGTCACCCGCACCCACATGTCGTGCACCGGCTCCCCCGCCGGGCGCAGGCCCGAAGACAAGGGATAGTCTTGATCCTTAGTGTCGGTCAGGCGCGCCTCCACATCCCACAGGCCATCCTCGCGTTTGTAGCCGCAAAGCTGGACGCTACGTACATGGACGCGCTGGCGATTAACGGATACTGGGGACAGGGGCATGGGGACCGTGGAGCACTCTATGCAACGGATTACAGCGACGTGACTCTATCTTGTTGTTAGTCCTGTAATCTTAACACAGAAGAATCGGCGCTCCGGGTGTTATGAATTCATAATTATGGATACAAAAGACAGGACGCCACCGTACCAGCGCAGAGCCAGGTTAACCCTCCAACCTTTCCCCTAGCTGACAACCTACCTGGGAACGCGACCAGAATCCCCCTCGGCCGCCAGCCCCCGCAACACCCACCACAGCAAGCCGCTCAGCAAGGCCGCTGCCGGCACCAGGCTCAGGGTAGCGGCAAGCCAGTAGCCGGCAGCCCCCATGGCCGGCGTGCCAAAGGCAAGCCACCAGCCGATGCCCAGGCCGACGCCCCAGAAACACAGAGTATGGATGACCATGGGCACCAGGGTCACCTTGCAGGCGCGCAACGCAAAACCAGCGATGGTCTGTATGGCATCGAACAACTGATAGGCGGCCAGGTAGCCGATCAGGGACAAGGCTACCGCCACTACTTCCGGGTCGGAGCTATAGGCCGGTACCAACATCCCGGCGCCGAACCACAGTCCCAATGCCGCCAGGCTGGATAGGCCGCCAGCAAGCAGCATTCCGGCCGCCACCGCGGCCCGGGCCCCTAGCCAATCCTGGGCGCCGGCATGGCGCCCCACCTGGGCCAGGGTGGCGATGGCGACAGACAGCGGCAGCATATAAGCCAGGGCCGAAAGGTTGGCGATAATGCGATGGCCTGCGACCACCGTGGCCCCCAGGCCGGCGACGAACAGCGCGATGAAGGTGAAGGCGCTGATTTCCACCAAATTGGAAAATCCCATGGGCAAGCCTAAACGCAGCAACTCCGCCTGGGACCGCCAGCGAGGCCTCTGCCAGTGGGTCAGGAGACGTAAGGGCCGCAATACCGGGGATAACAACAGATACCCCAAGGCACAGGCAAAACCGAGCAGACTCACGGCCAGCGTCGAATAGCCGCTGCCGGCGACGCCCAGGGGCCGACTCCCCAGGTGGCCGAAAATCAGCGCCCAGGACAGGGGCAGGTGCAAACTGGTGGCGAGCAGGCTGATGACCATCAGCGGCCGCGGCTGGCCCAGGGCATTGCTGAAGGCATGAAAGCTACGATAAATCAGGACGAAAGGCAGCCCCCAGGCCAGGATGCCCAGATAATCCCGGGTTTTGGCCTCCACCACCGGCTCCATGGAGGTCAGTGCCAAAAGCGGGCCGGGGAAGCGCATCAACAGGCAAGCTGGCACCGCGAGAAAAAGGGCTAGCCAGAAGGCCTGTTGCAGGGCGCCGGCCAACTCCGCCTCACGCCCGGCACCATGCAGGTGAGCCACCACTGGCGCCACCGCCTGGAGCACACCGATCGCCGCCATCACCACCGCAATATAGATGCCGCCACCGACGGCCACGGCGGCCAGGTCGGCGGCCCCATAATGACCAAGCAGGGCAGTATCAATGACCATCATGGCCATGGAGGCGAGCTGAGCCACCAGCACCGGCCAGGCGTTGGCAGCAATGATGCGGAGCGGCGGCAGAAGGAAAGCCAAAGAAGACAGCATGGGGCCAACAGTATAAGTTACCCTCTTCTCCCCTACCCCATCCCCGATGCCCCCCGCGCTGGGAGCAATCGCGGCTACCAGCCCTCCTTCACCCGATGCAGCACCGGTGACTTGCGGCCACCTCGCTGACAAAAATACGCGAAGCTGCCCCTCTTTTGCCCCAACACATCCCCTATGTCATTTTCTTACTTGCCAATAAATGCCAACTATTTGGCAAAAATACCCCCAACATACGTCAGGGAATTGACCGCTGGAACGGCTTCCCCCATTATTTGGCGCTAGAATCCAACATATAGCCGGTCAGGCGCAGCAGCCGCCTAACATACAAAATATACGCCGGCACTAGCAGCACTCTTCTTTATGGTGGGGGGACCATCTCGACATACCTTTTTGTCTTGCCCCCACCGCACCACCAAACAATAGGAACAGCAAGGCATGAAAACGATTTTTCTCGTAGACGATTCCGCCACCATTCTTCTGAGCATTTCCAACATCCTGGCCAAGGCCGGCTATGCAGTGGAAAAGGCGAATAACGCCGAAGAAGGCATGAAGAAGTTCCAGGCCGGGGTGAAGGTGGATTTGCTCATTACCGACCTGAACATGCCCGGCATGAACGGCATCCAGTTCATCAAGGAAGTGCGCAAGCTGCCGAACTACAAATTCCTGCCGATTCTCTTCCTGACCACCGAATCGCAGCAGGAGAAGCGGGCCGAAGCCAAGGCAGCGGGCGCCTCCGGCTGGATCGTCAAGCCGGCCACCGCCGACCAACTGATCAACACCATCAAACTCGTGGTTCGTTAACCTATGGAATTCGGACAGCTGCTGCGGCGTGCAACGCTGGTTTTCCTGGTGGTCGCTCTGGGCTCGGGGCTATCGGTCTTCTTCCTGCACGACTGGTTCCATCACGACTTCCTCGCCTCCTTCGACATCGCCCAGCCCTTTGGCGATGCCGTCGGCACGGTGCTGATCGTGGCTGCTGCCTACCTGGGACAGCGCCTGGTGTCGATTGCCTTCTACCGCGACGTCATGTTCGGCATGGCCAGTAACCAGGCCCAGTTCGCTTCTTCCAACGTCAATTACCAGGCGGTGACGGAAGAAGTGGCGCAGGAACTGAGCGGCGTACACACCTACAACGAGGTGCTGTGCAGCCAGCTCAACAGCGTCATCCAGGAAACGGAAAAGGCGGCGTATTCCATCACCGAACGCCTCCAGGCGGTGGATGATGTGGTCACCCGGCTCAACAACTTTGTCAGCGCCAGTTCTACCGAATCCTCCCAGATGGTGGAGGACTCCGAAGACAAGATCGCCAACAACCAGAAGCTCATTGCCGAAATGGGCCAGTACATCGAAAACCGCCTGGTGGAAGCCCAGCAGGACCAGGACCGGGTAACCCAGGTGGTCGCCGAAGCCCGTTCCCTGGAATCCCTCACCAAGCTGATCAAGGGCATTGCCAGCCAGACTAATCTCCTCGCACTCAACGCTGCCATCGAGGCGGCCCGGGCCGGGGAAGCTGGCCGGGGCTTTGCCGTGGTGGCCGACGAAGTGCGCAAGCTGTCCAGCGAAACCGAAACCGCCGTCACCCAGATCAATAAAGGCATAGTCGGCGTCGCCACCACCATCGAGCAGCAATTCCAGGACAAGCTCTCCAACATCAATCTGGACAAGGAACGGGCCGCCCTGGAGCAATTCGCGACGCAACTCTCCTCCCTGGGCCAGAGCTACGAGCAGGTCATGCAGCACCAGAGCACGGTCATTTCCACCATCCAGGACAGCAGCGCCGAACTGGCCCGCATGTTCATGGATGCGGTGGCCAGCGTGCAGTTCCAGGATGTAACCCGGCAGCAAATCGAGCACACCATTGAAGCCCTCAACCGTCTGCAGCAACACTCCGCCACCCTGGCCGAGCGTCTGCGCCAGGCGGAAAACCCTGATTTCCAGTACCAGCCCCTCTCCGAGCACCTGGACGAGCTCTATAGCCGCTACGTCATGCAGGCTCAGCGTGCCACCCATCATCAGGCCCTGCACCAGCCCGACAGCGGTAGCCGCAGCAGCGAAGCCTCCCTGCCCCAAGTCGAACTGTTCTAGGAAACGACCATGGACACGCCTACCTCCACTGGAAGCGGCACCCACCGGGTGACCATTCTGGACGACATGACCATTTATAACGCCCTGGGCCAGAAAGGGACCCTCATGGACGCCCTGGCCCAGTGCCAGGAACTGGAAATCGATCTATCCCACGTCGCCGAGGTGGATACCGCAGGCTTCCAACTCCTGTTGCTCACCAAGCGGGAAGCGGCGCAGCAGAAAAAGAAGGCGCGCATCGTCGCCCACAGCCCCGCCGTCCGGGAAGTCCTGGACTTCTTCAACATGGCCGCCGGCTTCGGCGACCCCCTGGTCATCACCGCCCGGGAACAGGCCTAAGGAGCTGTCATGGATGAACTCACCTCGGTCTTTGTAACGGAGAGTCGGGAGCAGCTCTCGGCCATGGAAACGGCTCTGCTCCAGCTGGAAACCAGTCCGGACGATGCCGACCTGATCAATACCGTGTTCCGCCCCGCCCATACCATCAAGGGCGGTGCCGGCGTCATTGAATGCAACTTCATCGTCGCCTTCACCCATGTGGTGGAAAACGCCCTGGACAAGCTGCGCAATGGCGAAATCCAGGTCAGTAGCGACCTAGTGGCCGTGCTGCTCGGCTGCTGCGACCATATCGGCAATCTGCTGAGCGTCCTGGAGGCCGGCGCTCCGGCACCGGATGAGGATCTGAAGGCGGAAGGCGACTCCCTTCTTTCCCGCCTGCAGCGGGATTGGCTCGACGCCCCGGCAGCGGGCACCAACACTGCCGGTGCTTCCAATGCCAGCGCCCCGAAGCACCCGGCGGAAAAAATCGACCTGGTCCATGCCAGCGGTGGCGGCGAGGTGGAAACCGACTCCTGGCACATTTCCCTGCGCTTTGGCCCCAACGTGCTGCGCAACGGCATGGACCCCCTGTCCTTCCTGCGCTACCTCGGCACCCTTGGCCAGATCGTCAATATCGAAACCATCCCCGACGCCATGCCCGAAGCCAAGGACATGGATCCGGAGTCCTGCTACCTGGGTTTCGAGATCAATTTCAAGAGCGATGCCGACAAGGCGGCGATCGAAGGGGTGTTTGATTTCGTCCGGGACGAATGCAGCCTGCACATCCTCCCCCCCCACAGCAAGCTCACCGACTACGTGACCCTGCTCCAGGGTCTGCCCGAAAACACCATGCGCCTGGGGGAGATTCTGGTAAAAATCGGCGCCCTCACCCCGGCCGAACTGGAGCAGGGTCTCAAGGCCCAGCAATCCGCAACAACAGCGGAAGGCGAACCGGATACCCTGAGCGCCCCCCCTCCGCCCCAACTCGGCGAGATCCTGGTGGAACAGCGGGTGATCCAGCCGGAACTGGTGGAAGCGGCCGTCATCAAGCAGAAGCAGGTTTCCGAGAAGAAGGCCGCCGAAGCCCGCCTGATCCGCATCCAGGCCGACAAGCTGGATCGCCTCATCGACCTGGTGGGGGAACTGGTGATCGCCGGCGCCAGCGCCAATCTGCTGGCCAGCCGCTCCGGCCTGGGCGAACTGACCGAGGCCACCTCCCTGCTCAGCCGCCTGGTGGAACAGATCCGCGATTCGGCCCTGCAGCTGCGCATGGTGCAGATCGGCGAAACCTTCAACCGCTTCCAGCGCGTGGTCCGGGACGTATCCAAGGAGCTGGGCAAGGAAATCGAGCTGGCCATTTCCGGCGCCGAAACCGAACTGGACAAGTCGGTGGTGGAAAAGATCGGCGACCCCCTGATGCACCTGGTGCGCAATGCCATGGACCACGGCATCGAACCGGCCGAAGTCCGCGCCGCCCACGGCAAATCCCCCCGGGGCCGCCTGGAACTCAATGCCTACCATGATTCCGGCAGCATCGTCATCGAAGTCGCCGATGACGGCGGCGGCCTGAACCGGGAAAAGATCCTGAAAAAGGCCGTGGATAAAGGACTGGTCCAGGCCGGCCAATATCTCTCGGACCAGGAAATCGCCAACCTCATTTTTGAACCGGGCTTCTCCACCGCCGACCAGGTATCCAACCTGTCTGGCCGGGGCGTCGGCATGGATGTGGTGAAACGCAATATCCAGAGCCTGCGCGGCCGGGTCGAGGTCAGTTCGGAAGAAGGCCGGGGCACCCGCTTTGCCATCCGCCTGCCCCTGACCCTGGCCATCATCGACGGCTTCCTGGTCGGCGCCGGCCCATCCGCTTATGTCGTGCCCCTGGACATGGTGGTGGAATGCCTGGAACTGCAGGCCCATGCCGCCGACTCCAGCGAACGCAATTACCTCAATCTGCGCGGCGAGGTCCTGCCCTTTATCCGTTTGCGGGATCTCTTTGAAATCCCCGGCGAACCGCCAAAGCGGGAAAACGTGGTGGTGGTCAAATGCGCTGGCCAGAAGGCGGGCATCGTCGTGGATACGCTGCTTGGCGAATTCCAGACCGTCATCAAGCCCCTGGGCTCCCTCTTCAAGCATCTGCGCGGCATTGGCGGCTCCACCATCCTGGGCAGCGGCGATGTGGCACTGATCCTCGATGTCCAGGCCCTGGTCAAGTACTCCGCGCAACACGAAGAACTCGAAACCGGCTACGCCGCCCAACTCCGGGCAATGTCGTAATTAAGCAGTCCAAACTTAGGCAGTATCAAGGAGGTAATAATGATGCAGAACCTTAAAATCGGCATGCGGTTGGGGATTGGCTTCGCTGTCATGACCATCTTTCTGTTGGTCGTTGCCCTCATTGGCATCAACCGCGCCACCGCCATCCAGAGCGAAGTCGACCTCTTGGTTAATGACCGCTTCCCCAAGACTGTCTGGGCCAACAATATCGTGGACCAAATCAACGTCATCGCCCGGGCCATGCGCAACTCCCTGCTGGTGAAGACCGACGAGGATGCCCGTAAGGAGCTGGATCGCGTCAAGGAAGCCCGCGCCATCATCCTCACCAATCTGGAAAAGCTGGAGAAGACCATCACCACCGAGACCGGCAAGGTCAAGCTGGGCAAGCTGAAGGAAGCCCGGGCCAGTTACGTCGGTGGCCAGGATAAATTCATTGAACTGCACCGTGCCGGCAAAAAGGATGAGGCTGCCACCTACATGTTGACTGAACTGCGCCGGCTGCAGACCGCTTATATCGATGCAACAAGCGAGTTGATCAACTACCAGACCGAGCTGGTACAGCAAAATGGCAAAAACACCGAGGAACTGGTCGCTGCCACCAAGAGCCTGCTGATCGCCCTGGCCGCCATTGCTACGGCCATTGCCGCGATCCTGGGCTTCGTGGTTACCCGCAGCATCACCAAGCCGCTCGGCGAGGTCATGGATGCCGCTACCCAGATGGCCAAAGGTGGCTTCGGCTTCGAACTCAAATCCACCCAGGCCAAGGACGAAATTGGCGAGCTGAGCAAAGCCATTCAGTCCATGCAAAAAGCCATCAAAGCCATGATCGACGATGCGGCCCGCCTGAGCAAAGCCGCCGTGGATGGACGCCTGTCCACCCGTGCCGATGCCACCCAGCACCAGGGTGATTTCCGCACTATCGTTGAAGGCGTCAATGGCACCCTGGACGCGGTGATCGGCCCCCTGAACGTCGCCGCCACCTACGTGGATCGCATCTCCAAGGGCGATATCCCGCCCAAGATCACCGATTCCTACAACGGCGACTTCAACACCATCAAGAACAACCTCAACACCTGCATCGACGCCGTCAATAAGCTGGTGGCCGACGCCAACGTGCTGAGTCAGGCCGCCGTCGACGGACGCCTGGCCACCAGAGCCGATGCGGCCCAACACCAGGGCGATTTCCGCAAGGTCGTCGAGGGTGTCAATGAGACCCTGGATGCAGTGATCGGCCCCCTGAACGTCGCCGCCACCTACGTGGATCGCATCTCCAAGGGCGACATCCCGCCCAAGATCACCGATTCCTACAACGGCGACTTCAACACCATCAAGAACAACCTCAATACCTGCATCGACGCTGTCAATAAGCTGGTGGCCGACGCCAACGTGCTGAGCAAGGCTGCTGTCGAAGGTCGCCTGGCCACCCGCGCCGATGCCGCCCAGCACCAGGGTGATTTCCGCGCCATCGTCGAAGGGGTCAATAAGACCCTGGATGCGGTAATCGGGCCCCTGAACGTCGCCGCCACCTACGTGGATCGCATCTCCAAGGGCGACATCCCGCCCAAGATCACCGATTCCTACAACGGCGACTTCAATACCATCAAGAACAACCTCAACACCTGCGTCGATGCCGTCAACAAGCTGGTGACCGATGCCGGCGTGCTGAGCCAGGCGGCAGTCGAAGGTCGCCTGGCCACCCGCGCCGATGCCGCCCAGCACCAGGGCGATTTCCGCGCCATCGTCGAAGGGGTCAATAAGACGCTGGACGCGGTGATCGGCCCCCTGAACGTCGCCGCCACCTACGTGGATCGTATCTCCAAGGGCGACATCCCGCCCAAGATCACCGATTCCTACAACGGCGACTTCAACACCATCAAGAACAACCTCAATACCTGCGTCGATGCCGTCAACAAGCTGGTGGCCGACGCCAACGTGTTGAGCCAGGCTGCCGTCGAAGGCCGCCTGGCCACCCGCGCCGATGCCGCCCAGCATCAGGGTGACTTCCGCAAGATCGTCGAGGGTGTCAATGAGACCCTGGATGCGGTGATCGGGCCGCTCAACGTCGCTGCCACCTACGTGGATCGCATCTCCAAGGGTGATATCCCGCCGAAGATCACCGACTCCTACAACGGCGACTTCAACACCATCAAGAACAACCTCAACACCTGCATCGACGCCGTCAATAAGCTCGTCGCCGACGCCAACGTGTTGAGCAAGGCCGCCGTCGAAGGACGCCTGGCCACCCGCGCCGATGCCGCCCAGCACCAGGGCGATTTCCGCAAGATCGTCGAGGGCGTCAATGAGACCCTGGATGCGGTGATCGGGCCGCTCAACGTCGCTGCCACCTACGTGGATCGCATCTCCAAGGGTGATATCCCGCCGAAGATCACCGACTCCTACAACGGCGACTTCAAC
>DATEZY010000243.1:0-6520 GCA_035255085.1 Azospira sp. | reverse complement strand
GTGGACCTGCGGGTGCTGCGCCCCCTGGATACGGAAACCATCGCCGCCTCGGTGCGCAAGACCCACCGGGTGGTGGTGGTGGATGAAGGCTGGAAGAGCGGCAGCCTGGCGGCGGAAGTGGTGGCCCGCCTGGCCGAGGATTGCCTCTACGACCTGGATGCCCCGCCGCTGCGGCTGTGCAGTGCCGAGGTGCCGATCCCCTATGCCCGCCACCTGGAAGAGGCGGCCTTGCCCCAGGCCGGGAAGATCGTGGCGGCGGTGAAGGAGCTGCTCCATGCTTGAATTCAAACTGCCGTCCCTGGGGTCGGACATGGAGGAGGGCAAGCTGCTGGAGTGGAAGATCAAGCCCGGGGATGTGGTGAAGAAGGGCCAGGTGGTGGCCATCGTCGATACCGCCAAGGCGGCGGTGGATGTGGAAATCTGGTTCGGCGGCACGGTGCATGAGTTGCTCATCGAGCCGGGGGAAAAGATCCCGGTGGGCACGGTCCTGGCGACCTTGCTCGAACCCGGCGAATCAGCCTCGGCTCCAGGCCGAACCATGCCCAAACCAGCCGCCGGCCGCCAGCGGGTTTCCCCGGCGGCCCGCAAGCATGCCGAGGCCCTGGGGGTGGATCTGGCCCGGATTGTGGGAACCGGCCCCGGCGGGGCGGTGACCCTGGCCGACGTGGATGCGGCGGCCCGCTCCGCTCCCGGAAGGCCGGCCCCGGAGGTCGAGGCCGTTTCGCCCCAGGATCGGCAGGCCCAGATGCGCCAGGCCATCGCTGCGGCCATGAGCCGGGCCAAGCGCGAGATTCCCCACTACTACCTGTCCGAAACCATCCCCCTGGGCCGGGCCCAGGACTGGCTGGCCAGGGCCAATGCCGACCGGCCCATCACCACCCGCCTGCTCATGGCGGCCCTGCAGCTCAAGGCAGTGGCCCTGGCCCTGCAGCGTTACCCGGAAATGAACGGCTACTTCCGCAACGGCGCCTTCGAGCCGGCGGCTGGGATCCATATCGGCGTTGCCATTTCCCTGCGCCAGGGCGGCTTGATCGCCCCGGCCATCCACGCCGTCGGCGACAAGAGCCTGGAGCAGGTGATGACCGATCTTACCGACCTGGTGAAGCGGGCCCGGGCCGGTTCCCTGAAAAGTTCGGAAATGTCCGACCCCACCATCACCGTCACCAACCTGGGGGACCAGGGAGTGGAGGCGGTGTATGGGGTGATCTACCCACCCCAGGTGGCGCTGGTGGGCTTCGGCCGCATTGCCCCCCGGCCCTGGGTGGAGAATCACCAACTGCTGGTCATGCCCACGGTCACCGCCAGCCTGGCGGCGGACCACCGGGTTTCCGACGGCCACCGGGGCGCCCTGTTCCTGGCTGAACTGCGGGAGCGGCTGCAGCAGCCTGAAAGCCTTTGACGCGTGGAGGAGGGGAAATGGACAAGAAACAGAGGGAACAGCTGCGGGCCACGGTCATTGCTACCCTGCAAGGCATCGCCCCCGAGGTGGAGGCGGACGAACTGCGGGACGACAAACCCCTGCGCCAGCAGGTGGATCTGGATTCCATGGACTGGCTCAATTTCCTCATCGGCCTCCATGAAAAACTGGTGGTGGATATTCCCGAAGCCGACTACGGCAAGCTGGCGAGCCTCCAGGATCTGCTCGACTACCTGGGCGCCAAGCTGGGCTGAACGGCGATGTCCGAGTCGTCGCCGGCGCCTAACCTGTCCCCGTCCCAATCCACGGTTGCAAACCAGGAGCGCTGGCCCCGGCTGCTGGCGGTGATCGAAGGCCTGCGGGCCGAGGTGCACCCGGGGGCGGCGGGCCGGGTCGGCCGGGACAGCTCCCTGGAGCGGGATCTGGGCCTGGACAGCCTGGCCCGGGGCGAGTTGCTCCTGCGTATCGAAGCCGCCTTCGGCCTGCGCCTGCCCGAGGGCACCCTGGGCCGGGCGGAAACCCCGGGGGACCTGCTGCAAGCCCTGGCTGGGGCTACCGCCCAGGCCCTGACTCGGGTACAACCGGGCCCGGCGCCGCTGCCCCTGCCGCGGGAGGCCATTCCCCTGCCGGTGGCTGCCACCACCCTGACCCAGGTACTGCAGTGGCACGCCGACCATTGCCCCGAGCGGGAGCACATCCTTTTACTCGCCGCCGAGGGCCAGGGCGAATCCCTTACCTACCGGGGCCTCCTGGCGGCCGCCCGGCAGCTAGGGGCAGGGCTCGTCGCCAGCGGACTCGTACCGGGGCAGACGGTGGCCATCATGTTGCCCACCTCCCTGGACTTCTTCCATGCCTTCTTCGGTACCCTGTTGGCGGGGGGCGTGCCGGGGCCCCTCTATCCGCCGGCCAACCCGGCCCGGCTGGCCGACCATCTGCACCGCCAGGCGGGCATCCTGGAAAGCTGCCAGGCGCCATTGCTGGTGACCCTGGCCGAGGCCCGGCCCCTGGCCCGGCTGGTGCAGGCCCGGGTGGAGACTTTGCAGCGGGTGGTGACGGTGGCGGACCTGCTTACCCTGGGTGCCGGCCGGGGACTCGTAGTCGAGGCCCACATTCCCCAGGCGACCGACCTGGCCCTGCTGCAATACACCTCAGGCAGCACCGGCAATCCCAAGGGCGTCGCCCTGACCCACGCCAACCTGCTGGCCAACATCCGCGCCTGGAGCCGCGCCACCGAGCTGATGCCGGAAGATGTCTGCGTCAGCTGGCTGCCCCTCTACCACGACATGGGCCTCATCGGCGCCTGGCTGGGCAGCCTCTACAATGGCTGCCGCCTGGTGCTCATGTCGCCCCTGGCCTTCCTCGCCCGGCCGGAAGACTGGCTGTGGGCCATCCACCGCCACGGCGGCACGGTCACGGCGGCCCCCAATTTCGCCTTCGAACTCTGCCTGCGGCGCCTGGCCAGCGCCGGCCCCGAGGTTTTTGCCGGTCTCGACCTTTCTGCCTGGCGCCTGGCGGCCAACGGCGCCGAGCCGGTGAGCCCGGACACCCTGGCGCGCTTTGCTGCCGGCTTCGCTCCCTATGGTTTCCGTTCCCAGGCCCTGGCACCGGTCTATGGCCTGGCCGAATGCGCCGTCGGCCTGGCCGTGCCGCCCATGGGCCGAGGGCCGCGCATCGACCGGGTGGAGCGGGATGCCCTGGCGCTGCGGGGCGAGGCCCGGCCGGCGGCAGTGGAGGCTGCCCATGCCCTGGCCTTCGTCGCCTGCGGCCATGCCCTGCCCGGGCACGAGATGCGGGTGGTGGACGATGCGGAAGAGGAGTTGCCGGAGCGGCGGGTGGGGAGACTGGAATTCCGCGGACCTTCAGCCACAGCCGGCTATTTCCGCAACCCGGAGGAGAACCGCCGCCTCTTCCATGGCAACTGGCTCGATACCGGCGATCTGGCCTATCTGGCCGACGGCGAGGTGTTCATCACCAGCCGGGTGAAGGACCTGATCATCCGCGGCGGCCGCAACCTCTACCCCTACGAGCTGGAGCAGGCCATCGGCGGCCTGGCCGGCATCCGCCGCGGCTGCGTCGCGGTGTTCGGCGCCTTTGCCGCCGCCAGCGGCACCGAGCGCCTGGTGGCGGTGGCCGAAACCCGGGAGGCGGCGCCCACCGCCCGGGCCGCCCTGGAGCGGGAAATCAACCGCCTGGCCCTGGACATCCTCGATACCCCCCTGGACGACCTGGTCCTGGCTCCGCCGGGGACGGTGCTGAAGACTTCCAGCGGCAAGCTACGGCGGGCAGCCATCCGGGATCTGTATCTCGCCGGCGGGCTGGGCACCGTACCGCCGCCGCCCTGGAGGCAGTTCGCCAGCCTCCTAGCCGAGGGCGTCGCCGCCTGGCTCGGACGCCATGGGCGCCAGGCCTTGGCGCTGGCCTATGGCGGCTACTTCTGGACCCTAGTGGGGCTGTTCCTGCTGCCCCTCTGGCCGGCCATCGCCGGGCTGCGGCAGCCGGCCTGGGGCTGGGCCCTGGGGCATCGGGGGGCGAGGCTGTTCCTGCACCTGGCCGGCTTGCGGCCCCGGGTCAGCGGGGCCGAGTTCCTGCCCCGGGCCGGTCCCTGGGTGCTAGCCTGCAACCATGCCAGCTACCTGGACGGCATCCTGCTGCTGGCCATCCTTTCCCGGCCGGCGGTATTCATCGCCAAGCGGGAGCTAGCCGATCAGTTTTTTGCCGGAGGGCTACTGCGGGGGCTGGGGGCCGAGTTCGTCGAGCGCTTCGAGGCCGAGCGCAGCGTTGATGACGCCGGCCGCTTTGCCCGGGGCCTGGCGGCTGGGCGCTGCCTGGTCTATTTCCCAGAAGGCACCTTCACCCGGGAAACCGGCCTGCGGCCTTTCCATCTTGGGGCCTTTGCCGCAGCGGCAAGCAACGGGGTGCCGTTGGTAGCCCTGGCCATCCGGGGCATGCGCCAGGTACTGCGGGATGAAAGCTGGCTGCCCCGACCGGGGCCCATCGCCGTGAATATTGGGAGAGCCCTCGTGCCCGCCGGAAATTCCTGGGAGGAAGTGCTGCGGCTGCGGGACGGGGCCCGGGCCCATATCCTGGCCCACTGCGGCGAGCCCGACCTGGAACAGCCGCCGAGGCCCTGAGGCTTCAGCTGATGTCAGCTGGGCGAGGTGCTGCGTGCCAGGGCGGCCCGGAGGCGCTCGATCGTTTCTTCCACCGGTGCCTTGCGCGAAACCTCCAGCCCCAGCTGGCGGGCGATGGCATTGATGGTGGCGGGGTTGAGGGGCGTGCCGCCGGCATCGATGGCGGCAATGATGTCCCGGGCGCGCTGTATTTCCGGTACCGGATCGGGGCGGCGGGAAAGACTGGCTTTGAGCCAGCGTAACAGGGCGGGGGTAGGGCGGAAGGCCATGGGGGCGGTATCTGGGAAGGCTGCCGGCCAGAGGCGGCAGCCTTTCGAAGGGATGGGGAGAAAGTTATTGCACGTCGTACTCGAAGGTCGCCGCCACTTGTCCTTCCACCAGAACCTGGAGGTGCCGGTGGCCGGGGGGCTCCTTCGGGCCCACCGCCCATTCGCCGTAGATGCGACCCTCCATGGGGGCCAGCTGCCGCTGGCTGACCTGGCTGCGCCGGTAGGTGGGAATGTCCAGGCTCTCGCTCATCGGGTCCATGGCCTTGTCGGCCTTGGGCGGGGTGTTCGAGGCCTGCTTGAGGGGCGGCAGCAGGTATTCCTCGCTCACCGTCACGGTGCGCTTGCTGGTGCGCAGCTCGATGACCCAGCCGTAGTGTTGCCCTTCCCGGCGCGGCACCACGTTGCTCGGTTCGAAAGCCAGTTCCTGGGGGTTGCTGGCATCGAACAGGCCGAATTCGGCGCTGACAATTTCCAGCGGTGCCGGGGCCGGTACTGGCGGAGCGGCCTGGGCGATCTCCGCCAGGGACAGGGATAGCAGCAGGGGCAACAGCAGTTTTCGCATCATGGGAGTCGTTCCAAATCGATCCGGGCCGGATTCGGGGGGCTGGCCGGAGTGCCGAGGTGGGCACTGTAGCGCAAAAATCCTAGGGCAAGGCGCATCGGTGTGTCCGGGCAAGAGGCCATGAAGTCGGTCGGTTGGGCCTTTTTTCCCGGATCGGAGCGCTCCCTAATAACCCTGCGTGGAAAGGTGCTTGGTCTGGCCAGGAAAGCTCGGCTAGAATCCCCCCAACCCCAAAGGCCGATTGCGGCGGGCGGGGGAGTTCTTGAGGAGCCAGCATGCTGAAAACTGGACAGAACGCACCGGACTTCGTATTGCCCGATGCGGATATGGAACAGGTGGAACTGGCGAGCTACCGGGGCAACAACCACGTATTGCTCTTTTTCTACCCCAAGGACGACACTCCAGGCTGCACCCTGGAAGCCACCGATTTTTCCGATCACGAGGACGAGTTTGCCCGCCAGGGCGTCGTCCTCCTCGGCGTCAGCCGGGACGATTGCCTGTGCCATGCCTCCTTCCGCGACAAGCATGGCATCTCCGCCCGGCTGCTGTCGGACGAGGGCGGGCAGGTGTGCCGGAAGTACGGGGTGTGGCAGACGAAGGAGGTGGATGGCGTCAAGAAGCAAGGCATCCTCCGCTCCACTTTCGTCATCGACAAACAGGGCGTTGTGCGCCACGCCTTATACGGCGTCAATGCCAAGGGCCATGCGCTGGAAATGCTGCGCCTGGTCAAAGAACTCTAAACTCTAGGAACCCTCATGCAAGTAGTAAAAGACAGCGTCGTCACCCTGGATTACAACGTCACCGATCCCGACGGCGTGCTGGTGGATGCCGGCAAGGAGCCGCTGGTTTATCTCCACGGCGGCCACGAAGACATCTTCCCCAAGATTGAGGAAGCCCTGGAAGGCAAGGGCGTGGGCGAGACCGTGAAGGTCAAGCTGCAGCCCGACGACGCCTTCGGCGAATACGACGCCGAACTGGTGCAGATCGAATCCCGCGACAGCTTCCCGGAAACCCTGGAAGTGGGCATGCAGTTCGAAGGCGCTCCGGAAGGCGGCGACGACGAGGACTTCATCCTCTACCGCGTCACCGAAATCGCCGGCGACAAGGTGGTGGTGGACGGTAACCATCCCCTGGCCGGCAC
>DATEZY010000242.1:0-4907 GCA_035255085.1 Azospira sp. | reverse complement strand
TCGAGGCCCGGGTCCTGGCGGTGGCCGACGTGCTCGAATCCATGGCCGCCCACCGCCCCTACCGTCCGGCCCTGGGCCTGGATGCGGCCCTGGCGGAAATCGAGCGGGGCCGGGGCAGCCAGTTCGACCCCGAGGTGGTGGATGCCATCGTGCGCCTGCTGCGGGAGAAGGGCTACGTCCTGCCCCAGTAGGGTTCCGCCCGGTTGCGCAGCCCCTGTTGGGTTGCCTGTGTCGCCTCAAAGCAAAAGGCCAGCCGTCGGGGCTGGCCTTTTGCTGCGGGGTCCGGCAGGCAGGTTCAGGCCGGTACCGCCGCCCGCACCACCGGCTGTTCCCGGATCGGCAGATTGACCAGGGCGGCCAGGGCGGCCAGGGCCATGTCGGCGTACCACATCAGGTCGAAGTTGCCGAAGTGGGTGATGGCCAGGCCCCCCAGGTAGGCGCCGAGGAAGCCCCCGGCCTGGTGGGAGAGCAGGGTCAGGCCGAACAGGGTGCCCAGGTAGCGCACGCCGAACAACTTGCCGACGATGGCCGCCGTCGGTGGCACCGTGGCCAACCAGGTAAAGCCCAGGCCGGCGGCGAACAGGTAATAGGTCAGCTCGGTGTGAGGCATCAGCAGGTACCAGGCGATGAGCAGGGCCCGGGAACCGTACATCACCGCCAACACATACTTGCTGCGGTAGCGCGAGACGCAGGAACCGGCGTAGAGGCTGCCGAAAATGTTGGCCAGGCCGATGATGGCCAGGGACCAGCTGGCCACCGAGGGCGGCAGGCCGCACAGGTTCACTTCGCCCGGCAGGTGGGTCACCAGGAAGGCGATATGGAAGCCGCAGGTGAAGAAGCCGGCATGCAGCAGCAGGTAGCTGGGGTGGCGCAGGGCGTCGCCGACGGCCCGGCCCAGGCCGCTGTCTTCCTCGGCATGCTTGACTGGGGTATCGATCGGGCGGGTGAGCTTGCCCACCAGGGGTAGGGCCGCCAGGGTGGCCAGGGCCATGGCCCACATCGCCCCCATCCAGCCGATGCTCTGGATCAGGCGCTGCAGGATCGGGGCGAAAATGAACTGGCCGAAGGAACCGCCGGCGTTGATCACCCCGGAAGCGGTGCCCCGGGCCTCCAGGGGCAGGCGCTGGGCGGCCGCGCCGATGAGCACGGAAAAGCTGCCGGCGCCGGCGCCGATGGCCGAGAGCAGGCCGAGGGAAACGACCAGGCCGAAACCCGAACCCATGTAGGGGGTGACAGCGCTGCCGATCGCCAGCATCACCAGGCCGCTGATGAGCACGGTCCGGGCACCGTAGCGGTCGGCCACCGCCCCGGCCACCGGCTGGATGGCGCCCCAGGCGAACTGCCCCACCGCCAGGGCCAGGCTGATGGTGGTGATACCCAGGCCGGTGCTGGTATTCAGGGGGCTGACGAACAGCCCCAGGGACTGGCGGGCGCCCATGGTCACCATCAGGATGCCGGCAGCCGCCAGGGTGGTGATGAGGATGTCGGGCCGGTTCAATGAACGAAACATGGTGGTTTTCCCTGGGGCTGAATCTCAGCTGAATGTCACCGGCGTAACGCTGGTGTGAATTGCCTGAACTATAGTTCCCGGAAGCGGGGGGAAACAGACCATAATCCGAGTCTTGTGGTCAACGGAATATTGACAATGATCTGGCTGCGCAGCTGGGAAAGCTTCGTCAAAGTGGTTGAAAACGGCAGCATGGCCGCGGCCGCCCGTCGCCTGGATTGCACCCGGGCCCAGATCAGCAAGCAGATTGGCGAACTGGAGCAAGCCTTCGGCGTGCGCCTGTTCGAGCGCTCCACCCGCAAGCTCAGCCTCACCCCCGCCGGGGAGGAGTTCTACCAGCACGCCCTGCGTGCCCTGGAGGCCATCGAGAGCACCGAGTTCGCGGTGAAGCACCTGGGCGACGTGCCCCGGGGCGTGCTGCGCATCAGCGCCACGGTGTGCTTCGGCCGCCTCTACATCGCCCCCCTGCTGCCCAAGCTGCTGGCCAAGTATCCCGAACTGGAGTGCGAGCTGATCCTCACCGACCAGGTGGTGGATCTGGTGGAAGACCGCATCGACCTGGCCCTGCGCCTGACCAAGGCGCCGCCGGAAGAAGCCGTGGCCAAGCCCCTGGTGCTGCTGCAACGGGTGATCTGCGCCGCCCCGGCCTACCTGACGGCCCACGGCGAACCGAAATCGCCCCAGGACCTCATACAGCACCAGTGCTTCAGCTACCTGCTCACCGACAACCGGGTCTGGCAGCTGGCCGACCGCCAGGGCAACGAAACCAGCGTGCCGGTGCGCAGCCGCTTCCAGTTCAACAGTATCGATTGCATCCACGCCGCCGTCCTCGACGGCCAGGGCCTGGCCATCCTGCCCACCTACCTGTGCGCCCCCGCCCTGGACCGGGGCAACCTGGTCACGGTGCTCGACGACTACGCTCCCCAGGTCCGCATGGGCCACTACCTCTACGCCTGCTACACCCCCAGCCGGGTCCGGGTGCCCAAGGTGCGGGTGTTCCTAGCCGAACTGGAGGAACTGTTCCATCCGGTGCCGCCGTGGCTACACAGCTGCGGTGATCGGTAAGCCCGGCCACAAGAAGCGCAAAGGCAAGCCAGTGGGGTTGGCCTCTTCTTCGATAAATCAATAAGCTGTCCGAAATTGGTGTGGAGTAGGGGATTGGAATCGAATACGTGGGGCTGGCCCAAGGAAACGTACTCGACACTCCGAAAATTGATCAAAAAATATGGCTCACCCCTGGCTATAGCGAAGTCATTCTGAATTCCAGATTGGAAAAATCCTCAGCATCATCTGACTTACTTGGATTCCGCAATGATCTGAATCCGACTAGATGAACAAGTTTTGCTGCAGTTCTTATACAATTTGAATATGCCAAATATCATTGATCCCGCCAGATTTCATTCAGTTATTACGCCCATGGTTTGACCGTGATAGTTACTCCGTTTGAGTCGGCGTGAGAAACATACTGAAGTGAATAAACCCACCGTCGTCATCGAGGAAATCCTGCGCCGCTCCGAGCAGGGCGTCACTCGGCCTTTTGTCTGCCGGGGTGACGATGGCGCACTGTATTACGTCAAGGGTATCGGGGCTGGACGGCGCAGCCAGATTTGCGAATGGGTCTCCGCGCAACTGGCAACGGCATTCGGCCTGCCTATCGCGGAATATGCCTTGGCCGAAGTGCCCGTCGAACTAGTCGAGGCCCAGGTTTTCCCTGAAATCGCCGATCTGGGCAGCGGCATCGTCTTCGCCTCGCGTTATTTGCCGCACCCGCAGGAGTTGACGGTCACTACGCGGGATTTGGTATCCCCGGAACTGGCGACAGATGTCCTGGTCTTTGACTGGTGGCTACGAAACGAAGACCGTCATCTGACCGAACGCGGCGGCAACCCGAATCTGCTGTGGGACATGCAGGCCGGTGAACTGGTCGTTATCGACCACAACCAGGCGTTTGACCCAGATTTCAGCGCTGAACGATTTCTTGAATCCCACGTGTTTGCCGATCACTGGAACCGGGTGTTTGCCGACCATGTCGAACGGGAGCGTTACCGTGCCAAGCTGAATGCTGCCTTGGCGAAGCTGCCGGATATTCGTGTTAACATTCCGGATTCTTGGTGGTTTTTTGCTGAAGGCGTCCCGGCCGACGTGACTTGGGATGAAATTCAGGCCTGTCTGCAACGCTGCCGCCAAAAAGAGTTTTGGAATACACCGTGAAAAAGTTTGCCTGCCAATATGCCCTGCTGCGCTTCCGCCCGTTCGTCGAAACGGGCGAGTTTGCCAATGTGGGTATCGTTATGATGGCGCCCGAGGCTCGCTTTTTCGGTTTCCGCCTGTTAAAGCGCTACGGACGCATCACGCAGTTTTTCCACCAGCTTGACCGCAAGGTTTTCCTAGAGGGTCGGGAGCTGTTCCAGGAAGAACTTGATCGCTTTGCCGGCGAATTGCGTCGCTTGGCCTTGGATGGCCGCAAAACCCAGCCCGATATTCCCCTTGCACGGAACCTGTTCACTGAACTTGTCCGTCCCCGAGAGGCGATGCTGCAGTTTGCCGAGCAACGCGTAGTCCTGGCCGACAACCCCAAGGAAAAACTGGTGCAATTGTTCGATCATTACATCGAACGGAATTTCGTCACCAAAGAGTATCAGGAGCGCCTACTGGAAAGCACAGTTCGCAAACTGCTTTTCCGTGGTCAGATGGGTACGCAGTACCGTCCAGAAAAAATCGGTACGCCGGATTTCACCGTGAACTTCCCCTTCGTGCTGATGGCCGACGGTAAGGCGCAGCGAATCATAAAGCCGTTGTACTTGGCCCAAGGCGACACCACCAAGATACTGAATCATGGCGGCCAGTGGGTAGACAAGGTTCGCCGCTTGCGTAAACGCAATGCCTTGCCTAAGGATGTGCTTTTCCCGGTCACCGCACCGCAGACGGACACCAAAGCTTACGATGCTTTCACGGAAATTCGTGATGACCTAGTCACGATTGACGTGCAGGTTGTGCCTGCAAACGACGAAAACGGAATTTTAAGGTTCGCCACGGTCTGATCAAACTTAGCTGGAGCTTGATCAAGCTAGAAAGTGTCCTACCGAGCCCTGACCAGATATCGACCAGACAACAAAAAAGCCAACCCGCTGGGGTTGGCTTTTTTTTGCAGATCAACGACCTGCATGAATTCAATGTGGAGCGGGCGATGGGAATCGAACCCACGGCTCTAGCTTGGGAAGCTAGGGTATTACCATTATACGACGCCCGCTCGGTGGGCTTTTCCGTCAGGCGGAAAGGCCGGTGCGAGGGCGCATTCTACGCCCCCGCCGGGTGGGGATCAACCGGCCAGGCGGCGGTAGCGGCCGCCCTGGAAAATCAGGGGTTCCCGGGCCGGGTCGTGGCTGAAGCGTTCGACCTG
>DATEZY010000241.1:0-5242 GCA_035255085.1 Azospira sp. | reverse complement strand
CTGGGACGCCGTGCCCCTGCCGGAAGGTTGTGGGGTGCTGTTGGGGGTGCTGGGCTTCGATCTGGTGGCAGAAGGCCGGGCCAACTTTTCCAAAGCCTTTCTCGCGGCCTTCGTCTTTTCCCTGATCGTCGCCCTCTGGCGTTGCCGGCGCCGTCCCTGATCCTCCTTGATTCATCGCCAGGCCCGTCCGCCTCGCTGGCCCGCTGAATTACCTTTGCCGGGGCTGGTGCGTCCCCGGATTTCCTTCGATTTCCCTTGGCGCTCAGGCGATTACAAACCGTCAAAATCCATCACTGACGGTTACACAACCCATCAGCAAAGGCCACAGACGCCCCCGGGAACCCTACCTAGAATGGTCCCATGCGTTGACAGCGCATGACTCCCCCAAAAGTCCCATCCTCCCCCCCTTTGGATGGGCCTCCTCTCCAGCCCCGCCTCCCCCGGCGGGGTTTTTTTTGGCTGCTTTTTGCCTGCCGCCCCGGTGCAATCCCGGTGCTTACAAACGGTCAAGAAAGGGCATTCCTTGTTACACAACCGATCAGTAAACGCCACAGACGGAGCCGCTCGGGCTGCCTAGAATGGTCCCATGCGTTGACAGCGCATGACTCCCTCCAAGTCCCATCTTCTCCTCCCTGGATGGGCTTCTTCTCTACCCGCACCTCTGTGTGCGGGTTTTTTTTGCCCGGCCCCTGGGTTGTCACACAAGGTCACATTTCCTCAAGGGCTGTTACGGGCCGGCACAGGCTTGCGACAGACCGGCGAGGGGCGGCTCCGTAGAATGAGCCCATCAATAACAACACGGCGCTAGGTTGGCGCCTCGCCACTGGGAGCTCCGCCATGCAAGATTCCATCATTGCCATCAACGCCCGCAAGATGTTGCTCATCACCGCTGGCGCCTTTTGCCTCTCCGCTGCCGCCGGCATGCAGGCGACCCAGAGCGAAACCAAGCGGGCAGGCGAAGGCCGCGAAGCCAGCCGTAGCGTTGAAAGCGTCAGCCGGGTCGCCACTACCACGCTGACGACCGAACTGCGCCGGGGCTGATCGCCCTAGCGCCTCTCCCGCCCAAAATAGCCAAGGCCCGGTGCCTCCGTCTGGAGGGCCGGGCCTTGTTGTTTGTGGCAGAAGTTTAGCGGCGGGTCTGGATCTGGTCGTAAATACCGCCGTCGGCGAAGTGTACCTTCTGGGCATTGCCCCAGCCGCCGAATACCTGGTCGATGGTGAAGAGATGCACCTTGCCGAACTGCTTGGCGTATTTGCTGGCGACCGTGGGGTCGATGGGTCGATAGTAGTTTTGGGCGGCGATCTCCTGGCCGTCCGGGCTATACAGGTAGTCCAGGTAGGCCTGGGCCTGCTTGCGGCTGCCATGCTTGTCCACGTTCTTGTCCACTACTGCCACCGGCGGTTCGGCCAGGATGGAGACGGAGGGGGTGATGATGTCGAACTTGTCCGGACCCAGTTCCTTCACCGCCAGGTAGGCCTCGTTTTCCCAGGCAATCAGCACGTCGCCCTGGCCCCGTTCGACGAAGGTGGTGGTGGCGCCCCGGGCGCCGGTATCGAGCACCAGGACGTTCTTGTAGAGCGCAGCAACGAAATCCTTGGCCTTGGCTTCACTGCCGCCCGGCTGGCGGAGGGCGTAGCCCCAGGCGGCCAGGTAATTCCAGCGGGCGCCGCCGGAGGTCTTGGGGTTGGGGGTGATGATGCCGATGCCCGGCTTCACCAGGTCGTTCCAGTCCTTGATGCCCTTGGGGTTGCCCTTGCGGACCAGCAGCACGATCGTGGAAGTATAGGGAGAGGCATTGTGGGGCAGCTTCTTTTGCCAGTCGGCGGCCAGCAGGCCACGCTCGGCCAGGGGCGAGATGTCTCCGGCCAGGGCCAGGGTCACCACGTCCGCTTCCAGGCCATCGATCACTGCCCGGGCCTGCTTGCCGGAGCCGCCGTGGGACTGCTTGATAGTGACGGTTTCGCCGGTCCTGGCCTTCCAGTGTTTGGCGAAGGCGGCATTGAAATCCTGGTACAACTCCCGGGTCGGGTCGTAGGAGACGTTGAGCAGTGCGGTGTCGGCCTGGGCTGAACCGCCGGCCAAGAGGGCCAGGGATGCCGCCAGCGCGGCGAACAGTTGGGTGGGTTTTGCCATGGTTTCTCCCGAGCAGTGATTAGCGATGGGAGGAGTCTAAGGCGGGGGTGTGTATAAGTTTAAATACTAAATAGTAAGTTCGTTAGTATATTTTGGTTATTAAAAAGGGGGCGGGTGTTAGTCCTTGGTGCCAGTTTTGCTACCGGCCCGACTTTCGGCCAGCAGGGCTTCGGCTCGCTGACGCACCCCTTCCAGCAGGGTGATGGCGGCTTCCAGCTGTTCTGCCCCGAGGTCGGCCAGCAGTTCGGCGCGTAGCGTGGTCACTTCCTGTTCCATGCGTGCGGCTAACTCCAGGCTGGCGTCGGTGAGCTCCACCCGCTTGCTGCGCCGGTCCTTGGGGTCCGGCACCCGGCGCACCCAACCTTGCTCCTCCATGCGGTCCAGCAGGCGGACCAGGGTCGGGTTCTCGATGCCAAGCCGGTCGGCCAGGGCCGTCTGGTTGCAGCCGCCCGGTTCCCGCCGCAAGGCGATAAGGGTGCGCCAGCTGGCCTGGGAAAAACCCAGGGGTTTGAGGCGCCGGTCCAGGGTGGTCCGCCACAGGGCTGCGGTCTGATGCAGCAGGCTGGAAAACCGTTGGTGCAGATCGTTCATGGGGAACTTCCAATATTGGTTAGCATACTAATTGTTACCTGTGCAATCATTGTACTGCCTTCTCCGAAAGTCTCCCATGCCGCACGCCTCACCTGATTCTGCTGCCCCTGGCCATCCCCGCTCTCTGGAGAGCCTGCGTGCCCGCTACGGCGAGGGCTACCGCTGGCGCGCCCTGGCGGCCATGGCCTGCGGCATGGTGGCCGCCGTGCTTTCCGCCACCATTTTCAACGTGGCGGCGCCCTCGCTCATGGCGGATTTCCATCTCGGTCAGGATCAGGTGCAGTGGGCCGTCACCGCCTATATGGCGGCCATGACCATCGCCATGCTGCCGGTAGCCTGGCTGGTGGATCGCTATGGTTTTCGCCGGGTGTTTCTCGTGGCCGTGCTGCTGCTTGCCGTCGGCAGCCTGGGCGGCGCCCTGGCCCCAGGCTTTGCCGCGGTGGTGGCCATGCGCATACTCCAGGGGGCGGCAGCAGGCATTCTCCAGCCCATGTCTACCCTGCTGGTGTTGCGCCACTTCCCGGTGGACCGGCAGGGCCGGGCCATGGGCATCCTCAGTTTCGGCATAGTCCTCGCTCCGGCGGTAGCGCCGATCCTGGGCGGCCTGCTGGTGGACCACTTCGGTTGGCGCGCCATTTTTCTCATCACCCTGCCTGGCTGCGCCGCCGCCCTGTGGTCGGGGCTGGCCCTGCTGCCGGTACGGGCGCCGACGCCGGCGCTCCACCGCTTTGACTGGCGGGGCTTGGCCTTGCTGACCCTGGCGATCCTCACCCTGTTGCAGACCGTTGGTGGCCTCCATGCCCACGGCCTCGTCTCCTGGCCCAGTGCCGGCGGCGCCGCCCTCACCGTGGTCGCCTTGCTGGCCTTTGCCGTCCATGCCCGGCGGGTGCCGGGACCCTTGCTGCAGCTGTCCCTGTTCCGTCAGCGGGCCTTTGCCATGGGGGCGGTGGTGTCCTTCATCTATGGCCTGGGGCTGTTCGGCTCTACCTACCTGATCCCGGTTTTTTTGCAGACGGTGCTGGCCTATAACGCCACCACAGCCGGCTTTGCCCTGTTCCCCGCGGGCATTGCCCTGGCCCTGGTGACGCCGGGGGCCGGTCACCTGGCGGACAAGGTGCCGGCCCATCGGCAGACGGCCCTCGGCTTGCTGCTATTTACGCTGTCCTTCCTGGCCCTGGCCTGGCTGGCCCTGGGCCGGGGCCAGGGGGATATTCCCCTGCTGCCGGCCTTGATGGCAGCGGTGGTGTTGGGACGGGTGGGGCTGGCCCTGATCCTGCCGGCCCTCAACCTGGGCGCCCTGCGTGGCCTGGAGGCTGCCCAGGTGGGGCAGGGCTCGGGTCTGGTCAGTTGTGTGCGCCAGGTCGGCGGGGCGGTGGGGGTTGGCCTGGGGGCGGTCTATGTGGAGTGGCGCAGTTCGTCCCTGGGAATTGGCGGCGGCGGGCAGGCATTTGCCGAGGTGTTTTTAATCGTCGCTGTGACTTTCTTCCTTGCTATGGCGGCGGCCTTAGGTATGGTTCAGCCGCAGCGGCGGAAACCCCCTTTTGATTGCTAGGGATATCCCGTACGGGTAAGGATTTATCCCCGATTTCTCCTTGCTTGCCCGGCCAGTCGGGACGCCGCTTCTGTTAAAATTGCCCGCTGCAATTAGGGGCTCCGCGGGCGATAGAAAGGCAGTCTCCGCCCCGGCCTACTGACCGCCAATTCCTCCAAAGCATTCCACATGAGCATCGAACAACTGGGCCGTTATCGAATCGACGGCAAGCTCGGCGAAGGCGCGATGGGCGTGGTTTATCGCGCCTTCGATCCCCTGCTGGAACGGATCGTCGCCATCAAGACCATCCGCTTCGACTTGGGGGACCAGGAGGATTTCGAGCGCCGCTTCTTCCGTGAGGCCAAGTCCGCTGCCCGCCTCAACCATCCGGCCATCGTCACCGTGTTCGATGCCGGCAAGGTGGATGACATGGCCTATATCGCCATGGAGTTCCTCGAGGGCCGTGACCTGCGCCAACTGCTGCGCAGCGAGCCCGAAGGCGGTCAGCGCCTGCCCTATGACCGGATCGCCGAACTCATCGCCGCCGTCGCCGACGGCCTGGATTACGCCCACCAGGCCGGGGTGGTGCACCGGGATGTGAAGCCCGCCAATATCATCGTCCTCGATGGCAGTACCAATACCGGCGCGGTGAAGCTCGCCGACTTCGGCATCGCCCAGCTGCAGAGCAGCGCCAAGACCATGACCGGCACCATGCTCGGCACTCCCAAGTACATGGCGCCGGAACAGATCATGGGCCAGGCCGTGGATGGCCGGGCCGACATCTTTTCCCTCGGTGTTGTGCTTTACCAGCTCCTGACCGGCACGGCGCCCTTCGATGGCGAGACCGTCTCCACCATCATGTACCGGGTGATCCACGAGGGGGCCCGGCGTCCTTCCCTGGTCCAGGGCGATGTGCCCCCGGGCTTCGAAGCCATTCTCGCCAAGGCCCTGGCCAAGAAGCCGGAAGACCGCTACGCCAGCGCCGC
>DATEZY010000240.1:0-29137 GCA_035255085.1 Azospira sp. | reverse complement strand
CCAGGCCACCGTCGGGCTGCTCAATGCCAGCGCCGGCTGGCTGATCCATCCCTTCGACGTGCCCGGCGTGGCGGTGCTCATCTCCGCCGGCCCCCGCGTCGCGGCCGTATGGAAGCCGGCCGCCCTGGGCGCCTGCGTCGGTATCGCCGTGCGCAGCCTGGGCCATGTCCTGGTCGGCTAGGGCAAGGAAGGGGATAAGGACGGGCCGATGACAAGCTGTTACGAAAAACCTGCCCCGGGGAGCACCCACCTGTGGCAAAGTAGCCCCATGGACTTCAACCCCAGCACCTGCATCGCCTCCCGACGCCGCCGGCATTCCGCCCGGTCGCCGTCGCTCGTCCCCAGGTAAAGCAGCACTGCGAAGTCCCTAGACTTCCCTACCTCAAAGGCCACGGCAACCCCGTGGCCTTTTTGTTTTTTAACGCCTAAAAAGGAGAAAGCAGCAATGGAAATGCCCCTCGCCGCGCCCCTCGACGCCAAAGAGTCCCTGATGTGGATCACCCATCGGCCCGACCTGGTCTTCACCGCGGGCCGCGGCTCCTGGCTCACGGACCACCAGGGCAAGCGCTACCTGGATTTCGTGCAGGGCTGGGCGGTGAATTGCTTGGGGCATAGCCACCCGGCCATCGTCGAAGCCCTGACCGAGCAGGCGGGCAAGCTCATCAACCCGAGCCCCGCCTTCTACAACGAACCCAGCCTCAAGCTAGCTGCCGGGCTTACCGCCTGCTCCGGCTTCAACCGGGTGTTCTTCGCCAGCAGCGGCGCCGAGGCCAACGAGGGAGCCATTAAGCTGGCGCGCAAGTGGGGGCAGCAGCACAAGGACGGCGCCCACGAGATCATCACCTTCGAGAACAGCTTCCACGGCCGCACCCTGGCCACCATGTCGGCCTCCGGCAAACCGGGCTGGGATGCCCTGTTCGCGCCCCAGGTGCCGGGTTTTCCCAAGGCAAAAATGAACGACCTGGATTCGGTGGCGGCCCTGATCAATGCCAAGACCGTGGCCATCATGCTCGAACCCGTCCAGGGCGAGGGCGGCGTGGTGCCGTCCTCCACCGAGTTCCTGCAGCTGCTGCGGCAGATCACCGAGGACCGGGACCTGCTGCTGATCGTGGACGAGGTGCAGACCGGCATGGGCCGCACCGGCACCCTGTTCGCCCATGAGCAGGCGGGTATCGCCCCGGACATCATGACCCTGGGCAAGGGCATCGGCGGCGGCGCCCCCCTCGCGGCCCTGCTGGCCCGGGAAGAAGTGTGCTGCTTCGAGGCCGGCGACCAGGGCGGCACCTACAACGGCAACCCGCTGATGACGGCGGTCGGCTGCGCCGTTCTGGAGACCCTCACCGCCCCGGACTTCCTGGCGGAAGTGGTGGCCAAGGGCGAGTATCTGGGCGCCGGACTGCAGGCCCTCTCGGACAAGCTGGGCCTGGCCGGGGAACGGGGCCGCGGCCTGCTGCGGGCCTTGCTGCTGCCTGACGACCGGGCCCCGGCCCTGGTGGAAGCGGCCCGCAACCGGGCCCCGGAAGGCTTGCTGCTCAACGCCCCCCGGCCCCACCTGCTGCGCTTCATGCCGGCCCTGACGGTGAGCCGGGAGGAAATCGACCTGATGCTGGCCTGGCTGGAAGAACTGCTGCAGGCCTGAGCCGCACTTTAATCAGGGCACAGCCCTGCAAGCCAATAGGGACGCCATTCTCCGCAATGCCATACGCGGAGAATGGCGTCCCTCCTATGTCTTAGGCCAGCCTCTCAGGCTCGGGCCGCGTAGCGGGCCGCCAGCAGGGAGCAGACGAAGAGCTGCAGCTGGTGATAGAACATGATGGGCAGCACGATCAGGCCCAGGGCCGGGTGGGCGCCGAAGAGCAGCTTGGCCATGGGCACGCCGGAGGCCAGGGTCTTTTTCGAGCCGCAGAACACGGCGGTGATTTCATCTTCCACCGGCAGGCCCAGGCGGCGGGCTGTCCAGGTGGACAGCAGCAGCACCAGGGCCAGGATCAGGGCCGCCCCCGCCAGGGCTGCCAGCAGCAGGCCCAAACCATGGGACTGCCACAGGCCCGAGGCCACCGAATCGCAGAAGGCGGCATAGACCAGCAGCAGGATCACCCAGCGGTCCAGCAGGTTGGTGAAGCGCTTGTGCTTCACATGCCAGCGATGCAGCAGGGGCCGCAGCAGCTGGCCCAGCACCAGGGGCAACAAGAGCAGCTTGGCGATGCTCAGCACCGCCGCGCCGAAGGACAGCCACTGGCCGCCGACGGAGACGAACAGGGCGATGAGGGCCGGGGTCAGGACGATGCCCAGGAGGCTGGACAGGGTGGCGTTGAAAATGGCCGCCGGCACATTGCCCCGGGCCAGACCGGTCATGGCCACGGAGGAGGAGATGGTGGAGGGCAAGGCGCACAGGTAGCAAAAGCCCAACCCCAGCCCCGCTGGCAGCCAGCGCCCCACCAGGGCATCGAGACCCAGCCAGAGCAGGGGGAAGACGGCGAAGGTGAACAGCTGCACCAGCACATGGACCCGCCAGCGCAGCAGCCCTTCCTTGAGGCTGGCGAAGGAGATACCCAGGCCGTGCAGGAAGAACACCAGGGCGATGCCCACGTCCGCCGCCCGGTCCGCCTGCAGGGTGCCGCCGCTGCGGCCCAGCTGCGGCGCCAGGGAGGCCAGGAGCACGGCGCCGATCATGCCGGAGAGGAACCACTCCCTTTTCAGGTAGGCCATCAGGCGGGCCGGGGCCTGGGGCAAGGCAGCTATAAAGGTCGGGGCGGACATGGGGAACTCCACAGCTTGATGGGGATGAGAGCGAACTCTAGACTGGCCCCGCATGTCCGTCTAACGACAGCTTGCCAACCCATAGCGCCAAAGCGACAAGACAACGATCCATGCAACGCACCATCCCCGAACTGGCCGCCCTGCCCCGGCCCCTCTACAACCGCAAGGAATCCCTGGTCCCCGGCTCCTGGACCGAGGAGCACCGGCATCCCTGGTGCCAGTTCTCCTACGCCATCAGTGGCGTTCTCGGCGTGCGCACTCCGGACGGGGACTACGTGGCACCGCCCCGCTACGCCGTCTGGGTGCCGCCGGGGGTGCCCCATCAGGTGGTGAACCGGCGCCAGACGGAGATGCGCAGCCTCTACCTGGACCCGGCCTTCGCCGCCGCCCTGCCGGCAGAATGCCGGGTGCTGGAAGTGACGCCCCTGGCCCGGGAGCTGATCCGGCGGGTCTCTGCCCTGCCGGTGGAATACGATGAGGCCGGCCCGGCCGGCCGCCTGGTGGCGGTGCTGGGGGACGAACTGGCCCTGCTGCAGCCCGCCGCCTTCACCCTGCCCCTGCCCCAGGATCGCCGCCTGGCGGCCCTCTGCGCCCGGCTGCAGGAATCCCCGGACGACCGGGACACCCTGGCGGACTGGGCCGTGCGGGCAGGCGCCTCGGAGCGCACCCTGACCCGGCTGTTCCAGAAGGAGACGGGGCTGACCTTCCGCGAATGGCGCCAGCGCCTGCGCCTGCTGCTGGCCCTGCCGGCCCTGGAGGCCGGCGACAGCGTCACCCGGGTGGCCCTGGCCCACGGCTACGATTCCCCTTCGGCCTTCATCGCCGCCTTCCGCAGTGCCTTCGGCCAGTCCCCCGGGGAACTGGCCCGCCACACCAGTAACGAAGGTCATTGAACCCGTCAGGGCGGTGACAGACCCCGGTCAGGCGCCCCAGGCGATAATATGCGTCCTTCGCGCAAACACCCCCTGCCTCTCATACACTCCATGCCCTACCGCAAACGTCTCGCCCCCCTGCTGATTTCCCTGCTACTCCCCCTGGCCCTGGCCGCCTGTGGCGAACCGGAAGACACCGGCCCCGGCAAGCCCGTGGCCCATCGTCGGGATGCCTTCAAGGCCATCCTGGATGCCTTCGAGCCCATGGGCATCCGCCTCCGGGCCAACCAGTACGATGCCGACCAATTCATCGCCCAGGCCAAGCAACTCAACAAGGTCAAGGAAGGCCCCTGGGCCTACTTCACCCCGGACAGCAACTATCCGCCGACCCATGCCACTGCCAAGGTGTGGAGCGAAGCGGAAAAATTCCAAGCCGGCCAGCAGAAGTTCCTCGCCGCCGTCAGCCAGCTGGCCACGGCCACCGAGACCAAGGACGAGGCCAAGGTGCGGGCAGCCTACGAGGCGCTCCACGACACCTGCCGCAGCTGCCACAAGGAATTCAAGAAGTAGGCAGACCGCTGCCCTATCGCCGCCTGCCTGCGCCAGGAACCACCCCCCGTCGCAGACTGTCTCTTCTTTGATAAAGGAGGGATGAAAGACGGGTTTCAAGGGAGCCCTGAAGCAAGCGAAGGAGCAGCAGCATGAAACAGCAAATGTTGATCAGCGCGGGGGTCGGCATGGCTACGGTGGCCTGGGCCGTTTTTGCCCCCCTGGCGTGGGCCGCCGGCGCGGCGCCTGCCGATAGCACCGGCTACATCAGTTATCCCCATGTGATGAGCGAAGAAGGGACCATTCCCGCTGCCCGGCCCATACCGCCGCAACGAGGAGTCGGCGCCCTCGGTCCCCAGGGGCCGGTCCGGTCGGAGGTCATGCCCAGAAGAGGCACCGACCCTGCCATTCGCGACCTGAACCCCCTGACCATCAATGGCCTATGGGAAACCCTGCCCGGGAATGCCATCGCCAGACCCCACGTAGAGTGAGTTGGGCTAACGCTTGGATGGATCAAAATCGCATCGGTGACGCCGGGCCCTGGGATGCCAGCGCAGCGCAGCGCGCCGCGTCCAGGCCCGCCCTCCGATGAAGGGGCGACGGCGAGCGACCTAATCCAGGTGGAATCCCCTGCTACTCCTCCACCCGCTTGGCCAGCACCTCATCCACCCGGTTTTTTTCCATATCCATCACCTCGAAGCGCCAGCCGCCCCACTCGAAGCTCTCGGTCTTCTTGGGGATGCGCCCCAGTTCGTAGATCACGAAGCCGCCGACGGTGTGGTAGTTGCCCAGATCCTCTTCCGGCAGCACCGACAGGCCGAGCAAATCCTTCAGTTCGTCGCAGGGCAGCAGGCCATCCAGGAGCCAGCTGCCGTCGCTGCGCTGCAGGGCCATGGGCGCTTCCACGGCGCCGGAGAGCACATCCCCCACCACCGTGCCCATCAGGTCGGAGAGGGTTACCAGGCCTTCGGTGGCGCCGAATTCATTGACCACCAGGGCGATCTGGGTCTGGTTGGCTTTGAAGAACTCCAGCAGGCCGATGAGGGACAGGCTGTTGGGCACGTAGTGGGGCGTCGCCGGGGATAGCTTGCCGAAATCCAGGGGATTGCCGCTCAACACCTCCCGCAGCAGCTCCCGGCTCTCGACGAAGCCCAGGGGGTTACCGATACCCCCCTTGCACACCAGGAAGCGGGACACCGCCCGTTCCTGGAGCACCTTCATGTTGGCCTCCCGGGGCAGGGCCAGGTCCAGGTGGGCGATGCCCGAGGCCGGGGTCATGATGGCGCCGATGCGCCGGTTGTCCAGACGAAACACATTGCCCAGGATTTCCCCCTCAGTCCGGTCCAGCACCCCTTCCTTGCGCCCGGATTCGATGAGAAAGCGAATTTCGTCCGCCGCCGTGGCTTCCGCCGAGCCCTTGCCGGGAAAGAAATCGAGAATGCGATCGGAGACCCAGGAGACCACCCCCACCAGGGGCCGGGCCAGGCGCAGCAGCCAATGTACCGGGGCCGCCAGGGCCACGGCCATGGCTTCGGGCTTGGCCAGGGCCAGGCGCTTGGGCACCACCTCGCCGAACACCAGGGTGAAGAAGGTGATGAGGGTCACCACCCCGGCCAGTGCCAGCCCATAGGCCAGATTGTCGGCCAGGCCGACGCTATCCCGCAGCCAGGCCTCGGCCCGGGGCACCCACAGGGATTCGCCGAAGACGCCGGAAAGCATGGCCAGGGCGGTGATACCGAGCTGGGTGGTGGCCAGGAGGCGGCTCGGGTGTTGGCGAAAACCGAGCACGGTACCTGCCCCGGCGGCCCCCTCTTCCGCCAGCATGGCCAGGGTGGAATTACGGCTCGCCCCCACCGCCATTTCGGCCAGGGAGAGCACGCCGCTGCCCAGGATCAGGCCGACCAGAATCCAGATTTCCATGGGAGGCTCCCTTGTTCAGCTTATGTCTGGATTCTACGCCCGCCTAGCCCAACACCGGCCAGGGGCGTGGCCGGGAGAGTCGCCGGGCTCCCCCCCCTGCCGATCCTTGCCTTGGCAAATTGGGCAAAAAAAGAGGCACAAGGCGGGGAGCAACGGCCGCCGACCCAAGCTGCAGTCGCTGGCCGTTCGGCCTTTGCCGGAGATCGCGGCGCCTATGCCCCGTTGGGGTGATTCATCTCACTCCCTATGGCATCGCCTATCCAGGCTCCAGTCCCCGGCCCCCCAGGCGGCCAAGGTCAGCAATCCGCCAACGACTGCGATATTTTTGAAGAACAGCAGTTTCGTCACGTATTGCTGGTCCACCGGCACGGCCCAATAGGCATGAAAAAAGAAGGAGGCCACCAGGGAAAAAATCGCCAGTACCAAAGCCGCAAAGCGCGTGCCGTAGCCGGCAATCAGCGCCAGGCTCCCCAGGATTTCGACCAGCAAAGCGAGCACGGCGGCAACTTGAGGCATCGGCAGACCGACAGAAGCGATGTAACCGACGGTACCGGCAAAGCCGGTAAGCTTGCCGATGCCGGCGGGAAGGAACAGGGACGCCAGCAGCAGGCGTCCAAGGAGGGACAGGGGATTTTGCAGGGCTTTGAACATGGCAGCATCTCCGGATATTTTTCTGCAAACTTCAGAAAAGAACATCAAGAGAGATGGATAAGCCCCACCCACCTCCCGATCAGGCAGGCATGTCGTGAGGAGACCATGCCGTTACCGCTGGTGGCAGCGGAGTGGTGCGGAGTGGTGCGGAGTGCGGAGTGCGGAGTGCGCATAGCAAGGCATGTCGCGTGGATTCCCCTCGGTGCTCAAGCCCCACATCTGCTCTGACTCGCCCTCTCCCTCGCCGTTCCTCAGCCCCCCAGCCTAACGATCAGGGCCGCCGAAGCGCCGGGAGCCATCGCCGCCCCGGAGATTGCCCGGCCCGCCTAAGTCGCCGCTACCGCTGCCCGGGCCACTGTTGTCGCCGGAGCCGAATCTGGGGCGGGGCTGAACACTGGGCTCACGGCCAGCGTCTCGGCCAGCGTCTCGGCCAGACTCACGACCTGAATCGCGGCCTGAATCGCGGCCACTATCGTGCCCCGCTTCCGGCCGCCCCTGGAACTCATAGTGTGGGCGCGGGGGCTCGGCGAGCCGGGGTGACGGTACAGGGATCGCTTCCCCGCTGCCGAAACGCCGCTCCGGCAGCGGCACTGCTGGCAGGGGCCGCTCTGCGGGCGACACGGCGGGTGGCGTCGACAGGCGGGGCGTCGGGGAATCGAGCCGGGGCGTGACCATCGGTTCGCCCCGGGGGGCCGGCACAGGCACGGGGGGACGGGGCAGGGGCGCGGCAAATCCCCGCCCGGCTCCGGCGGACTCCCGTTCCGGGAAGCGCTCGGGGGGAGTGGGCTGGGGGCGCTCACGGCGGATTTCACGCTCCCCGCCGAAGGTGGGTGGTGCAGGCGGGACAGGCGAAACTGAGCGAGGCGCGTCGAACTGGGTGGGGGTCCTGTCATGCCGGCCACCTCCCATGCCGTCCCGCGGCTGGGAGGCGCCAGCAGCGGGCGGGGCAGCGTGCAACGGTGCCGGCGGTACGGGCAGGGGCGCCAGGGTCGGCAAGGCGCCCAGGGGAACGGCCAGGGTGGATCGGGCCACCGGCCGGGAAGCGACGAAATCTCCCTGGGGCACCAGGGTCACCCCATAGCGCTGATTCTCCAGTACCCGCGCCGTCCCGACCTGGCTCCAGGCCCGGGGCGGCGGGCTCGCCAGGGTGAAATTGTTGAGGTTGCGCAGGCTGGCAGGGCTGTGGGCATAGGCCGGCCGATAACGTTCCCAGGGCGGCAGGGGGTACCAGCCGACGGAGGGAATGCCGCCGATACTGCCGATCCCCGCGATACCGCTGCCGCCGCCGATAAACACCACCAGGGCCGGGGCATAGCTGGGGCGGGCCACATAGCCCCCCGGGCACCAGGCCCAGCTGGCGCCGATGCGCACCCAGCGGCCATAGTGGAAGGGCGCAAAGCCCCAGGGCGCGGCATCGATCCAGGTCCAGCCCCAGGGCGGCCGATAGACCCAGCGGCCATCCCGATAGGGCGCCCAGCCGGCGCTGACGTAGGTGGTCGGGTACCAGACCACGCCGTAGTCCGGATCCTGGGCCCAGCGGCCGTTGGCATCCAGATCCTCGTAGCCGGTCATGTAGGGCGAGACATAGCGGATCGCCTGGCCATTGCGGCTGGCCCGCTCCTGGAGCCAGGCATCGAGGGCGCTGCTCCTGGCCGGCATGATCAGGTAGCCGCCACCGCCCCGGGTCGTCAGGGTCTTGCCCGCCTCCACCAGGACCGGGCCATTGGCGAGAAGGGCACGCACGGCCCCGGCAAAGACGGTAACGCTGGAGCCGCCCTCCACCGCGTCGATGCGGAAGCGCCCGGCCTGGAGCAACTGGTAACGGGCCCCGGGCGCCGAGAGTTCATAGACTTCGCCGGCCTCGAGGCGCGGCACCCGCAGGCTGATGCTGCCCTCGCCGACGCTGGCCTTGAAGGCATCGTCGTCAAGCTGGTGGATGTTGAGCTGGGTCTGGCTATCGAGGGCCAGGGCCGTGGCGCCGAAGCGTATTTCCGCCCGGCTCCCGGCCCCGACGAACAGAGAATTGTGGCCACTCACCGGGGCATTGAGCTGGGCAGGCTCCCAGGCCCGGGTAGTGTCGGCGTAGAACTGCACGTCGCCCGAGACATAGGCGATGCGCCCCACCCGATCCGGAACCTGGGCATGGACGACGCCCACCAACAGCACCAGCAAACCACCGAGGCACCACTGCAACCAGGTTTTCATGGCAAGCACTTCGCGAACATGACATACCCCTTAGAACGCCGCCCAGGCCAGATCGTTGGCAATAATTACCATTGGATACAAGTTATTTCCCAGCAGCAAGCCAGGGAGCGGGCGTTGCGGGAAAATAGCCGTAACGAGCAGAAATCGACCTGATGACCCGACAGCCAAGAAGATTGCATACTTTTTGTCGATTATTAAGCAACAAATTTGGCTCTAATTTTTCCTGCTGGTCACCAATATACTGAACCTTGTTTTCTCCCAAAGGAGTGCGCCATGCTTGCCGCCCTGACCCAACTTCTGCTTTTCCAGCTCGCCGGCGAGGTCATCGCCCACGGCCTGGCCCTGCCTGTGCCCGGGCCCGTGATCGGCATGGTGCTGCTGTTCGCCTTCCTGGTGCTGCGCCAGGGGCCTAGCCATGAACTGCAGAATACGTCCCAGGGGCTGCTGCAGCATCTCTCCCTGTTGTTCGTGCCCGCCGGTACCGGGGTGATGCTGCATTTGCATCGGCTGCAGAGCGAATGGCTGCCCATCGTCCTCTCCCTGGTGTTGAGCACCGCCATCACCCTGGCCGTCACCGCCCTGCTGCTCAAGGCCCTGGCCCGTAACCCGGCGGCCGAATCCAAGGAGGCCCGGTCATGAGCGCCCCCCTGCCTCCCCAGCTGGCGGAAATCTGGGTCTATCTCTCCGCCTCGCCCCTGCTCGGCCTCACTGTCACCCTGCTGGCCTACCAGGGGGCCTATGCCATCTATCGCAAGGCCGGCTTCCACCCCCTGGCCAATCCGGTGCTGCTGGCGGTGCTTTTCCTGGTCACCCTGCTCAGCCTCACCGGCACGCCCTACCAGACCTACTTCGACGGCGCCCAGTTCGTGCATTTCCTCCTCGGCCCGGCCACGGTGGCCCTGGCCATTCCCCTCTACGCCCAGATCAAGCGGGTCAAGGCCATGCTCTGGCCCATCCTCACCGCCCTGGTGGTCGGCTGCCTCACCGCCGCCCTCTCGGCCATGGCCGTGGGCAAAGCCTTTGGCGCCAGCCTCGCCACCCTGCTCTCCCTCGCCCCCAAGTCGGTGACCACGCCCATCGCCATGGGCATCGCCGAGCGCACCGGCGGGCTGCCGTCGCTCACGGCGGTGCTGGTGATCACTACCGGCATCCTTGGTGCCGTGGGTGCCCGCTACCTGTTCGATGCCCTGAAGATCAAGGACCAGGCGGTGCGCGGCTTCGCCATCGGCATCGCCTCCCACGGCATCGGCACTGCCCGGGCCTTCCAGGTGAGCGAGCAGTGCGGCGCGTTCGCCGCCCTGGCCATGGGACTCAACGGGGCCCTGACGGCGCTGCTGATCCCGGCCCTGATCCCCCTGCTAGCCCCCTGGCTCGGTTGATAGCCCGCGGAACTCGCGCCGATAGGCCGAGGGGGAGACGCGGAAGGTCTCCCTGAACTGTTGTCGCAAGGAGACCGAGGAACCAAAGCCCGCCTGGGCGGCGATCAACTCAATGCCTTGGTCGGTGGTTTCCAGCAACCGCTGGGCCAAGGCCAGGCGCTCATGGCGCAGCCAGCTGGTAATGGTCGCCCCCGTTACCTGCCTGAAGCGGCGGGTGAAGGTGCGACGGCTCATCCTGGCCCGCTCGGCCAGCGCCTCGACACTCAAGGCTTGATCCAGGTGCTGGCGCGCCCAATCCAGCACCCCGGACAAGCGCTCCCCATCTTCGCGACGGGACAGGGGCAGTTCCACGTATTGGGCCTGGCCGCCCTGCCGATGGGGCGGCACCACCATGCGCCGCGCCACCCGGCTGGCGATTTCGGCACCGCACCACTGGCGCAGCAGATGCAGGCAGCAGTCGATACCGGCGGCAACCCCGGCCGAGGTCAGCACATCGCCCTCGTCCACATAGAGCACCTGCGGGTTGGACCGCACGCGAGGGTAGCGCCGGGCGAACTCCGATGCCCACAGCCAATGGGTGGTGGCCTGGCGGTCGTCCAGGAGACCGGCGGCGGCCAGGACGAAGGCGCCCAGGCACAGCCCGACCAGGCGGGCACCGCGCCCATGGGCCAGTCGCAAGGCGGCAAGCAAGGCATCCGGCGGCACCACCCGGGGATCATGCCAGCCGGGCACGATGATCGTATCGGCACCATCCAGCCCCTCCAGGCCATGGGGCACCACCACGCTGAATCCGGCCGAAGTCGCCAGGGGGCCAGGGTGCTGGCCGCAAAGGCGCAGCTCGAAGCGCGGCACGCCAGCCCCGCTGCGATCCTCGCCGAAGACGCCGCAGGGAATGGAGAGGAGAAAGGGGCTGATGCCATCGAAGGCAACGACGGCGATGGTACGGGTGGCCATGGGGGTATCCCTGGAGAAGACTGGCCCAATCTTATCGAATATCGTCATTTAGGCCACTATTACTCCCAGGGCCCCGGGGAAATAATGCTCCCACTGCAACGCCAATCCTGAGGAGAGCCATTCATGTCCGCCCGTCCCCGCCGCGCCCTGCTCGTCATCGACGTGCAAAACGAATACGTTACCGGCCAGCTGCCGATCGAATACCCGGAGGTCCAGCAGTCCCTGGCCAATATCGGCCGGGCCATGGATGCGGCCCAGGAGGCCGGCATCCCGGTCATCGTGGTGCAAAACACAGCCCCTGCTGACTCAGCGCTTTTCGCCAGGAATTCCCCGGGCTGGGAATTCCATGAGGTAGTCGCTAGCCGCCCCCATAGCCACTACATCGAGAAGACCCTACCCAGCGCCTTCGCCGGCACCGACCTAGCGAAGTGGCTGGACCGGCATGGCATCGACACCCTGAGCGTGGTCGGTTACATGACCCACAACTGCGACGACTCGACCATCAAGCATGCCCTCCATGCCGGCCTGGGGGTGGAGTTCATCGCCGATGCGGCCGGCTCCCTGCCGTATGAAAACAGCGCCGGCCGGGCCAGCGCGGAGGAAATCCATCGGGTGTTCACGGTGGTCATGCACACCCGCTTTGCCGCCGTAGCCAGCACCGATGCCTGGATCGAAGCGCTGCAAACGGGAGCAGCCCTGCCGCGGGACAACATCTTTGCCTCCAATCGCCGGGCCCGGAATCTGGAGTGCGCCCAATGAAGCCCACCGGGCCCGACGCGCCGATCAGCTTGCGCCCCCTTGCAGCACGAGATGCGGAGGCCATCGCCAACTGGCCGGCCTACCCGGCTGAATTCGCGGATCTGGATTACGCCCTGCGGCCGGGGGGCTGGCTCACGGAGTTCGGCCACCGGCCCGATGCCTGGCTCTACGCCGCCGAGCACGGGGGTGAATTGGTCGCCTTCACACTGCTCGCCGCGACCGCCCCGGGGGAGGCCGAATTCCGCATCGCCCTGCGTCCCGATCGGACAGGCCAAGGATTGGGAGCAGCCATCACCGTCGCCACCTTGGGACAGGGCTTCGGTGTCTTGGGATTAAGGCGCATCCATCTCCTGGTGCGCAGCAACCACCCCCGGGCCCAAGCCCTGTATCAACGCCTGGGATTCTCCCGCCGAGGCGAATGCCACAAGGTCGTGAATCACCGGCCGACGGATTTTTACCTGATGGACATTCTGGGCCAGAGCTACCGGAAGCCTGTCGGCCGGGATTCCAGGTAAGCGAGCATTGCGGCGCCTTCGCCGCCCTGCCCATGGGCTCAACGGCGCCCTGACGGCACGGCTTGCCGGTGGTGCCGTCCTGAGTGAAGGGGGGACTCACATAAGGACCTCCCCACGCTATCCATGCCGGCGTTGAGGCAAGTAGCGGACGAGGATATCCTATTCGCATTATCCGATTAAAGACAAAACCATGCCTAAATATGACTGGACCTGCCATGTCTGCCGCTCCCCCAATCCCAAGACACAACAGGCTTGCACCCAATGTGGGTGTCCAGCAGAAGCATCAGGCGTAGAAATCAAACAGCGACTGGCAGGGTACAGCGGCCCCATCCATGAATCATCAAGGGACACACAGTTGGCGGATGGAACGCAGGCTTTGGTGGGCAAGAAAGCCTATGTTTGCCCAAAGTGTAGCCACAACCGCTGTCGCCTCGGGAATATGCGAGCCTCAGGTAGCTTTTTGTCCGCCGTGTTTGAAGTAGATTCCGAACATTTTTCCTACATCGCTTGTGGACGCTGCCGTTACACCGAGTTTTATCAGTGCGACGTCAGCAGCCTGGGGATGGTCTTTGACTTCCTGGTCGGCTAATTTCCCCAAGGTCAGTCCAACTCGGTGTATTTCACCGCCCGCCCGCGCACCTTCTCCGGCGGGTATTTCTCGCGGTTGAGTTCCATCTTCTCGGCGAAGGCAGCGGCCAGGTCGATGTCCAGCAGGTCGGCCACCCGGATCACCCCCATCAGCACGTCGGACAGCTCATGCCCCACCTCCCAGCGCTTCTCCGGGGATAGCTGGAAACTCTCGGCCTCGGACAGCCATTGGAAATGCTCCAGCACCTCTGCCGCCTCGATGGTCATGGCGATGGCCAGGTTCTTCGGGTTATGGTGCTGATCCCAGCCCCGTTCGGCGACGAATTGGCGGACAACGGCGCGGAGTTGTTCCAGTTGGGTCATGGCGGCGGCGATTTCGTGAAAAGAAGCCATGATAACGAAGGCGCGGAAAGCTCATCGCCAATCCCTGGCCATTGACTGGGGAGCCCCGCCGGTTCCCGGCGGCAACGCCAAGAAAAAAGGCCCATCCTGAGGGACGAGCCTTGGCGCCGAAGCGTGAGGAACTTAGAACTTGTAGGCGACACCGACCGACCAAAGATCCACATCGGACTTGCCGGTACTGTTGTCCTTGCCCACCTTGTCAAAGCGCTCGTATTCGACCCGCAGGCCAACACTCTTGGTAAAGGCGTAGCTGGCGCCAATGCCGTAGTGGGTGCTCCAGTTATTGGCGCTGTCGGAACCGGAGGCGGAACCGCCAGGGCCGGTGGCGGATGCATCGACCTTGGTGTGGGCGGCGAAGGTTCCCAGCTTGCCGAACAGGGAGAACTTGTCGCTCACCGGCAGGATGCCCACCGCGTCGACATTCCAGCCATCGACCTTCCAGGTGGCCTTGCCGACACCACCGTTAAAGTTGGCAGAATACTTGCCTTCACCCATATTGACGTAGCCGCCCTCAACCGCGAAGTACTGGTTGAACTGATACCCCAACTGCAGCTTGTAGGCGGTATCGGTTTCCTTGGTGGAGGACGACAGGCCGGTCACACCAGCGTCGATCAGGGCATTATCCATGCCGGACTTGTTAATCTTGGTGGAAGCCTGGCCAGCCGAGCCCAGGATATAAACGTCACCGGCAAAAGCCGAGGCGGAAAGAAGAGCCAGCGCAGCAGCGGCAATAGACTTACGAATCATGAGTAACCCCCTATTTACATTAGAAATATCAGTGTAATGAATCGCCAGGCCAGAGGCCATATGACGTTAGACCTAGGACCCTGCCGCCGGCACTACAATCACACTGAGCAATTCAGCGCCAATCCCCCATGACTGCCTCCAACTATCTGACCGCCGCCAACCACCTCCTTGAAGCCGATGGCCTGCTCATCACCGCCGGTGCCGGCATGGGTATCGACTCCGGCCTGCCGGACTTCCGCGGGCCCGGCGGTTTCTGGCAGGTTTACCCGGCGCTGGGGGAGGCGCGACTGGCCTTCGAGGAAATCGCCTGCCCCGACACCTTCGTCCGCAGCCCGGAGCTGGCCTGGGGCTTCTACGGCCACCGCCTCAACGCCTACCGCGAGGCCCGGCCGCACCGGGGCTTTGCCATCCTCCAGGCCATCGCCGCCCGCCTGCCCGAAGGCGCCTTCGTGTTCACCAGCAACGTGGATGGCCAGTTCCAGCAGGCCGGCTTCCCGGCGACTCGGGTGGCGGAATGCCATGGCTCGATTCACTATCTGCAATGTCTCGACGGCTGCCGCCGGGACCGCATCTGGCCGGCGACGGATTTCGCGCCGGAAGTGGACGAGGCCCGCTGTCGCCTCATCTCGCCCCTGCCCCGCTGCCCGGACTGCGGCAGTCTGGCCCGGCCCAATGTGCTCATGTTTGGCGACAGGGGCTGGCGGCCCCAGCGCAGCGAAGGCCAGCGGGAGCGCCTGGACAACTGGCTGCAAACGGTGGAAAGGCTGGTGGTGATCGAGCTTGGCGCCGGCACCGCTATCCCCACCGTGCGCTGGTTCGGCGAAATGCGCGGCGCCCCCCTGATCCGCATCAATCCGGGTGAGCCCGACGTAGCCTCGTCCCGCTCCGTCGCCATCGCCGCAGGCGCCTTGACGGCCCTGAGCCAACTGGAACAGCATCTGGTGGCAAACAGCTTTCTGCCCAACACGACAGAAAACCCCGGTAACGACTAAGGCGGGGCGGGCGGAGCGTCTTCGTAAACAAACTCCATACGAATCCAACTGGCCACCGGCCGACCATCTTTTTCGGCTGGCCGGAAGTGCATGCTGGGAAAGTATTGCCGCAATGCGCCGTCATACTCCGGAGCCAAGGCATTGCTTTCCACTTCCATGTTTTCCACCTCCCCTTGGGCATTCAGGAATAGCTTGGCTTGAAGGCGCCCCGGGGAGGAACCGGCTGGGGGCAAGGGAAGAGGCTGGGCCTCGATTACCGTGGCGCGACGATCCACTGCCTCCGGCGGAAGATAAGCCGTTCCCATCGGCCCGGCCAGGGGAGGGATCGCCAAGTCCTCCGGTGAGGAGGAAAAAACCGCGGCGGGAAAGGCCGTTGGCACGCCAACAGGAGGGTCTGCTCGCTCCGACACGACTAGGTCACCCCTTCCCTGCGCCGCGCGTTCGCTTGTAGGAACTACCGGGGAGACTGATGAAAGAGGGGTTGGGGTCGCCACGGCCGGTTGAATGCCAGCGGCCACAGCCATTCGGACATGCAGATACCTCGCCGGCGCCGGGAGTGCTCCCCCACCCCGCCCCCCCCATCCTGGCAGGATCAGGAGCAAGGCATGGACTGACAGGGAGGCGCCAACGGCGAATAGAAGAGATGAGGAAATACGCATAGGGGGGCCGGCATGACCGCAAGGCATCCCGGGGAAAACAAAAAGGGGGCACTGCCATGCCCCCGCCCAAGCATCCGCGAAAAAGTCGGGGGGATGGGCCAGCTGTACGGTCGGCAGCCCATCCCCCCGCCGGATTTACATCAGTTCCCGCCAGTATATGCGACGCCAGGTCGGTGCAGCACTGGCGGGGGGTACGGGCGGCTCCCTGACCTGGGGCGCCTGGAAGGTCTGGTCGGACATGCGGATGACCGCCCGTTTGCCGTCGGCAGAATCCACAATCACCGGGCGACTTGCCAAGGCATAGCCGAGCAATGACATGGTGGGCCAGTATTTGTTGCCGCCGACTTCCTGAACAATGGCACCGCCGTTACTGGCGGCAACGTTGACAAACCAGCTGGAGCCCCCCGGGTCGCAGGTGACATTGGTCGGCACATTCACGGTGAGGACCAGGGCGCCGCCGGAAGTCAGCAGGGGATGGGTCACTACCCGGGCGTTGGCAATGGGCAGATCGAAATACCAACCAGTCTGGGTGTTGCTCAAACCGTAGTTGGTGTTGGTGTACTGGTTGCTTTGCTGGCTGCCCGGGTCCTGGCAGACGAACTTGCCCGTACCGCCGCCGCTGGGGCAGGTAGCGCCATTGCCGCCCCGGATGTCCGGCAGCGTCGGAGAGGCATTGCTCGTGTCGTCGATGATGCCGTACACGGACTGGACCTGGGTGGCAGAGGCATTCTGTGGCGTGTTGCCGGGAACGTCGCTATCCCCCAGGTAGAGGCCCGTTCCCACATAGACGAAATAGCCGGCGGCACCGGATGCCGTTCCCACCGCTGGCGCGGAAGAAATGGGCTGGGTGGCGCCGCTGCCGTCCTTGACCACGGCAATCCTGGTGGCGCTCCAATTGGTGAGATCGAAGCGCCAGACGTTGCCGAGGAGGTCGCCGCCATAGACGTACTTGATCGTGTCGGTAGGAAGGGCGTTACTGAGCTTGGAAAGATGGGCCAGGCCGGCGGGAGTGGTTGCGTCGCCCACCCCGGTATCGATGACATGGAGTACGGCACCGGTTAGGGGATTGAGGGCAAAGACGCGGCCATGCCCATCGCCGCCGGTGTCGCTGCCATTGTTGTAGCCGGAAGCCACCAGCGCCACCCAGCCGTCGTTGGGCGTATTGACGATCACTGGTTTGCCGTAGCTATAACCCATGCGGTTATCGCTTCCCAGGGCTTCCCATAGGACCTTGCTGGCGTAGCCGGATTCGGAGGCGGCGCCATAGCTGCTAATGTTCAGGGCGTAGTAGCCACGCCCGCCCTTGCCCAGGCCGCCGGCCAGAATTTTGGAGGTGGCGCCGGAAACAGTGACATCGGCGACGGCCGGAGTCGCATCGATGAAATAGTTGTGGGTGTAGCCGGCAGATGCCAGATTGGTCAGGCTGCCATAGGCGATGCGCGGCACATAGGCCCACAATTCCTGGCCGGCCTGGGTATCGGTCGCGCTGATGCTGCCGTTGAACACATGGAGCATGCCGTCGTTCGCCCCCTGGAAGACGATGGGCTTGTCCGAATACTTCACCACAACCGGCTCGGAATTGATGATGTCCCCGAGTAGGTGGGCGCGACGGCGGTAGGTTGTGCCTTCAAGGCTGCGATCGCCCCGCAGGTAGTTCACCAGGTTGGCAGCCAGGCCTGAGGAGGTAGCGGAGAAGACCGCCCCGGCACTGCCGTCATAAGTGACGATGTTGCGGTTGGCCGCGGCCAGGGCATCGAGCCTGGCCTGGGCTGACCAGACGGCAGGCTGGATGGGGATGCCGGTGGAAGTATTGAGGCCGTAGGCCAGCAGGTCACCGGTCCAGGTACCAGAACTGTAGGTGGAGGCATAGGCGGTGTTATCCACACTGATCTGTGTATTGACCACCGTCACCGCCGCCGACGCCGCATCCTTGGCCAGGGCGTCGTTGATGGCACTGCTGAAGGCAGTGGTCAGGGTGCTGAGATTGTTGGCCGTGAGGAACAGCCCGCCGCCCTGGGTCGCGGTATTGGCCAGGAGAGGATCGGAAGCCAGAGAGGGATCGGCAAAGCCCACGGTATAGGTGCGGACGTTATTCTTCTTGGTCCGGCCGTTCGGCGCTGCCAGGTCGGGGCGCAGATCCACTTCGTACAAGGCACTGGCCACATTCACCAGGTAGTCGCTGCTGTAGTAGTTCTTCAGATAACTGTTGGTACTCAGGCCGGTATCTGCCGTCGGCAGGCCATCGGTCAGCAGGATGGAATAGGAGCGCTGGCACCAGTACTGCACCGGGCAATTGGTGCCGGTGCAGGATGCCGGGGCATTCAAGAGCTTGTGCGGGGCGCTGCTGCTCTGCTTGAAGGTATTGGCGACCGATGCCGTGGTAGGCGTTGGGGCGGTCGGATGCAGGGTCAGGTTGCCGGTGTAGCCAGAGGTGAAATACCAGCCGATATCTGCCGCCGTCTCGGACAAGGGCGTATTGCCCTCGCAAGTCAGCTGGTTGATGGCGCTGGTGATGCTGGTGAGCTTGGTGGCCGTCAGATCTCCCATGCCTTCCAGGAGCTTGCCGCCATCGCCGTAGCTGGCATTGGGGTCCGCGTTGTAGGTGCTCAGCCCGACCCGGACCTTGGCCGTGGAAGCGGCAGTCGGCGGCAGCGGCATGGCGTTGAGGGCGGAGACGGCAGCCGTCTGGGCAACCTCGATGCGGGGGCGGACCTTCTTGGTGGTATCGGTCAGGATCTTGCGGTCCACCCAGCCGGTAACCGGGCCGTCGTTGGCACTGAAATACCAGTTGAGGTAGTTGCCCGAGGTGGCAGACGCGGCGAATCCGCTGTCCGGCCCAAACCAGCCTCCGCCCAGGGAGGTATTGGCCCACAGCGCGGCGCTATAGGTCGCGGTGCTATCGAAACAGAACTGATTCTTGCCGGTACCAAGGGCGGAGAAATCCGAGGCGTTATTGCCAATACCGATATACGGCACCCCATTCTTGATAAAGAGCGACACCGTGCTATTGGTCGATACCTTCCGATTGCTCGGGCAGCTGATGTAGGTGGTCGCCGGGTTGTACGGCACATCGGGAACCATGGTCGTCATGGATCCCGAGTTGTCGATCATGAACATGAAGTTCGGCGGCACGTTGTTCTTTACCGCCATGGGCACGTCGGCTATGTCGGTGGCGGCCCCCCAGGCGCTAAGCACCGCGCCCAGAACAAACAGGGCCCCGAGGCGAGCGCCCCGGACGAGCTGGCTGCGGATTTCCATAGAGATCTCCCTTAGGGGGTCAGGTACTGGAGGGGCCGCTGACCATGACCTCGTAAATGCCTGTCGCATTACGCGGCCCACGCACACGGATGATGATGCGGTAACGAATGGCGATCTGCTCGGCGGGCGTCGCGGTCCGGACCTCGTAGTCGCACTTGGTCTTGATATCCTTCAGATCGGCCAGGGTTGGCGCCGCGTCGCACTGACGCTCGATGTAGTACTGGATGCGGTACTTGCCGCTACTCTCGTCGCACTTGGCCACCGCAGCTCCCGTTTCATCGGCACAGCTGACTTTGGTCCAGTCGATCACGGCGGGGATGCCGAGGGCATCCACCGGGGTCTGGCGCAGGGCGAAATAGCGGTTGTTCACGTCCGTATTGCCCCCGCCCGAGGCAACGATATTGGCCAGGTTGTTCATCCCATCGGTAATCGCCCGGTCTGAGGCCTGCATGGCCGCCTGTTTGAAAGCGAAATTGCCGGCAATGAGGTTGGTGGTGTCCATGGAGCGGACTACGGACACGGCCCCCAGGGCCAGCAGAACCAGCACCACCAGGGCAACAAAAAGCACGGCCCCGCCCTGTTGGCGAACGCCGCCTCCAAAGCGCTGGGGGCGCATATTCAGTAGTTCCATGCCACGTTCCTCAGGGGAATGACGCTCTGATACACCCGATAGCGGAAATTCTTCCAGGTGTAGCCGGCCGGCACCGAAACACCGGACAGATCGATGACCGGAGCGGCGGCATCCTGGAAGGAGCAGGGCCCGGTATTGACCACGTTCTGGGCATTGGTGCAGGGATTGGAAACTACGGTGCGTGCCGGTTCCCGGCTGCGGGCCACCACCACTACCCGGATGGCCTTGATGCGGCTGATGTCCGTGGAACTGGGGGCCTGCCAGGTAGCGCCGGTGGCATCGACCCAGTTGGTCACCACGTCGCTCGCGGCAGTGGCGGTGACCCCATACTGGGCCTGCACCTGGACGATTTCCCCAACCTGGGGAATGGCATTGACAAAGGCCTGGGGAGAGGCGGTGCAGGATGGCGCACCGCCCGTGGCCGAATAGGAAACCAGGGAATTGCAGAGCACACCATAGGTTTCCTGGACGAAGGTGCCAAGGCGGGAAATGACCGCCGGGCCGATCGTGGTGGGGGGGGCGTTGGTATAGCCGTACTTCGGGGCGTCGGTAAATGCCTGGTTGGGATTGGGCGGGTTGTATTCGCCGTTGGCGCCCGGGTTGTGCTGCACATCGATACAGGAAGTGGTCACGTTGTTGCAGTTGCCGCCGCCGGGGGGAAAGGCGGTGGCCTTGAACAGGGTGCATGGCCGCCCGCTGCCGGGCACACCGATGATGGCCAGATCCCCTACCTTCAAGCTACCTTGGTGATTCACCACGAAGTTGGCCGAGGTATTGGGCATGTCGTCCACGACGTTGAGCACTGCGCTGCCGCCGAGGGGGCTAGCATAGGTCACGGTGATGCTGTCTGGGCCAGTGGCGCCGCCGTCGGTGATGCGCACAGGCATCAGGGATGCGTTGTCGGCAATGGTGGTGCCGTTGTAATACATGTTGAGGCTGGTACAGAGCAATTGCCCGTTGTGGAATAGGCCAGTGCCCGCCAAGCGTGCCGCCCGGTCGAGCAAGCCCAGGGCAGCCATGGCATTTTCCTGGGCATCGCCACCGGAAATTGTCGTTTTTCGCTGCTGGTTGAGGATAGAGACCGAGCCGGTAATGGCCAGAATGACAATCAGCCCCACCAGCAGACCAACCATCAGTTCGACGAGAGACATGCCCTGCTGCCCTCTGCGCAGGCCTCGGGCTCCGGAAACAGGCATCATGATCATTGCCACTGCAATTGAGAGGAAACGGTGTGGTGGTGGGCCGAGCCGTTGGGTGGCTGCCAGCAGAGGGTGACGGTGACCGACTTGTCGCCCGTATCCACTTTTATCTGCTGCTTGGAAGCCGGCGCGCCGGGCAGGGTCTTGTCCACCTGGGTCAGCCAGGCGGTCACCACGGCATTGGTCGAATCGCTGCCCGAGGGGGAACAGACCTTGCCCTCCGGACGATTCGAGAAATCCGCAAGCTGGGCCGGGTCGGCCACGGCCAGTTGGCCCAGAATCTGATTGGCGAGGAAAGCGGCGTCACCCCGGTACTTGGCGTCGGAACTGAGGTTGATGGCCGAGGCCTGGAGGGCCACCATCCCCAGGATACCGACAGAAAAGATCACGATGGCCACCAAGCCCTCGATAAGGGTGGAGCCCCGTTGGCCAGGGGGGAACGTCTGGGCATCCATCAGCATTTCCTCGGGTCGTCGACCAGGGTGATACTGCGATTGCACATCCGGGCCTGGCCACCGGCAAAAACGTCGATCTGCAGGGTATCGGCCCCGGTACCGGAAGCGCTCACCGCCACCATGGTCAGGTTGCTGGCCGGGTTGTAATCGAGTACCCGGCCGGTGGATGTGAAGGTAAGGGCCAATTGGTCATTCGTGCTGGCCACCGCCACGCCGCCGCCGGATTCACTCCCCGGCCGGGTCTGGATAGGCGTCGCCGGGGCAACCTGGGCCACGCTCCAACCGCCGCCCGCGGCGAGGATGAACTGGACGTTGGTGTTGAGGCGGATAGCCTCGGTGCGTGCCAGCTTGAGCCCCATGAGGATGCCTTCGGTGGCAGTGCGAACCTTGTAGTTGCCCAGGGTCACCTTGAACTGGGGATAGCCGATGGTGGCCACGATCCCCAGGATAACCACCACGATCATGGATTCGACTAGGGAAAAGCCAGCGGCTCGGCTTCTGCTAGGCGTTTTCAACAGCTGTCCCCCGGCCGCCACATCCAGCAGTTACGCGGCAGGCCAGAGGTACCGGGAAAGGCCAGGGTCTGACGGTTGTTGCTGCTATCCAGGGTAAAAATGAAGCCAGCCATGCCGCGGGCGGCCTTGCCGGTAGCCGTGAGGAGATAGGTCTGATCGGTACCGCCCGCCCCCCAGTTGCAGGAAACACTGAAGGCATCCCCGTCCAGAGTACCAATATTGTTGCCGCACGCGGAGGCGCTGGAACCGTAGTTGCGGTTGTCCTGGTAGTACTGCTCCAACTGGACACGCATGGTGGCCATATTGTTGGTAGCCTCGGTGATCCGACTGCGCTGGATGTAGCCGGTGTAACTCGGATAGGCGATGGCCGCCAGGATCCCCAGAATGGCCACCGTCACCATGAGTTCAATGAGGGTAAAACCCTCCCCCGCACAGCCCCTGCGCTCTGAGCTATTCGTTCTCATGCTGCTCCTTGTTGCTGCTATCTGTTTTCTTATTGCCCGCCAGCATATTCCAAACAACATACCATGTCGATGGTATTCCAGCACATCTGGTTATAGCGCAGCCTTAAGCGCAGAAATACGCGCTTTTCCGTACTGCAATGACCTTACAATGAATACCGTCTGGGTAACCGAGGCCCCCATCTGGCCTACTCCGCCCGACAAAACAGCTGGACACACCCCTCTACTCCCAGGATTTCCCAGGAAGCTCCGGGCAATCTGCCGCCGCGGCTGCTATAAAGGAAGTGAGCCCTCCACTTCTTGGGGGAGGAGATCATGGATCTCACCGGCATCAACACCATCAACGCCCTCTACAATCCCTATGCCTACTATGGCATTAACGGGCTGTATGGACTCAACTCGGTCAACGGGGTGGGCCAGACGAGTGCGATCAGCAGCCTGTTGGGGGTGTCGGCCAGTACCACCACCAGCCTCTCGGGGTTGGGCAAGACGCTGAGCGACATTTCCACCCTCCAGACTGCCGCCGAGAAGTTGACCCAGCCGGGAGTTTTCTCCGCCCTGGCCGTCACCTCCAGCGCGCCCACGGTGGCGAAGGGCACCGCCGCCACCGGCACGGTCCAGGGCAGCTACAGCGTCCAGGTCAATCAGTTGACCCAGGGCCAGGTGCTCACCTCTGCCGCCCAGCCGACCAAGTACGCAGCCATCGGCAGCGGCGCCGATACCACTGCCACCTTCCAGTTCGCCAGCGGCCGTAGCGCCCAGGTGACCTTCTACGGCGGCGACAACACGGTGCAGGGCCTGGCGGACAGCATCAACGCTGCCCAGATCGGCATCACCGCCAGCGTGATCAGCAGCCCGGCCGGTTACCAGTTACAACTCGCCGGCGAGACGGGAACGGGCAACGCCTTCACCATCAGCGCCAGCGGCGACAGTACCCTGGCCCAGTTTCTCGCCAACCCGCCGGGCAGCGGTGGCCTGGCCCTGTCCCAGCAAGCCCAGGACGCCAAGGGCACGATCAATGGCAGCGCCTTCACCTCCGGCACCAATACCGTGGCTACCGGCGTGGAAGGCCTTAGCCTCAAACTGACGGCCACTGGCAGCACCACCCTGAGCGTGGCCCCTAATCCGGACCAGACTGCCGCCATCACCGATTTCGTCACGGCCTACAACACCCTGCAACAGGATCTGAGCGGCCTGGCCCAGACCTACCCGGGCTTCGGCCTCACTGCCCCCTACCTGCGCAGCGGCCTGAGCACTTCCCTCACCCCCGGCAGCCCTGGCAGCAGCGGCATTGCCAGCCTGGCGGAGATCGGCATCACGGGCAACGCCAACGGCACCCTGAGCGTCAATACGGACACCCTGCGGGCCGCCCTCGCCAGCAAACCGGAGGCGGTAGCCAACCTGTTCAGCACCGAGGCCGGCAAGGGGGTAGCAGATCAGGTGCTGGCCCAGGTCAGCGGCCAGGGTTCCCTGTCGGTGACCAACCTGCTGCAAACCGCAGCCCCGAGCCTGGGCAGCGGCCTGGTCAATTCCCTGTTCGCGGAACAGCAGAGCCTGCTGGCCCAATACACCAGCCTGGGGAGCCTCACCTCCTCCCTGCTCGGCACCAGCAATCTGCTGACCTCGATCCTGAACGGCACCAGCGACACCACCAGCAGCACGACGCTGAGCGGCATCAGCGGACTCAGCAACCTCAACACCCTGACGGCCTTGAGCTCCCTGCTGAACCAACAGCCGAACCAGAATCTGGCCTCCCTCCTCTTTAGCCTCTAACGGCCCCTTCCCGGGAGCAGTGGATGGCGGATAATACGCCACCCTTTTTTCGCCCCAGGGAAGTCATGCCTCACCTGCCCCTCGACACCAAGCCCGCCACCCCGGCCGCCCCCACCACCAGCGTGCAGCGCAAGGTGGCCGTGGCCGCCTGCTTCGGCACCTTTCTCGAGTGGTACGACTTCCTCACCTTCGCCACCCTGGCCACCTATTTCGGCCCCCTCTTCTATCCGCCGGAAAACCCGGTCACCGGCCTCCTCGCCAGCCTCGCCACCTTCGGCGCCGGCATGGTGGTGCGCCCCCTGGGTGCCGCCCTGTTCGGCTCCCTGGGTGACCGCATCGGGCGGCGGCAGATTTTCATCGCCACCATCGTGCTGATGGGGGTGAGCACCTTCGGCGTCGGCCTCTTGCCCACCTATGCCCAGGTCGGCCTGCTGGCCCCGGCCCTGCTGCTGGTGTTGCGCCTGCTCCAGGGTCTCTCGGTGGGGGGCGAAATCGGCGGCAGCGCCGTCTATCTCACCGAACACGCACCCGCCGGGCGGCGCGGCCTGTACACCAGCGTGCTGCAGCTAATGGGCCCCCTGGGCATGCTTACCTCGGCCCTGCAGGTGGTGCTGTTGCAATCCCTGCTCAGCTTGGATGCATTCCGGGACTGGGGCTGGCGCGTGCCCTTCCTGCTCTCCGCCCTGCTGCTGCTGGTGTCCCTGAAAAGCCGCATCGCCCTGCACGAATCGCCGGTATTCCAGCGCCTGCGGGCCAAGAACGGCCTTTCCAAGACCCCCCTGCGGGATTGCCTGAAGGACCGGCACACCCTGGGCCGCATGGCCATCCTGTTCCTGTGCATCTCCGCCGGCGGTTCCCTGCTGTTCTTCTCCGCCCAGGTCTACACCACCGTCTTTCTGAAAACCGTGGTCAAGCTGGAGGCCCGGGAGGCGAGCCAGCTGGTGATGCTGTCCACCCTCGCCCTCTTTCCCCTGACCCTGTTCTGCGGCTGGCTGTCGGACCGCATCGGCCGCCGGCCGGTGCTCCTGGCCGGCCTGCTGGTGGGCTGCCTGAGCCTCCTGCCGGTGTTCGGCGGCCTGCTGCATTACGGCAACCCGGCCCTGGAAAGCTTCAACCGGGACGTGCCGGTGCGGCTGCAGGGCCAGGACTGCCACTATTCCCCCTTCGTCGCCGCCCGCAACAGCTGCGAGCGGGGCCAGGAGCTGCTGGCCCGCCTGGGCGTTGTCTATACCTTGGAAAATGGGGAAGGCACCACCAGCCACCTGAGCGTCGGCGGCCAGCCGCCGGTGGCGGCGGACAACCTGGCGACGGTCACCGCCGCCCTGACCAGCGCCGGCTGGCCCGAGCACGCCGACCCGGCCCGCCTGGACCGGAGCGCCCTGGTCCTGCTGCTCTTGCTGCCGGTGCTGGCCGTGGCCCTGATCACCGGTCCCCAGACGGCGGCCCTGGCTGAACTGTTCCCCGCCCGCACCCGCTACTCGGCGGTCGCCCTGCCCCACAACCTGTCGGCGGGCTGGATCGGCGGCCTGTCGCCCTTCATGGTCACCCTGCTCGGGGTCAAGGCCGGCCATCCCCTGGCCGGCCTGTGGTACCCGGTGGCGCTCCTGGGCCTGGCCCTGGCGGTGGGCCTCTTTTTCCTGCCTGAAACCCGCAACGCCAATCTGGACGAGTAGGGCTACCTTCCCTGAGGGCCCCTGCTGCTCCACCTGGGCCAGCCCTCTCGGTTCGGCCAGGCACGGACGGGGCTGCTCAGAGCATTTTGAGCGGCCGACTCATCGGTCGAGGACTAAAAGGCGCCCACGGACACTCTGCGCGCTACCGTACGGACCTTATTTGAATCCGTGATTAGCCTTAAATGCGGGGACCCGCCAAGCTGGCTTTTCCTTTCTCATTCATTGCACGAGAAATCAGACCCAGATATCGGCTCCTTTAATCGGCAGGTCTTCCAAATCAAAGCGAGGTGCTTACCATGCTCCGAAAGATCAACTATTTGCTCCCTGCCTTGCTGGTAATACTGTGCGGCTGCGGCAGCTACTACGTGGTGCACGATCCGGCAACTGGCACTGACTATTACACAACCGACGTGGATCGAACCGGCGATTCTGGCGCGGTTAAATTCAAGGATCACGCCACGGGTGCCAAGGTGATCATCCAGCAGTCGGAAGTCCGGAAGATCAGCGAAGATGAGTACGAAGCAGGCGTCAAGAAACACAAGTAATGCGGTCATTGAGGTCGGCCCTAGGGGCTGCCTAAAACACCAGTAGCAGCACTAGGCCGAATCACCGCGGCAAGAGGCCCCTACCGTTTTCACAGGGGGCCTGAAACACAATTGGGGTAGCGCGTTACACCACGGGACTGCCCCCCGTCTTCTCGCCTACTGGGCGGCACCTAAAGCACCTGGATTCTCGCCGCCAGATCCCGCAGCACCTCGAGCCCCGGCTCCTTGCGCGGCCAGGTCAGGTCCACGCCATCGTCGGCGTAGCGGGGCAGCACATGGACATGCAGGTGGGGCACGGTCTGCCAGCCGGCGGGGCGGTTGGCCTGTAGGATGGTGAAGCCCTCGGGGCCGAAGGCGTCCTGCACCGCCAGGGCGATCTTGCGGGCGGCGCGCATCAGGGCGGCGGCGGTTTCCTCGTCGGCGTCGAGCAGGGTCTCGAAGGGCTGCTTGCTCACCACCAGCACGTGGCCGGGATTCACCTGGCCGGCGTCCATGAAGGCAAAGACATGCTCGTCCTCATAGACCTTGGCGCAAGGTAATTCGCCCGCGATGATGCGGCTGAAAACAGTAGGGACTGCGGTCTGGGTCATGGTGTCTCCTCATGGTTGTCGTTATGGTGGCTGGAGTATAGGTCACGCGGTGGTGCGGGCATAATGGCGCCTTCCCTTACAGTGCAGCCCGTCATGACCGACTCATCCAACCCTTCTCCCAAGCCCCTGGCCGGCCTCAAGGTCGTGGAACTCGGCACCCTGATCGCCGGCCCCTTCGCCTCCCGGCTGCTGGCCGAGTTCGGCGCCGAGGTGGTGAAGATCGAGTCGCCCGATGGCGGCGATCCCCTGCGCAAGTGGCGCAAGCTCTACGAGGGCACCTCCCTGTGGTGGTTCGTCCAGTCCCGCAACAAGCAGTCGGTGACGGTGAATTTGAAGCACCCGGAAGGCAAGGAGATCGTGCGCAAGCTGGTAGCCGAGGCGGACATCCTGGTGGAGAACTTCCGCCCCGGGGTGCTGGAGAAGCTGGGGCTTTCCTGGGAGGAACTCTCCGCCCTCAACCCGGGCCTTGTCATGCTGCGCCTCTCCGGCTTCGGCCAGACCGGTCCCTACAAGGACCAGCCTGGGTTCGGCGCCGTCGGCGAGAGCATGGGCGGCCTGCGCTACATCACCGGTTTTCCCGAACGTCCGCCGGTGCGCACCGGCATTTCCATCGGCGACTCCATCGCCGCCCTGTGGGGCGTCTTCGGCACCCTCATGGCCTTGCGCCACAAGGAGGTCCAGGGCGGAAAGGGGCAAGTGGTGGACGTGGCCCTATACGAGGCCATTTTCGCCATGATGGAATCCCTGGTGCCCGAGTTCGACGTCTTCGGCTTCGTGCGGGAGCGCACCGGCAACATCATGCCCGGCATCACTCCCTCCAACACCCACACCACCCGGGATGGCAAGCATGTCACCATCGGCGCCAACGGCGATGCCATTTTCCAGCGCCTGATGCGGGCCCTGGGGCGGGAGGACCTGGCCGCCGACCCGGGCCTGGCCGACAACGCCGGCCGGGATTCCCAGCGGGATGAGATCTACGGCCTGATCGACGCCTGGGTAGCCAGCCACGATGAGGCCGAAGTGCTGGCAGTGCTGGAACGGGCAGAAGTGCCCGCTTCCCGGGTCTATTCGGTGGCCGACATGTTCGCCGACCCCCAGTTCCTGGCCCGGGAGATGATCCAGTCCTCCCGCCTGCCCGACGGCAAGGAGTTCAAGGTGCCGGGCATCGTGCCCAAGCTCTCCGCCACTCCGGGCGGCACCGAATGGCTGGGCCCCCAATTGGGGGAACACACCGATGCGGTGCTGGCAGCCCTGGGCTACGCGCCCGAGCGCATTGCCGCCCTGCGCCAGGACGGAGCCATCTGACAGGACGGCCCCACGGCCAGCTCAGAGATGGGCCATCGCCACGGCGCCGATAACGATACCGGCAGCGCCCACGCCCACGGTGGCAAATTGCAGCCAGCGGCGGCGGGCCAGCAGGGTGATGGCGGCAAGGGAGATGGCTACCTGAATGGCAGTCATGGCCTGGGCCCAGCGGTGGTGCTGATGCATGGCCTCTTCGCTTAGCTTCTCGGCTTCCTTGGAGGCTTCTTCCAGGGCTTCGGCCTTGGCCTTGATCTCGGCCTTTTCCGCCTTGTAGCGTTCGGCATCCTGGCGGTAGCGTTCCCGGACTTCAGCACTGCCGAGCACAGCAGCCAGTTCGGCCAGGTTCTGCTTGTTGCTCTTGGCCTGGTAGAAATTCCACTGGTCCGAAGCCTCGGTCTTGCGGATGGTGGCCTCGTTCTTGTAGAGCAAGGCGGCATTCTGGGTGGAACCGCCCTGGTAGCTGAACAGGGCGCCGACGGTGGCCAGCACGGCGGTCATGGCGGCGATGCGGGAGGCAAAGCCGCCGCCGCTTTGGGCCGCGTGCTCGGCGGCATGCTCCACCACATGGTCGTGGGGGCCGTGAACGTGAAAATGATCTCCGGACATGGGGCGCAATTCCGTAAAAAAAGTTGACAGGGGTGGGGCCGAGCGCCGAACCTCCGGCATCTCAAGAACCACACTTCGGATCCAATCTTGGGGGCCGATTCTAATGTTTCAAGCTGACCTGAAAATGCCTTTGCCGCACCGGCGAATTCTCATGCGGCGTCTGCCAATGCCATT
>DATEZY010000239.1:0-2171 GCA_035255085.1 Azospira sp. | reverse complement strand
CGTTGATCGCCACCACCTGGAAGCGCTGCTCCAGTCCCCGTTCGTACAGGGCCCGCAGAAAGCAGCGACCGATGCGGCCGTAGCCGTTGATGGCAAGACGGAGGGGGCGGGAGGAGCCGGACACGGTGGCCAAGAGTGAATAGGTGAAGGCCGTGATTTTACAGGGTTGCGACCTTAAATCCGAGTCTTGGCAACGTCATTTTCTGAATCGGCAAGATGCTCGCCGGTTTGGCGTGGGGCGCGGCTAATGGAACTGCCGCATGACCGCTATCGCCACCCAGATGCCCAGGGCTGCCGATGGCACCAGGGCGCAGGTGATGACGATAAATGAGACGCCAAGGGGAAACCTGCGCTTGACCTTCGGCTCCACCCAGTATGCCGCCAGCAGAGCCGGCCCGACGACGCAAGCGACGATGCTGGCGAAAGCGAACTCGTCCAGCTTCGCCAGCGCGGCCGCCGGTCCTTTGCCGACGTATAAGCACAACACCAGCAAGCCCCAAATCCCACACCAACGGGCGATCAGGATGGCAACCTTGGTGGGAATAGCGGCCGAAGCGAAGGTGTTTTTCATAAGCGGTAATGGGGCTGAACGAAGGCTAACGCGGCGTCGAGTCGGCGGCGTGGCTGGCCGCGCAACGAGGCCCGGAGGCAGGGAAGTCCCCCTTCAGCACCCAGGCCCGCGGGTTGTGTTCAAAGCCCAGCTTCGGGTAGTACTCGTTTGCCTTGGGCGCCGCCAGCAGGACGACCATGCACTCCTGTCCCAGTCGGCGCCTGGTTTCCTCGATGAGCTGCTTGCCGATGCCCTGCCGTTGGTAGTCCGTATCGACGGCGAGGTCGGCAAGATAGGCCACATAAGTGAAGTCCGTGAGCGCCCGGGCAATGCCCACCAGGCGCTCGCCGTGCCACGCGGTGATGGTGAGGCTGGAATGGTCGAGCATACCGGCGAAGATGTCCGGCCGTTCGACGGGCCGTCGTTCGCCGAGGGTGGAGCGGTTATAGAGGTCGATGGCGGCCTCAACGCTAATCCGGGCGTCGTTACGGTAGGTGATTTTCATGGCGACTGGGTCGGGGTGCGGGTATCTGGTTCAGTATTCCACTTCTGCTTAATGGTTGCGGTTCCAATCGGCTTGCTTTGCACCAGAACACGCCCTAAGACGGCGCTGGGGACAGCGGCGACGAATCCGGCCAACACGGTGATAAGGGGCGAAAAATTTCCAACTTTTCGACCGAAAACCAATTGAAGCAAGGTTGCAAGGGCGGCGCATGCGCTTACGGCCAAGGTGCGCCTCCTGACGCGGCGAAAAACAAACGCGCCGAACAGTGCGAACGAGGTCAGTTGCAGCAACCATAGCCATTCCATCATTGATGCCTCATGCTCATTGAAGAAGTGCTACCCCTAAGGGGGATTCCGAGGGGTGAAGGGACTGCTAGTCGTGTCACGCTGGGGATCATGCGGGGCACGGCTAATCCATTCCCAAGTCTTTGATGAACTCGGCCTCCCGAGTTATCCGATCCGGTTTCATGGCGAAACGAGTGACCAAGAAGTGCTTTATGGTGTCGAAGACTTGTAGTTCCGTCTTGGCCTTGAAGCCATCGCGCATTACCAGTTGCAGATGAACGTAGGAAGAAAAACTTCCGACTTTCCGAATTTCCGCTGCGTCGGCATTGGGAATCTCGATCCCAAATTCCTGCTCTGCCCATAGCACAGTCTCAACAGCATCGAGGCCCACGATGATCTCCAGGTTTACGGTCTGGGGAGCTAGCCCGGGAAATTAGGGCTCAAACAGAAAGAGCTGCACATAGGCGGCAATCAGCAGCACACTGAAGACGGCGACAAGGAACGAGACATAGGCAAGGGGGCCGAAGATCGGCTTAACCACGGTAACCAGGAGCTCAGGATAGGGCTCCTCTTTTGCCAAGGGGCGCAGGGGAACAAGGCAAAGACTCCCTGGCAGAAAGAGAACCGCTGCCACCACCGCAATTTGGTAGGCGAGCAGCCGGTCATTCGTCAGGAGCCAGAGCACGCCGGCGAGCGCTAATGCGGGGACCTCGATCCAAGACAAAGATCCCAGCAGCGACTGATCGGCGATGGACTGCTCGCCGCATCGGGAACATACGGCCGGGTAAGACGGATCAGATGCGGCAACTCGCCGATACAGCGAGATAGTTGA
>DATEZY010000238.1:0-2954 GCA_035255085.1 Azospira sp. | reverse complement strand
TGCGCGAAACCGGCCATTCCGCCAAGACCGCCAAGCAGCACCTGGACGCGGTGGCGGCCCAACTCATCCTGCAAAGCTACTTCGATGCCCATTGCTAACCTGCCCGACGCGGAAATCCAGCTGGCCACCCTGGCCGAGCAGTTGCGTCCCCACATCACCCCCGATACCGCCCTGGTGGGCATCTACTCCGGCGGCGCCTGGATCGCCGAGCGCCTGCGGGACATTCTGGGCGTTGCCGAGCCCGTCGGCCACATCGACGTCTCCTTCTACCGCGACGACTTCGCCGAGAAGGGGCTCCACCCCCAGGTGCGCCCGTCCTCCATTCCCTTCGAGGTGGAAGGCCGGCCCCTGATCCTGGTGGACGATGTGCTGTACACCGGCCGCACCACCCGGGCCGCCATCAACGAACTGTTCGACTACGGCCGTCCCGCCCGGGTGGATCTGGCGGTGCTGGCCGACCGGGGCGAGCGGGAACTGCCCATCGAGCCCCAGTACTGCGTCTGGGAGGTGGACCTGGCGGCGGGCGAAGAATTGATCCTGGGCCGGGACGATGCCGGCCAGCTGTTCTGGAAAATGGGGGGGAATGAACGTGGCTGAGGTTTCCATGAATGGCCGTCTGAATCCGCAGCTGAATGCCGACGGCAAGCTGCAGCACCTGCTGTCCACCGAGGGTCTTCCCCGGGAAGTCCTGACCCACATTCTCGATACTGCCAAAAGCTTCCTCGAGGTCTCCGACCGGGAGGTGAAGAAGGTGCCCCTGCTGCGCGGCAAGAGCGTGTTCAACCTGTTCTTCGAGAATTCCACCCGCACCCGCACCACCTTCGAGATCGCCGCCAAGCGCCTCACCGCCGACGTCATCAACCTGGACGTATCCCGTTCCTCCACGGCCAAGGGCGAGACCCTGCTCGATACCATCGACAATCTCTGCTCCATGCACGCCGACATGTTCGTGGTGCGCCACGCCACTTCCGGTGCCCCCTTCCTCATCGCCGAGCACCTGCACCGCATGGGCCGGGACGACATCCACGTGGTGAACGCCGGCGACGGCCGCCATGCCCACCCCACCCAGGGGCTGCTGGACATGTACACCATCCGCCACTACAAGAAGGATTTTGCCAACCTGACGGTGGCCATCGTCGGCGACATCCTGCATTCCCGGGTCGCCCGCTCCGACCTGCATGCCCTGCGCACCCTGGGCTGCGGCGAAATCCGCGCCATCGCGCCGAAGACCCTGCTGCCCGGCTACCTGGAAAACCTGGGGGTGAAGGTCTTTCACGACATGAATGAAGGCCTCAAGGGCTGCGACGTGGTGATCATGCTGCGCCTGCAGAACGAACGCATGAACGGGGCCCTGCTGCCCTCCGCCGGCGAGTATTTCAAGCGCTACGGCCTGACGCCGGAGAAGCTGGCCCTGGCCAAGCCCGACGCCATCGTCATGCACCCGGGCCCCATGAACCGGGGCGTGGAAATCGACTCGTCCGTGGCCGACGGGCCCCAGGCTGTGATCCTCAACCAGGTCACTTTCGGCATCGCCGTGCGCATGGCGGTGATGGGCATCCTCGCGGGGAACTGAACACCATGAACATCAGCATCAAGAACGGCCGCCTCATCGACCCCAAGAACGGCATCGACGCCCGCCAGGATCTCTTCATCGCCGACGGCCGCATCGCCGCCGTCGGCCAGGCCCCCGCCGGCTTCAAGGCCGACCAGGAAATCGACGCCAGCGGCGCCGTGGTCTGTCCCGGCCTGATCGACCTTTCCGCCCGCCTGCCGGGCCTGGAGACCGAACTGGCGGCGGCCATCGCCGGCGGCGTCACCACCGTGGTCTGCCCGCCGGACACCAAGCCGGTGCTGGACGAGCCCAGCCTGGTGGAACGCCTGATCCAGCGGGCCGAGGCCCTGGGCCGGGCTCGCGTCCTGCCCCTGGGCGCCCTCACCCGGAGTTTGGCCGGCCAGACCCTGTCGAGCATGGCCAGCCTGGCCTCTGCCGGCTGTGTCGCCTTCTCCCAGGCGAGCGAGCCGGTCACCGACCTGCAGTCCCTGTACCGGGCCATGCAGTACGCCGCCACCTACGATTTCGCCGTCTGGCTGCGGCCCCAGGATTACCAGCTGGCCAAGGACGGTGTCGCCCACGACGGCGAAGTGGCCGCCCGCTTAGGCCTGGCCGGCATCCCCGTGGCTGCCGAGACGGTGGCCATCGCCACCTTGATCGAACTAGCCAAGGCCACCGGCGTGCGCCTGCATCTGATGCGCCTGTCGTCGGCCGCCGGCGTCGCCATGGTGCGCGAAGCCCGGGCCCGGGGCGCTGCCGTCACCTGTGACGTGGCGGTGCATCATCTGCACCTGTCGGAAGAGGATATCGGCTACTTCAACGCCCACGCCCGCTTCGACCCGCCCCTGCGCAGCGTCGCCGACCGGGCTGCCCTGCGCTTCGGCCTGGCCGAGGGGGCCATTCAGGCGGTGTGTTCCGACCACACGCCCATGGAAGCCGATGGCAAGCAGCTGCCCTTCGGCGAGGCGGATGCCGGTGCCCGGGGCCTGGAACTGCTGCTGCCCCTGGTCTTGGCCTGGGCGGCGGAGGACGGCCTGTCCCTGCCCACCGCCCTGGCCCGGGTGACCTCGGACGCGGCCGCCATCCTCGGGCGCGACGACCTGGGCCACCTGGCCCCCGGCGCCGTGGCCGACGTCTGCGTCTTCGACCCGGCCGCGGCCTGGACCATTACCCCGGACGCCTTTACCAGCGCCGGTTGCACCAGCCCCCTGCTGGGCCGGCCCATGAATGGCCGGGTCCAGGCCGTGGTGGCTGGCGGTCGGCTGCTGTAAAGGTTTCCCGCAGTATCCGGGCGGCGGCCGGCTTTCGGCCTGCCGCCCGGCCTGGCAACACTCCAGTTCGGCCTTCTGCAATAGTCGCAGCCATCCCATGACCCTTGTCCGCGCTGAGCGTCAGGGCCTCC
>DATEZY010000237.1:0-23325 GCA_035255085.1 Azospira sp. | reverse complement strand
GCCCAGGCCCGTACCCCTTCGATGGAGCCGGTCTTGAGATGGGCCCGGCCACTGGCGCTGCCATTGCCAAAGCGGCGCTTCAAGGTGCCGTCCCGTCCTGCCACCGGCAGTGAGGCGACGAATTCGGGCATCACCGGGCTCTTCCAGGCCGTCAGCAGGAGTTGCAGCAGGCTGCGGGGAGCGATGCGGTCTTCCCGGGAGAGGCCGGAGCCGTTCTCCACCACCAGTTCAGGGAACTTGAGGCCCCGCTCCGCCAGTACCTGCTGCAGGCCCCGCCGGGCGGCGCCCAGGGTGGCCGGCTGGGCCGCCGAGGGTTCCGGCTCGGCCAGGGCGAGGAAGAGGTGGCGGGCCATGACATTGCTGCTGTACTTGTTGGTGTCCCGCACGATTTCCGCCAGGCTGGGGGATTCCCAATTCAGCAGGGGCACGGCCCCGGCCGGGGTGCTGCCTTCCCGCACCTTGCCGGCCAGCTCGCCCCCCAGTTCCCGCCACAGGGGGCGGAAGAGGGCCGCCATATAGGCATCGCCCGCCAGGGGCGCCAGGTGCAGGGGCTTTTCGCCGCAGACCAGGGGGAAGGTGCCGCCGATGTCCAGGCGGCGGGCGGCGGCGTTGAAACGCACCGTCAGCTTTTCCCGCCAGTCGCCACATTCGCCAGCGCCGGGGGCGATGCGGGTCACCACCTCTAGCCCCTCCTGGGGTACTTCCTGCACCAGGCGCACGCTGCCCGCTGCCAGATCCGGTACCAGGGTGAAGCGCAGGGCGGTGTAATTGACCAGCAGGGCGTCCGCATTGACGTTGTAGGCCCGCAGGGGCTCATTGTCGAAGGCGGCGGGGTCGAAGGGAGGGAGCTGGTAGAGGCGCCGATCGGCCACCAGGTCGCCGCGGATCTGCTTCACCTCGGCCCGGTCCCGCAGCTGGCGCAGCAGCAGCCAGAAACGTTCCAGGGTGAGGGCCGGATCACCGCTGCCCTGCAGGTAGAGATTGCCGTCCAGGCGCCCTTCCCGGGGGGCGGAGTCCGCCCACAGGGCGGTTTTCCAGGTGTAGGCGGGGCCCAGCTTTTCCAGGGCGGCGTAGGTGGTGACCAGTTTCATCACCGAAGCCGGATTCATGGGGCGGCTGGCGTTGGCCAGCAGCCGGGGGGCCGGGCTGTCCACCGCCTGCACCGCCACCGCGAATTGCCCGGCCGGGATGCCGGCGGCTCCGAGGGCCCGGCTGATTTCGAGCGGCAGGGGTCCCAGACCATCCCCTGGCAGTTGGCCTGCGGCCAGGGTCTGGCTGCTCCCCACGACCAGGGCCAGGATCATGCTGAACATGACAAGAGGAAATGCTGTCCGGCTGTGGCGAAGGCGGGGGAAATGTGAAAAAGTGCGCATTATTTGGCGTTTGCGGGGAATCGGTTGCAGGGATAATAGCGCGAAATGCATAATCCCCCGGCCGCCCAAGGGCATTCTGAGCCGGCCTGTTGAATTGTCCATCGAGCCCATCATGCTAGATAAGCGTCGCCACGTCCGCATCCGTTTTGCCAAACCTCTGCCGGCCTATGTGGGCCACCAGAGGCAGAGCCGCCGTGCCGAATTGCTGAACGTTTCCCTGGGCGGAGCCATGGTCAGCACCGACCTGCCCCTGGTGGTGGGGGACCGCTTCGGCCTGGAGTTCAGCCTTCAGGGCATGGGGATCGACACTGCGCCCATCGTGATCAGTCGTGGCCTGAACAACCTCTACGGGGTCCGCTTCGATCTGGGCCCCGCCACCGAAATTCAGCTGGCAGGCGCCATCCAGGATTCCCTGCGTAATGGCATCGCCTCCGTGCTGTCCATGCACAACCTCAACGGCCGCAAGGTGATGCGGATTGCCGGAGCCCTCAATCTTTCCCTGCGCAACGATTTTTTCCACGCTCTGGACAAGATGGAGGTGGCGGAGATCGACTTGTCGGAAGTCACCGCGGTGGATCCGGATGGCCTGGCCCTGTGCGTGGTGGCGGCAGAAAAGAATGGGGTCATTATCGACCGTCTGTCGCCTGTGGTCGCCCAGCTGTGGCGTGCGGCCCGGCAACCTGTTACCCCTGGGCTAGAATGAACGTTTCATTGTTGGCCCGGAGCCACCATGTTGCCCCGCTTTCTCCGCCTGTTTTCCCAGGACGCCAAGGACGCTGCTGAAACCGCTCCGTCCGAGGAGCCGGTAGCCGAGGCTGCTGCCCAGCCGGCCGCCTCTCCCATGGCTACGCCGGCTGCGGCCACCAGCGCCGAGGCCGGACCGGCGCTGGGCCACCATTCCTTTGTTCGCCGCGAGCCCCTGCTCAACCGCAAGCAGCGGGTTGCTGCCTATGAATTCAGCCTGAAGCCCCGCCTGGCCTCCCATATGGAGGAGAGCCCGGCCATGCGGCGCACCCTGTACGACACCCTGTTCCGGGAACTGGCCGCCGCCGCCGGCGAGGGCGGGGTGCTGGGACAGCGCCTGGCCTTCGTGCCGGTGGCCCCGGATGCCCTGAGCCTGCCGTCGCTGCAGAGCGTGCCGCGGCAAAACCTGGTATTGATGCTCGACCTGCCGGCCGAGGGGGGCGAGTTGCCGACCCGGGAGTACCTGGCGAATTTGCGCCAAAGCGGCTTTCGTCTCGGCATGTACGTGCCGCCGGACCGGGGCGCCCTGGCCACGCTGCGGCCCCAGCTCGACTTCGTCGCCGTGGACGTGGCCGCCTTCGATGGCGAGCGCCTGCGCAACCTGGCCTATGCCCTGAAGACCGTCGATACCCACCACGTGGATATCATCGCCGGCAATGTGCAGACGGTGGATGAGTTCAACCTCTGCTTCCAGCGCGGCTTCGATTACTTCCAAGGGCCCGCGGTGTCCCTCAAGGAAGCCTGGGCGCCGCCCAAGGGGGCCGCCTCCCGCATGCGCATCGTGCAACTGCTCAACCTGCTGCGCAACGATGCGGAAACCACGGAGCTGGCCGCGACCCTGAAGCAGGATCCGATGCTCTCCTACCGCATCCTGCGCTACATCAATTCCGTGGGCATCGGCCTGGCCTCCCATGTGAATTCCATCGAACATGCCCTGGTGGTCCTCGGCCAGCAGCGCTTCTACCGCTGGCTCTCCCTGTTGCTGTTCTCCCCCCAGGGCGGTGGCTTCGGAGAATGGCTGCTGGTGGAGCACGCCCTGACCCGGGGGCGGCTCATGGAACTGCTGGGGGCCTCCCGCTTCGCGGCGACGGAACGGGATGCCCTGTTCCTGGTGGGGGCCTTCTCCCTCCTGGATCGCCTGCTGCAGCAGCCCCTGGAACAGGTGGTGGAGCAGTTGACCCTGCCGCCGGCAGTCCGCTCCGCCCTGCTCGAGCGCAGCGGTCCCTATGCGCCGCTGCTGGCCGTGGCCGAAGCCTGTGAAAGCCTGGATGCCGGACGCATCGAGGCAGCGGCGGCCGCCGCCGGACTCGATCCCCAGGCTTCCAACCGGGCCATGCTCTCCGCCATGTCCTGGGCCCATGAGGTGGGCGAGGCCGGCAGCGACTGAGGCCGGGCGCCGGGGAGTGGCTTTCCGGCCATCCCTCCCCGGCCATCCTCGCCTGACTTGATTTTCATCAGAAAAGCCCCCAGGGGGTGCGGTGCTATAATGCGCCCACGTTTTTCCCTACGCCCATCCCTTCCATGGCCCTGTTTACCCTCGGTATCAACCATCACTCCGCGCCCCTGTCCGTGCGCGAGCAGGTGGCGTTTCACGCCGAGACCCTGGCCGAGGCCCTGGCCGGACTGGTGCGGGCGAAGCCGGTGCGGGAGGCGGCGATCCTGTCCACCTGCAACCGCACCGAGCTGTATTGCGCCGCCGACACCCCGGAGGTGGCCGCCGAATGGCTGGCCGAATACCACCGCCTGCCCCGCAGCACCATCCAGCCCTACCTGTACACCCTGCCCCAGGAAGACGCCGTGCGCCATGCCTTCCGGGTGGCCTCGGGCCTGGACTCCATGGTCATCGGTGAGCCCCAGATCCTGGGCCAGATGAAGGATGCGGTACGGGTGGCAGAGGAGGCCGGCACCCTGGGAGTGCACCTGAACAAGCTGTTCCAGCGCTCCTTCGCCGTGGCCAAGGAAGTGCGCACCACCACCGCCATCGGCGCCAATATCGTCTCCATGGCCGCCGCCGGCGTGCATCTGGCCGAGCGCATTTTCGAGCGCATCTCCGACCAGCGCATCCTGTTCATCGGCGCCGGGGAAATGATCGAGCTCTGCGCCACCCATTTCGCCGCCCAGAAGCCCAAGCAGATCACCATCGCCAACCGTACCCCGGAGCGGGCCGAGGCCCTGGCCCAGCGTTTTGTCAGCGAGGACACCTCCACCGCGTCGATCCGCCTGGACGAACTCGCCGACCACCTCTCCCAGTACGACATCGTCGTTTCCTGCACCGCCAGCCCCCTGCCCATCATCGGCTTGGGCCTGGCCGAGCGCGCCATCAAGGCCCGCCGCCACAAGCCGATTTTCATGGTGGACCTGGCCGTTCCCCGGGACATCGAACCGGAAGTCGGGGAGCTGGACGACGTCTTCCTCTATACCGTGGACGACCTGGCCCAGGTGGTGGAATCGGGCCTGGAATCCCGCCAGGCGGCGGTGGTGGAGGCCGAGGCCATCATCACCACCCAGGTGCACCAGTTCCTGCACTGGCTGGAAACCCGGGACACGGTGCCGGTGATCCGCGCCCTGCGGGACTCCGCCGAGCGCATGCGGCGCCACGAAATGGAGCACGCCCTGAAGCTCCTGGCCAAGGGCGAAAATCCGGAGAAGGTGCTGGACGCCCTGTCCCACCGGCTCACCAATAAATTCCTGCACGCCCCGACCCAGGCCCTCAACCAGGCTGCCGAGGACCGGGGGCAGCTGCACGAACTGGCTTCCCGCCTGTTCCACCTGCACAGTGGCGAGTAGGGGCGCCTGCCCCGCTCCGGCCGATCTCGGCCAACTCCCGGCCAGTGTCACCCTTTGTCCTTTTAGAACGCCATGAAACCCAGCATCCGCGAAAAACTCGACCAGCTTACCCGCCGCCTCGAAGAGGTGGATGCCCTGCTGTCCAGCGAAGAGGCCGCCCGGGACATGGACCAGTTCCGCAAGCTCTCCCGGGAGCGGGCCGAGCTGGAACCGGTGGTCACCCTCTACGGCGCTTTTAGCCAGGCCGAGGCCGACCTGGCCGCGGCCCAGGACATGCTCGCCGACCCGGACATGAAGGAGCTGGCCGAAGAAGAGGTGGAAGCGGCCAAAGCCCGCCTGCCGGAGCTGGAGCTGGAGCTGCAAAAGCTGCTGCTGCCCCGGGACCCCCTGGATGAGCGCAACATCTTCCTGGAAATCCGTGCCGGCACCGGCGGCGACGAGTCGGCCCTGTTCGCTGCCGACCTGTTCCGCATGTACAGCCGCTATGCCGAGCGCCAGCGCTGGCAGGTGGAAGTGGTCTCGGCCAACGAATCGGACCTGGGCGGCTACAAGGAAATCATCGCCCGTATCGCCGGCAATGCGGCTGGCCTGGGGGCCTATTCCAAGCTCAAGTTCGAGTCCGGCGGCCACCGCGTGCAGCGCGTACCGGCGACGGAAACCCAGGGCCGCATCCACACCTCGGCCTGTACCGTGGCGGTAATGCCCGAGGTGGATGAAGTGGCCGACGTGGAACTCAATCCCGCCGACCTGCGCATCGATACCTTCCGCGCCTCCGGTGCCGGCGGCCAGCACATCAACAAGACCGACTCGGCGGTGCGCGTCACCCACCTGCCCACGGGTATCGTCGCCGAGTGCCAGGACGGTCGCTCCCAGCACGCCAACAAGGCCTCGGCCCTGAAGGTGCTGGCGGCCCGCATCAAGGACGTGCAGGTGCGCGAGCAGCAGGCCAAGGAAGCGGCCACGCGCAAGAGCCTGGTGGGCAGTGGCGACCGCTCCGAGCGCATCCGCACCTACAACTTCCCCCAGGGGCGCATCACCGACCACCGCATCAACCTGACCCTGTACAAGATCGACCAGATCATGGACGGCGACCTGGAAGAACTGACTGCTGCCCTCCTGGCCGAGCACCAGGCCGAGCAGCTCGCCGCCCTGAGCGGGGACGCCTGAGGGCGCTGCCGGCGTGAGTGCGTCTGCGGATACCCTGGGCGCTGCCCTGGCTGGGGCAGCCGCCCGTATCGGCCGGCTCGATGCCCGGCTGCTGCTGCAGCACGTCAGCGGCTGCCGCCACACCGATCTGATCGCCCACCCGGAAACGCCCCTGGCCCCCGAGCCGGCTGCGGCCTTCGCCGCCCTGGTGGCGCGCCGGGAAGCAGGGGAGCCCCTGGCCTATCTGGTCGGCAGCAAAGAATTCCTCGGCCTCGACCTGGCCGTTTCCCCGGCGGTGCTGGTGCCCCGGCCAGAAACCGAATTACTGGTGGAGCTGGCTCAGGTGCGGGCCCAGGCCCTGGCTTTATCCCAGAATCTGGAAGCGCCGGCCATTCTCGACCTGGGCACCGGCAGCGGTGCCGTGGCTTTGGGGCTGGCCCATCTCCTGCCCCAGGCCCGCATCACCGCCGTCGATGCCTCCGCCGAGGCCCTGGCCATGGCCCGGCACAATGCCGAGCGGCTTGGCCTGGCGGTGCAGTTCGTCTTGAGCGACTGGTATGGGGAACTGCCGGTGGCGGAGCGCTTCGACCTGATCGTTTCCAACCCCCCCTATATCGAAGCCGGCGATCCCCATCTGGCCCAGGGCGGCCTGCCCTTCGAGCCCCTGATGGCCCTGACCGATGGCGCCGACGGCCTGGAATGCATTCGTCGCATCATCGGCGGCGCGCCGCAGCGCCTCACGCCGGGCGGCTGGCTGCTGTTCGAGCACGGCTATGACCAGGCCGAAAAAGCCCGCGAACTTCTGAGCGCCGCCGGGTTCAAAGAAATCGGTTCCTGGCGCGACCTGGCTGGTATCGAACGGGTCAGCGGCGGCAGGCGGCAAGATTGACTGATTGATTTAACGAATGGAGTTAGCAGCGTGGACGTACAACAATTGATTCAGGAACAGGTAAGCGGCAATCCGGTAGTGCTCTACATGAAGGGCACCCCCCAGTTCCCCCAGTGCGGCTTTTCCGCCACTGCCGTGCAGATCCTCAAGGCCTGCGGCGTCGGCCAGTTTTTCAGCGTGAATGTGCTGGAGAACCCGGAAATCCGCCAGGGTATCAAGGACTTTGCCAACTGGCCGACCATCCCCCAGCTCTACGTCAAGGGTGAATTTGTCGGCGGCTGCGACATCATGCGCGAGATGTTCCAGGCCGGTGAGCTGCAGCAGATGCTGGAAGGCGTGGCCCAGGCATAAGCCGGCACCCTCCCGCCCCCCTGAACGCCGCGCCCCGTAAGGAGTGCGGCGTTTTTCATTGGCGCCGTCTTTACCTGCTGGAATTGATCTGGATTATGTTTTTGGTCTATTCCAAAGTGCTAAATGGGCCCTTCGAAAAAATGCGGGATCGATATGGTACGTAAGCTAACGGTGGGTGGGCGTCTGACCCTGGGCTTCGGGATTTTTTCCCTGATACTCACGGCGGCGGTGCTGGTGGCGCTGCAGGCCCTGGCCCAGGTGAATGAGCAGGTGGAAAAGATGGCGGAGAAGGACTGGCAGAAGGTGGTGATGGCCAAGGACATTGCCAACGCTGCCAACGACGTGGCTCGTACCCTGTTCTCCCTGTTTCACGACACCAGCCGTCTGGCGGAACAGAAAAAGAAAATCGTCCAGTACCGGGAACTGGTCAGCCAGCGCCTGGAGACCCTGGAAAAACTGCTCTACCGGCCCAAGGGCAAGGCCCTGGTGGCTGACCTGAAGGCCAAGCGCCTGGCCTTTGCTGCCACCTATCCGCAGGTGCTGGATCTGCTGGAAACGGGCCGGCGGGAGGAAGCGAGCCGGCTCTTCGCCAGTGCAGGCATGCCCCAGCTTGAAGCCTATGTGCAGGCGGTGGATGCCTTTGTCGCCTTCCAGGGCGAACTGTTCGAGGAGTCCGCCGTGACTGCCCGGGAGGTCTATGCCCAGGCCCGCAACCTGATGCTGACCTTCCTGGCCGGGGCCATCACCCTGGCCACAGCCCTGGCCCTATGGATCATCCGCAGCGTCACCCGACCCCTGGGGGGGGAGCCGGAAGAGGCCAAGGAACTGGTGCAGCGCCTGGCCCAGGGCGACCTCAGCGCCGAACTGCGCCTGCATCCCCGGGATCGGGGCGATAGCCTGATGGCGGCCCTGGCCTCCATGCGTAACAGCCTGCGGGCCATGGTCGGCGAAATCCAGGGCAACGCCAGCGAGGTCTCCGATGCGGCCCGGGATCTGTCGGTCAATTCAGTACAGCTGGCCCAGAGTTCGGCGATTCAGAGCGAAGCCACGGCGGCCATGGCGGCGGCGGTGGAGCAGGTGACGGTGAGCATTTCCCACGTCAGCGACAGCGCTGGCCAGACCCACGCCATTTCCGATGCCACCGGCCAGCTCTCCGGCGACGGGCATCAGGTCATCCTGCGTACCGTGGCGGAGATGCAGGCAGTGGCCGTGGCAGTGGGGACGGCAGCCCAGTCCATCGAGGCCATGGGCAGCCGCTCCGAGCAGATTTCCAGCGTTGTCCAGGTGATCCGGGCGGTGGCGGAGCAGACCAACCTGCTCGCCCTCAACGCCGCCATCGAGGCAGCCCGAGCCGGGGAGGCCGGACGGGGCTTTGCCGTGGTGGCGGACGAGGTGCGCAAACTGGCGGAGCGTACTGCCCTGGCTACCACTGAAATCAGCGACATCATTACCGGCGTCCAGCTGGCCGCCCGGGAGGCGGTGGAGGCCATGGGCGGCGCCACCAACCGGGTGGAGCAGGGGGTGGCCATGGCCGAGCAGGCCAGCGGCTCCATGCAGGCCATCCAGGCCAGTTCCCAGGAGGTGGTGCAGGCGGTCAATAGCATCGCCGATGCCCTGCGGGAACAGAAGCACGCCGGCGGCGATATTTCCGCCAATGTGGAAAAGGTGGCCCAGATGGTGGAGGAGAACAGCGCCGCCACCCACGAGGCCGCCGACACCGCCCAGCGCCTGGAGTCCCTGGCCCAGGCCCTGCATGGCACCCTGCGGCGCTTCCGCCTGGAGGCAGGCCCGGCCTGAGCCGGGAGCCAGTGACTAGGCGGCTGGTTGCAGCTTGGCGCTCAGTTCCTCGTAGGCCCTCACCGCTTCGGCGGCATACATCAGGGTCGGGCCGCCGCCCATGTAGGTGCAGATGCCCAGGGTTTCCATCAGTTGTTCCTTGGTGACGCCAAGGCGGATCAGGGCCTTCACGTGGAAACCGATGCAGGCGTCGCAGCGGCTGGCGACGCCGATGGCCAGGGCGATCAGTTCCTTGTGCAGCTCATCCACGGCGCCGCCCTTGAGGGCTCCTTTGGCCATGGCGTTGAAGCCTTGCATGGTGTCCGGGATCTCTTCCCGCAGGGTGGCCAGGGCCTTGGAAACGTCTTGGGTGATGGTGACGAAGGACTTGCTCATGGGGGCTCCTTGTGGGGAATATCAGAATTTACTGATGCGCAATGTACCCCGGCCCCGGCGGGGCTGTCGGTGACCTGGGTCACCGAAGGCCCAGGCCCCTTGCCCTTGCCTTGGTGCCCGGAAGTTGCCATCCTTGCGCCATGAAATCCCTATTCCTGACTTTCCTCCTCGTCCTTGTCTCCCTGCTTGCCGCCTGCGCCGGGGTTCCGTTCCAGCCCGGCGTCAGCAGCGGGGATGATGTGCTGCGCCAGTGGGGGGCGCCGGCCCAGCGCTGGAGCGAGCCCGATGGCAGCCAGCGCCTGGCCTACCCCTGGGGCCCCATGGGCTTTGCCACCTGGATGGTGGAAGTCGGGCCGGACGGCAAGGTGCGTTCGGCCACCAATGTCCTGGTGGAGGAGGAGTTCGCCAAGGTACAGGCCGGCCAGACCCAGGAGGAAATCCTCCGCCACTTCGGTCGGCCAGGCTGGGTGCAGGAGTTCGAGCGGCGCCAAGAACTGGTCTGGGAATGGCGCTATTGCGATCAATGGACCTATCCGGCGCGCTTCAACGTGCTGTTCGACAGTACGACCGGGCTGGTTCGCAGCACCCTGCAGATTCGGGAGAGTCTGGGGCGTCACCACGAAATCTGCGCCCGCTGAGCTAGGGGCTGGCGATGGGGCCGGCTCCGGGGCAGTGGCCTGGCGGAGCCGGTGCTGCCATGGCCGCTGAAGGTGCGTGCTAACCGCCCGGGCACCAGCTTGGGGCAGTGGGCGTGAGGAGCTTTTTCCTATAAGCGCTTGATGCGGCGCAGTAAATCCATCTGGCATGAGCTTTGCAAGGTATGTGTATTCGAAAAACATACTGCGGAGAACTCATGCATATCCTGTCCCCAGGCTGGCGCTCACGGCTGCTGCGGCTTTGCCTCGCTTTCTGGCTGTTCGGCCTCGCGTCCATCGACCTTGCCCAGGCTCAATATTCCAGCTCCATTGGCCTGCCGCCGCCGGCGGTGGTAGCCGACGGCGCCGCGCCCGGAGTGGCGGCAGTGCCGCCCCCGGAGGTGGTTCCTGCCCCAGCCTCGGTGCCGACGGCAGCGCCGCTGCCACCGAGCCCCCGCCTGGATAGCGCCAATACTGCCTGGATGCTCACTGCTTCCATCCTGGTGTTGCTCATGACCCTGCCCGGCGTGGCCCTGTTCTACGCCGGCATGGTGCGCAAGAAAAATGTCCTGTCCACCATGACCCAGGTCTTCGCCTGCGCCGCCGTGGTCACCCTGACCTGGATGGCCCTGGGCTATAGCCTGGCCCTGCGTCCCGGCAGCCCCTACCTGGGCGGCATGGATAGGCTGCTGTTGCACGGCCTGGCCCTGGATGGGCTGGCCGGCATTCCTGGCGCCGCCATTCCCGAGTCCGTGTATTTCATGTTCCAACTTACCTTTGCCGTCATCACCACGGCCCTGGTGGTGGGGGGCTTCGCCGAGCGCATGAAGTTTTCCGCCGTGTTGCTCTTTGCTGCCCTCTGGTCCCTGGCCGTCTATGCTCCAGTGGCCCATTGGGTGTGGGAGTCCGACGGCTGGCTGGCCCGCCTCGGCGTGCTGGACTATGCCGGCGGGACCGTGGTGCATATCAACGCCGGGGTGGCGGGGCTGGTGGCCGCCGTGCTGGTGGGGCGGCGCCTGGGCTACGGCAGCGAGCCGATGATGCCCCACAACCTGGCCTTTTCCATTGTCGGCGCCGCCCTGCTGTGGGTCGGCTGGTTTGGCTTCAACGCCGGTTCCGCCCTGGCCGCCGATGCCCGTGCCGGCATGGCCATGCTGGTGACCCAGGTGGCCTCGGCTGCCGCGGCCTGTGCCTGGCTGATCGTGGAGTGGGCCTTCCGCGGCCGGCCCAGCGCCCTGGGTGTGATCTCCGGCGCCGTGGCCGGCCTGGTCGCCATTACCCCCGCCTCGGGCTATGTGGACGCCAGCGGTGCCCTGCTCATCGGCGTTGCCGGCGGGGTGGCCTGCTACCTGGGGGCCACCGGCCTGAAGCGCCTGTTCGGCTACGACGATTCCCTGGACGTGTTCGGCATCCATGCCGTGGGCGGCGTGGTCGGCGCCCTTCTCACTGGTCTCTTTGCCAGCCCGGCCATCGGCGGGGTGCGGGGCAACGTGTTCAAACAGTTCCTCGGCCTGGGTGCCACCGTCGCTTTCAGCGCCGTGGCGACGACGGCGGTGCTGGTGGTGGTGAGCCTGCTGGTGGGGCTGCGGGCGAGCGAGGACGAAGAACGGGAAGGCCTGGATATTTCCCAGCACGGGGAACAGCTGGAGTAGGAGGCGGAGATGGCGAGCGAAAGTGAAATCTTTGCCCTGCTGGGGCGCATCCACGTGCTCATGCGGCGCACCCTGAACCGCATCACCGACGTGGATTATCTCCGGGTGAACAAGGACTATGCCCGGCTGGTGGCGGACCTGGCCCAGGGGTCGGGCCATGACGAGCTGGTGGAGCTGGCCGGCCGGCTGCGCCAGGCCATGGATCTGGATGAGGCGCAGCCCCCGGCCGAGGCCCCCGCCCCGGCGCGGAAATACCTGTTCACGTTGCGCTAGGCGGGGAGTGGGTGAGGGAAGGGCGGTTCCCCTGCCCCCTGGCTTGCTTACATGCTCAGCAGGGCGTCGGCCGAGACCCCCACCCGCACATTGCCCCAGTGACGGCCACCCACCAGGATGGGCATGGCGATGTCGCACAGGATTTCCCCGGTGTCCCGCTGGTAGGTCTGCAGCAGCATGGGCTCGGTGTTGCGGGCCGCGCGCAGTTCCGAGGGGCGGTCGAACTTGCGGCAGGTACGGTTGCCCACCAGGTCCTTCTCGTAGTTGCCGGTGAGGGGCTGGGAATACTTGAGGTTGTGGGCCGAGAGATAGCTGTCGTTGGTCATGCCGACGGCGAAGGCGCAGCCGGGAATGTCCCGCAGGCAGCTTTCCAGCGCTTGCTGGCAGGCCCGGGTATAGGCCTCGCCCCAGCTCACCTTGAACTTCGGCGGGTTGGTGTCGGCAATGGGCTGGTAGTGCCGGTCGAAGATGTCCAGGCCACTGCGCTGGATGCCTTCGAGCTGGGTCTGGACCTCGTCCCGGAAGCGGCGCACCCGATCCACGGCGTAGTCGAAGGCCCCCTTGCCGATCTTGAAGCGGGACACCAGTTCCTGCACCGCCTCGGTGGCCGTCGCCAGCTCCAGGGTGCGCTCTTCCGACTCCGTCATGTGGGTGGCCACCTGGCCGGAGAGGGTGTGGATGCCGTTCACGTTGTCGTGCACCTGGCCGTTGGTGGCGGAGAGCTCCTCCATGGCCGAGGCGATCTGCAGCAACTGCTCGCTGGTGCGCTCGAATTCGCCCACCATGTGGCTGAACTGGCTGGCGGAGCGCCCCACCACTTCCCGGGTCTGCAGCACGTCGGCGTTGATTTCCTCGTTTTCCGCCCGGGTGTTGCTCACCAGTTCGATCATGCCGCTGATGTTGCCGGCGATTTCCGCCGTGGCCTTGTTCACCCGTTCTGCCAGCTTGCGCACCTCGTCCGCCACCACGGCGAAGCCGCGCCCGGCCTCTCCGGCCCGGGCCGCCTCGATGGCCGCGTTAAGGGCCAGCAGGTTGGTCTGGTCGGCCACTTCCCGGATCAGGGCGGCTATCTGCTTGACGCTCTCGGAGCGGCGGGAGAGTTCGTCCACGGTGTGGTTGAAGCGCAGCACCTTGTCGCTGACGGCGTTGATCTTGCCGGCGATGTCCTGCATTTCCGCCAGGGAGTCCCGGGCGATTTCCAGGTTGCCGCTGGTGGAGGTGGAGATGGTATGGGTGCTGGCGGACACCTCGTCGATGGCCCGGGTGGCCTCGGTGCTGGCGGTGAATACCACCTCCGTCAGCTGCCCCTGTTCCCGGGCGCTCTTGCTCGACTCTTCCACCCGGCTCTTCACCTGGACTGCATCCCGGGCGATATTCACCGACATCTTGCGCACTTCGCTGATGATCTGCCGCATCTTGTCGGCGAAGCGGTTATAGCTCTGGGAAAGCTCCCGCAGCTCGTCATGGGTGGTGAGGGGCAGGTCCCGGGAGAAGTCCCCTTCGCCCCGGGCGATTTCGTTGAAGATGTTGGTGATCACCCGCACCGGCCGCACGATCAGGTGGCGCATGTAGAGGATCTGGCTGATGTTGAGCACCAGGGCCAGGGCGGTGAGGCAGAGCATGGCGTAGAGCCCGGTCTCCAGGCTGCCCATGATCTTGCCCGCCACTTCCGGCGAGACATTACCGGCGGCGAGCATGGTCTGGATTTCGCTCTTCTGGTGGCTATAGACCCCCAGGTAGAACAGATCGATAAAAAAAAGCAGCAAAAAGCTGCCCAGTTTCTTCGATAGGGAATTCCAGAAGGTCTTCTCCACCGTTTCGTACAGCTGCCAAAAGGCGTTCATCTAGTCTCTCCTCCGCGTACTTCTGATTTTTGTATCACCATGGTAATAGATAAAGCGCCATCTTGGGCACTAGGTGTATCCACTGCTCGAGCCGCTTTTCCGCCTGTTTCCCATTGAGCGCCAGAAATGCCTGGCTTTCAGTGATCCATGCCGGAGCTGTTTGACATGGGTCAAGGCCTGGCGGCGCCGCGCCGCTAGCATCGGTCACCCCTTGCGCTCTGTTTTGTCGAGCCTTCCCTGGACCGCGGACGTGGGCCGGAGCCGCCGTTGGGCAGCCCCGGGGGCGGCAAGTTCGGCTGTCGCCTAAATTCTGATAAAATTGCACCAATTCAAAGGGAAAGGCCCTCGCCTTTCCCCTTTTCTTTTTTGGCAGACGGAACAACCATGACGGCTCAAATTCTCGACGGCAACGCGCTGGCCCAGGAACTGCGCACCAGTTTTCAGTCCCGTGTCGAAGCCCTGACGGCCAAGGGCATGCGCCCCGGCCTGGTGGTGATCCTGGTGGGGGAAGACCCCGCTTCCCAGGTTTACGTGCGCAACAAGGTGAATGCCTGCGAGAAGGTGGGCATGTACTCCGAGAAAATCACCTACGCCAAGGACGTGGCGCCCCAGGTGGTGCTGGACAAGATCGCCGAACTCAACGCCGATCCGAAAATCCACGGCATCCTGGTGCAACTGCCCCTGCCGCCCCAGTTCGATTCCGACGCCGTGCTCGAAGCCATCGCCGCCGAGAAGGACGTGGATGGCTTCCACGCCGAGAACGTGGGCGCCCTGATGCAGGGCAATCCCCGCTTCATCCCCTGCACCCCCTACGGCGTCATGAAAATGCTGGAAAAGGGCGGCGTCAGCCTGAAGGGCAAGGAAGCCGTGGTGGTGGGCCGTTCCAATATCGTTGGCAAGCCCATGGCCATGCTGCTCCTGTCCCAGGGGGCGACCGTCACCGTCTGCCATTCCCAGACCGCTGACCTCAAGTTCCACACCCGCCGCGCCGACATCCTGGTGGCTGCCGTTGGCCGGCCGAAGATGATCACCGGCGACATGATCAAGCCCGGTGCCGTAGTCATCGACGTGGGCATCAACCGTACCGCCGACGGCAAACTGTGCGGCGACGTGGATTTCGATTCCTGCAAGGAAGCCGCTTCCTTGATCACTCCGGTGCCCGGTGGCGTCGGCCCCATGACCATCACCATGCTCCTGGCCAACACCATCGAGGCCGCCGAGCGAAAGGCGCAGCAATGACCCAGCCCAAGCAACCCGTCGTCGGCATCGTCATGGGTTCCGACTCCGACTGGCCCGTGATGCAGGCTGCCGCCGTCATGCTCAAGGAATTCGGCGTGCCCTTCGAGTGCCGCGTCGTTTCCGCCCACCGCACCCCGGATCTGCTCTTCTCCTACGCTGCCGAGGCTGCCGGCCGGGGCCTCAAGGCCATCATCGCTGGCGCCGGTGGCGCCGCCCATCTGCCGGGCATGCTCGCTTCCAAGACCATCGTGCCGATCCTGGGCGTGCCCGTGCCCTCCAAGCACCTCTCCGGCCAGGATTCCCTCTACTCCATCGTGCAGATGCCCAAGGGCATCCCCGTGGCCACCTTCGCCATCGGCGAGGCCGGCGCCGCCAACGCGGCCCTGTTCGCCGTGGCCCAACTGGCCACCCAGGACAGCGAGTTGGCCGAGAAGCTGGCCAACTTCCGCCAGGCCCAGAGCGCCAAGGTCCTGGCCATGAAGCTGCCGGAAGTTTGAGCGGAGACAACAGCGCCATGGCCATGATCCTGCCCCCCGCGACCCTCGGCATGCTCGGCGGCGGCCAGCTCGGCCGCTTCTTCGTCACCGCTGCCCATGAGATGGGCTACCAGGTCTGGGTCCTGGACCCGGACCCCCACAGCCCCGCCGGCCAGATCGCCGAGCGCCACCTGCAGGCGGCCTACGACGACTATGCCGCCCTGGACGAGCTGGCCCAGGGCTGTGCCGCCATCACCACTGAATTCGAGAACGTCCCGGCCGATACCCTGGACTACCTGGCCAAGTTCCTGCCGGTGCGGCCAGCGGCTGCCGCCGTCTCCGTTTGCCAGAACCGTATCGCCGAAAAGACCTTCCTCAAGGATAACGGCCTGCCCCATGGTCCCTTCGCTGCCATCCGCAGCGAGGCCGACCTGGAAGCGGCTAATGCCGCGCTCTTCCCGGGCATCCTCAAGGTCGCCCGCTTTGGCTACGACGGCAAGGGCCAGGCTGTGGTCAATAGCCGGGAAGAGGCCCTGGCGGCCTTCCGCGCCTTCAAGGGCGAAGTCTGCGTGCTGGAGCAGAAACTGACCCTGGACTACGAGGTTTCCGTGGTCCTGGCCCGGGACGAAAACGGCCAGGTGGCCTGCTTCCCCGTGGGCGAGAATCAGCACCGCAAGGGCATCCTGGACGTCTCCATCGTCCCCGCCCGGGCGTCGGCCTGCACCGCCGACAGCGCCCAGGAAATCGCCGAGCGCATCGCCGAGAAGCTGGGCTACATCGGCACCCTGGGGGTGGAGTTCTTCATTTCCCGCGGCCAGCTGGTGGTCAATGAAATGGCGCCCCGGCCCCACAACAGCGGCCACTACACCCTGGATGCCTGCGTCACCGACCAGTTCGAGCAGCAGGTGCGGGCCCTCTGCGGCCAGCCACTGGGCGAGGCCCGGGCCCACAGCGCCGCGGTCATGGTGAATATCCTGGGCGACATCTGGTACGAGCAGAAGGACGGCGCCGAGCATTACCGGGAGCCGGACTGGTCCAAGCTCTACGCCGTACCCAACCTGAAGCTGCACCTCTACGGCAAGCACCACGCCCGCCCCGGGCGCAAGATGGGCCACTTCACCGTCATCGGCGAGGACCCGGCCAAGGTGCTGGAAACCGCCCTGGCGGCCCGCGCTGCCATCGGCATCCGGGACGAATAAGGCGCCGCCATGGAGGCCTCCATTTCCGCCTGCCCGCCCTCTACCGCCGATATCGATCGGGCGGTGGCGCTGCTGCAGGCGGGGGAACTGGTGGCCATCCCTACCGAGACCGTCTATGGCCTCGGTGCCGACGCTGCCAATGCCGCGGCGGTGGCCAAGATTTTCGCCGCCAAGGGGCGCCCCGCCGACCATCCCCTGATCGTCCATCTGCCCGGCCATGACTGGCTGGAACGCTGGGCCATCGACATTCCGGAGATGGCCTGGGAGCTGGCCGAGGCCTTCTGGCCCGGCCCCCTGACCCTGATCCTGAAGAAGCAGCCCTGGGTGCCCGACGCCGTCACCGGTGGCCAGGATACGGTGGGCCTGCGGGTGCCTGGCCATCCGGTGGCCCTGGAACTGCTGCGGGCCTTCGCCCGGGCCGGCGGCAGCGGCGGCGTGGCCGCCCCATCTGCCAACCGCTTCGGCCGTATCAGCCCCACCGCCGCAAAGCACGTGGCCGACGAACTGGGGGCCAGCGTGCCCCTGATCCTGGATGGCGGCCCCTGCCCGGTGGGCATCGAATCCACCATCATCGACCTCTCCAGCGGCACGCCCCGGCTCCTGCGTCCCGGCCACATCACCCCGGAGCAGATCGAGAGCGTTATCGGTCTGCGTCCCGAGCGGCCCCAGGGCGCCGTGCCCCGGGCCTCCGGTACCCTGGAAGCCCACTATGCGCCCCGCACCCGCCTCAAGGTGGTGTCCCGGGAGCGCCTGCTCGACTTCCTCAACGTGATTCGCCATCGCGGCGGCTTCTGCGGCGTCATCTGCCACAGCCAGCCTCCCCATGCCGGCATGCCCCACGTGTGGAAGATGCTGCCCGCCGATCCCGCCGGCTATGCCCACGCCTTCTACGCCACCCTGCGTTCCCTGGACCAGGTGGGGGCAGACACCATCGTCGTCGAGGCGATCCCTGACGACCCGGCCTGGGTGGCCGTGGCCGACCGCCTGCGCCGGGCCGCCGTTGGTTCCGGCGAAGGCACCGCATAGCCTTGTGCTTATTGCCCCCGGGCAAGGCTTCTGGGAGTATGTAAAAAATTTGAAACTTTTCCGGGGAGCCCCTTCCCCGGTTATTGAGAACGGTCACATCGAAGCGACCGCAAGCAGAGGGAGTTTCCATGTTCAATTTTGAGCGACTGACGGTACGTACCCGTCTGTTTATCTATTTTGCCGGGGTGGTCATCGGGCTCCTGGCGGTGGGAATTCTTTCCCTCTATGTGCTGCGCGACAACCTGATGGAAGACCGGCGCCTGAAGACGCGCAACGTGGTCGAGTCGGCCGTGGGGGTGGTGGATTATTTCCACAAGCAGGTCCAGGCCGGCAAGCTGGCCGAAGATGACGCCAAGCGCATGGCCATGGACGCCCTGCGCAATACCCGCTACGACAAGACCGAATACTTCTGGGTCAATGACCTCAACACGGTCATGCTCATGCACCCGATCAAGCCGGCCATGGAAGGCCAGGCCCAGAGCGCCGTCAAGGACGCGGATGGCAAGGCCCTGTTCGTGGCGATGGTCCAGGAGGTGAAGGACCACGGCAGCGGCTATGTGGACTACAAGTGGCCCAAGCCCGGTTCCGACCAGCCGGCCCCGAAGATTTCTTATGTGGCCGGTTTCGCTCCCTGGGGCTGGGTAATCGGTTCCGGCATCTACGTGGATGACGTGGATGCGGTGTTCCGCCAGCAGGCCACCATTTTCGGCATCATGGTCGTGGTGGTGCTGGGCGTGCTGTCCACCATCTCCTGGCTGATCAACCGCAGCATCCTGCGCCAGTTGGGCGGCGAACCTGCCTATGCCGTGGATGTGGTGACCCGTATCGCCGAGGGCGACCTGGCCCACCCGGTTCGCACCGCGGCCGAGTCCAGCATGCTGGCGGCCATGGGCGGCATGCAGAACAAGCTTTCCAGCATGTTCCGGGACATCAACGACATGGCCAGCACCCTTTCCAGCGGTGCCGAGGGGGTTGCCGTCGCCGCCCGGGAAACCAGCGTGGCGGCCCACAACCAGGCCCAGTCCACCGCCGCCACCGCCGCCTCCATCGAACAGATGACGGTGAGCATCAGCGAGGTTTCCGAGATCGCCCGCCAGACCGAAACCAATTCCAGCCAGACCGCCAACCTGGCGGAAGAGGGGGCCGGCCTGGTGAAAAATGCGGCCCGGGAGATCGAGGTCATTTCCTCCACCGTGGCCACCTCCTCCGAGCAGATCCGCCTATTGCAGCAACGCTCCCTGGAAATCGGCGGCATCGCCAACGTGATCAAGGAAATCGCCGACCAGACCAACCTGCTGGCCTTGAACGCCGCCATCGAGGCGGCCCGGGCCGGTGAGCAGGGCCGGGGCTTTGCCGTGGTGGCCGACGAGGTGCGCAAGCTGGCCGAGCGCACCGCCCAGGCCACCACCGAAATTTCCCGCATGATCGACGCCATCCAGTCCGAAACCCAGACGGCCGTGCATGCCATGGAAAATGCCGGTCCCCAGGTGGAGAAGGGCCTGGAGCTGGCCAATCAGGCGACTTCCATGCTCGACGAAATCCATCGCCAGGCCCTGGATTCCCTGGCCAAGGTGCGGGACGTGGCCCTGGCCACCACCGAGCAGGCAACGACCGCCACCGACATTGCCAAGCATGTGGAGCACATCGCCTCCATGGCCGAAGAAACCAACGCCACCATGCAGAACAATGCCGACGCCGCCCAGCAACTGGAAAGCCTGGCAGACCAGTTGCGCCAGACGGTCAGCTACTTCCGTTTGGGTTAAGCGCCAGGGGGCTGTTTTTTGACAGCCTAGCGGGAGTTGTTATAATCCGTGGCGCCGTGTGGGGAGGTAGCTCAGTTGGGAGAGCGTCGCGTTCGCAATGCGAAGGTCGGGAGTTCGATCCTCCTCCTCTCCACCATCGATTCAAAAAAAGCCCTGATGACTCAGGGCTTTTTTCATTGGCGGGCTCGGGTAGTCTGCCCGTTGCGTCCCCCTGGCTCGCAGGGGGGAACCGCAGGCCAGTAGCTGGGTTATCGCGACAAGTCAGAAGGTGATGACCTTGTCGGCTTCCAGGGTCCACTCAGCCAGTTCCGGCAGGGTGCCGATGCTGACGCCGGGAATCAGGGGAACCTCGGCCAGACCCCGGGCCAGGGCGCAGGTGCGGCACAGCTTGATGGCCACGCCTTCCTTCACCAACTGTTCGACCATGCCCTGCAGTCCGTTGCCGCTGCCGTCCACCTGATTGGGTAGGCCCATGACCGTCGCGTCGGACATCAGGAACAGCCGGACCTGGGGACGGTCGCTTTCACGGCCGGCCAGGGCGGTCGCCAGGCGCAGGGCGGACAGGCAGCGCTCGCTGCCATAAGGAGGGGCATGCACGATGATCAGGATTTTTTGCATCTTCTTTCTCCATGGTGGCACCAATTTTTGGGGCGGCGCACTTTCTGAGCGCACCGGGCGCCCCGTTTAGCGGCGGATCAGGTAGCGGATGGTTGGGCCATCCTGCTGGATTTCCAGGACTTCGTAGCCATGGTTGCGTGCATCCAGGGGGATGTTGTTGATCGACTGGGGGCAATCGGTCACCACTTCAAGGATCTCACCCGGCTGCAATTGGGGCATGGCTTCCAGCGTGGCCACCGCCGGATAGGGGCAGGGCTCGCCCATCATGTCCAGGCGATAGGTGGGGACGTAGGCGGGCTTGCTCATGCGGCTTCCTTCGACAATTCGGTGAGTTGAGCCTTGCGGGCGAAGAAACGGCGTTCCCAGCCCAGGACGGCGAGCAGCGCAGCGGCCAGCAGCCCGTAGGTCACGATCAGGCCGCCTTGGGGGCCGAATACTTCCAACAGATTCACTTTGCCGTAGCTGGTGGCCAGGGCCGGTGCCAGGTCATCCCACCAGGCCGCCAGCAGGGTGGCGCCGATGATGTTGCCCAAACCCACCCACCAGTAATGCACCTGGCCTTCCACGGCCCGGTACATCCAACCGGTTTCGCAGCCGCCTGCCAGGACGATGCCAAAGCCGAACAGCACCCCGCCGATCACCGCGTTGGGGCCGGCCCACAGGATTTTGGGCGGCACGCCCAGCTGGGTGTAGCTATACACGCCGATGGTGCTGACCGCCATGCCGATGAGGATGGCTTTGGCCATCTGGGTGCGGCCGGTGATCCAGAGGTCGCGGAAGGCCGAGGTGAAGCATACCTGGGCACGTTCGATGATCAGGCCGAAAGCCAGGCCGAACAGGGCAGCCAGCCCCAGCTTGGGCGCGGAGAAGATCTTGGCGACGGCCCAGGCGGCGAAGGCGGCGAACACCAGCATGCCCAGGCGGAAGCGCTGGGCGGCCTGGGTGGCGCTTTGGCTCAGGGGGTGGGCTGCCGATACCTTCTGCAGCTTCACCGGAATACGGAACAGGGGCAGCATAGTAAAGCGCGCGCCGAACCAGGAACCGGCCGCCGTGGCCAGGGCGAAGAACCAGGCATGCAGGGAAAACTGGGGGATGCCGGTAAAGAACGCAGCCAGATTGCAGCCCATCGCCAGCCGGGCGCCAAAGCCGGCAATGATGCCGCCGGCGACGGCCTGGGCAATGCGGATGCGATGCTGGGGCATGCGCAGCTTGACGTTGTTGGCCCATAGGGCGGCGGCCAGGCAGCCGGCGAACATGCCGAGGATCATCACGCCGTCGATGCGGTCGAGCGGGGTGCCGTCCAGGTGGATTACCTTGAAATAGCCCCAGGTTTCCGGGTGATAGCCCAACAGCTGCAGCAGGTGCCCGCCCCAGCGGGTGAATTCACCGGTCACCGCCCAAAAGGTCCCGGTGATGCCGAAGTAATAGGCCGAGAGCACGCCAGCGGCAATGACGGCGGGCACTGGTGCCCAGAAGTGCACCAGGTAGTTGTGTTTGAAATCGTGCCAGTGCATTGCTGGAACATCTCCCTTGGGTTTGGCAACAAGACCTTGCCTGCTGCCCGTGACAAAAAATCAGCATCCCGGGGGCTGAGTCGCCGGATGAGCGAGTGACGTCGGATCCAGAACGTCCAGCCAGGATGAAAAACCTGTAATTATGCGCCACGATCGGCCGGCGCCGCCTCGTTTCCACCCCCACCGCCCTCAGGGACGGCCTACAATTGAAGCAGGAAGCCGCAAGCCCGGGCTGATCCGGCCCACAGGCAATGCGGCAGAAAACGACTGCATCTTCCCACTGCAAGAGACTGGAGCCGATCATGGAAAGCCAGCCAGTGAAAACCACCCTTAGCCTCCATGAGGCCGCCCAGCTGATGGCGACGGCGGCGCTGTCGACTCACGACGCCGAGGTCATGCTCGCCCGGGCCATTGAACGGGGCGAGCTGGAAGCCGACATCAAACGCTGGGCCACCGAGCAATGGGATGGCCGGCAACTCCCGGGCAACTTCAATCGCCTGGAGACATTCATCAAACGCGAGGCCTTGGATGCCTGGCGCGAGCGCTGCACCGCCGCCTGAGGCGGCACCTTAGGGCTGCCTTCGTGCTCCCTGCACTCCCCGCACTCCCTTTTCCCCCGGAGAAGGAGGGGGTTGCCATGGTCCATGCCCCGCCCCCTGCCGACCCTCCTGGCTCCGCTCCCGGCACCCCTCCCAGAAGCCCTCCCCGCGAGTTACACAGCGTTACCAAGCCTTACACAGCTACTGACATCCTCTGAGTCAGCCGTCGCGTTATTTGCTCCAAGGCGCTGCGAAAAACGTCAGCACCGACCACCGACCAAACAATCGACGTAAAAACGACTCAAGGAGATACAAAATGCAAGTTACCAAGACCTTCATCGCTCTGGCTGTTGCTGCTGGCTTTGCTTCCACCGCTTTTGCCCAGGGCGCCGCTGCCCCTGCCACTCCTGCTGCTCCGGCCGCCAAGGTGACTGCACCGGCTCCGGCTGCTGCCGAGAAGAAGGTGGAAGCTCCTGCCGCTAGCGCTCCGGCCAAGACCGAGACTGGTACCACCGAAGCTGCCAAGCCGGCCAAGAAGATGGTGAAGCATCACGCCAAGGCCAAGAAGGCCGAAGTGAAGAGCGAAGCCGCTCCTGCCGCCAAGTAAGTTGTTCTCACCGCGTTGACAGGTTCCCCCGGCCGAAATGGCCGGGGACTTTTTCAGCGCTGCAGGACTGAACCCGCCACCCTGGCGGGTTTTTCTTTGCCGACGGGCAATGGCGCAACCCGTGATGGGGCGCCGCCAGCCGCTTTCCAGCCAGACCGCTGGCAGCGTCGATCCGCAGACCAGATCCTTAAAGTCGCTCTGTCTACCTAGTAGATTGCCTAGCGGGCAGAAGCCCCGTCTTGCCGTATCTTTCTGCGCGGTGTCCAGGTGCCCTGGGCGCAGAAATCGCAGACCAGGGAAGGTAAGGCCGGTGCATCGCGTTGTCACGAAATGGATGGATCATCACGGTAAGTGGATTAGCGAGGTTGGGCCCTGGCTGTCGTCTTACGATGCGGCCGAGGACTGGGCGAACAATTTTCGCCGCATGGGCTATCGGGTGACGGTGCAAAGCATCAGCGGTGCCAATCATGGCGATGTC
>DATEZY010000236.1:0-2255 GCA_035255085.1 Azospira sp. | reverse complement strand
ATCGCCCTGTTGGCCTGGGTACTCGGCTTTTTCGCCGCCCGGGCCTTCGGGCCGGAAGCGAGCAAGGTTTTTCTTTCGGGTGTCATCGCCGATCCGGTGTGGCGCCTGGTGGCAGGCTACATCCTGGTCTTTGTCGGCGTGCTGCTCCTCCTGGCCCTGTTGCGGCTGGCAGTGCGCGGCATGTTGAAGGCCCTGGGCCTGGGGGTGGCGGATCGGCTGCTGGGGGTGGTTTTCGGCGTGGCGCGGGGGGCGTTGATCGTTTTCCTGCTCATCGCCGCCGGCGGCATGACCTCCCTGCCCCGAAGTGAGTGGTGGGCACACGCCCAATTGGCACCGGCGTTCGAAACCGCCGTGCTGATGGCCAAGCCCTGGATGCCCCAGGACGTGGCAAAACGTATTCGTTTCAGATAGGTGGAAGATTATGTGCGGTATTCTCGGGGTTGTTGCAACCACGCCGGTTAACCAGCTGCTTTACGACGGCCTGATGGTGCTCCAGCACCGGGGTCAGGACGCCGCGGGCATCGCCACGGCGGAAGGCAACACCTTCCACATGCACAAGGGCCCAGGCCTGGTGCGCGACGTGTTCCGTACCCGCAACATGCGGGCCCTGCCCGGCAACTGGGGCATCGGCCACTGCCGCTACCCTACCGCCGGTTCCGCCTGGAACTTCGCCGAGGCCCAGCCCTTCTACGTGAACTCCCCCTTCGGCCTGACTCTGGCCCACAACGGCAACCTCACCAATGCCGAGGCCTTGAAGGAACAGATGTTCGTGCAGGACCTGCGCCATGTGAACACCAACTCGGATTCCGAGGTGCTGCTCAACGTCCTGGCCCACGAACTGCAGGCCGCCGCCAAGGGCGTGCGCCTGGATGCGGAAACCATTTTCCGCGCTGTCGCCGGTGTGCATCGCCGGGTGCGCGGCGCCTATGCCGTGGTGGCCATGATCGCCGGCTACGGCCTCCTCGCCTTCCGCGACCCCTTCGGCATCCGCCCCCTGGTGATGGGCCGCAATCCGGTGCCGGGCGAGGCGGACGGGGAAACGGGCGGTTACGAATACCTGATCTCCTCCGAGTCCGTGACCCTGGATACCCTGGGCTTCGAGGTGATGCGCGACATCGCCCCGGGTGAGGCAGTGTTCATCGACCTGGAGCGCAATCTCTCCAGCCGCCAGTGTGCCGACAAGCCGGTGTACGCTCCCTGTATTTTCGAATACGTGTACCTGGCCCGCCCCGATTCCCTCATGGACGGTGTGTCCGTCTATGAAACCCGGCTGCGCATGGGCGAATTCCTGGCCGACAAGGTGAAGGAGGTGATCAACCCTGCCGACATCGACGTGGTCATCCCCATTCCCGATTCCTCCCGGCCCTCCGCCATGCAGTTGGCCCAGGCCCTGAATATTCCCTACCGGGAAGGTTTCGTGAAGAACCGCTACATCGGCCGCACCTTCATCATGCCGGGCCAATCCACCCGCAAGAAGAGCGTGCGCCAGAAGCTCAATACCGTCTCCCACGAATTCAAGGGCAAGCGGGTGCTGCTGGTGGACGACTCCATCGTGCGCGGTACCACCAGCCGGGAGATTGTGGAAATGGCCCGAGCCGCCGGTGCCCTCAAGGTGTATTTCGCCTCTGCTGCGCCTCCCGTGCGTTACCCCAACGTGTACGGCATCGACATGCCGACCCGGGGCGAGCTTATCGCCACTGGCCGTACCGACGACGAGATCGCCAAGGAAATCGGTGCCGATGCCCTGGTGTACCAGAACCTGGATGCTCTCAAGGCCGCTGTCACCGCCATCAACCCGGAACTGACCTGCTTCGATACCTCCTGCTTCGACGGCAAGTACATCACCGGCGATATCACCCCGGAGTACCTGGATCGTGTGGAAAACGGCCGGGGCGGCAAGGGCAAGTCCAGTACCGAGGATGACAACAACGCCACCCAGCAGCTGGACCTGAATCTGATGGGCAGCGACGCCGAGCGCTGAGTCCACCGGAGTATTGAATAAAAACAAACAAGCCCGTTCCGGTCCCTACCCGAACGGGCTTGGTCATTAAGGAAGCCCCCATGAGCATCGACCGCAATACCGATTGGCAACTGGAAACCCTGGCCGTGCGTGCCGGCCAGGAACGCAGCCAGTTCAACGAACATTCCGAGGCCCTCTACCTCACCTCCAGCTTCGTCTTCGAAAGCGCCGCCCAGGCCGCCGCCCGCTTCTCCGGCGCGGAGGAGGGCAACGTCTATTCCCGCTTCTCCAACCC